>CAMWKV010000052.1 GCA_947174915.1 uncultured Porphyromonadaceae bacterium | reverse complement strand
GTTGTGGGGCGGGGTTTGCGTGCGGGGTCGCAGGTGAGACCTACGCCGAGTTTCTTGAAGATTTTATGGTCTACCTGGCCGAGCATGACGGTGCAGTGTGCCTGGCAGCCGCGAAGTTCGGGAAGTTTCTCGAGGGCGCGGCGGCAGTTGGGGTCGTCGTTGCTGAGGACGGAAAGAGCCACGAGTACTTCGTCGGTGTGCAGGCGCGGGTTCTTGCTGGAAAGATACTCGAGTTTGGTGCGCTGTATGGGCTCGATGAGGGCCTGCGGGATGAGTTTGACGGAGTGGTCGATGCCGGCAAGGTGCTTGATGGCGTTGAGGATGAGAGCTGCGCTTGGGCCGAGGAGCTCGCTGCTGCCTCCGGTAATGATGGTGCCGTCGGGGAGTTCGATAGCCGATGCGGGAGCGTTGGATTCTTCGGCACGCTGACGCGCCGCGCCTATGCACTTGCGATAGTTGGCATCGATGCCGGCCTGCTTGAAAAGGAGAGCTATCTTGTTGACTTCGCTGTCGCCTGTCTCGCCCTGAGCGAAGCGGTTGAGTGCGGTGAAGTAGCGGAGTACTATCTCGTTCTTGGACGCGCGGCAACATGCTTCATCGTCGGATATACAGAAACCTACCATGTTGACGCCCATATCGGTGGGTGACTTGTAGGGGTTCTCGCCGTATATACCTTCGAAGAGGGCATTGAGGACTGGGAAGATTTCGATGTCTCGGTTGTAGTTAATTGCCGTCTTGCCGTATTCCTCGAGGTGGAAGGGGTCAATCATGTTGACGTCGTTGAGGTCGGCAGTAGCTGCCTCGTAGGCGATGTTGACGGGGTGTTTGAGCGGAAGGCTCCACACGGGGAATGTCTCGAACTTGGCGTATCCGGCGCGTATGCCGCGCTTGTTCTCGTTGTAGAGCTGGCTGAGGCATACTGCCATCTTGCCGCTGCCGGGACCGGGAGCTGTGACGATGACGAGAGGGCGGGTGGTCTCGACATAGTCGTTGCGGCCGAAGCCGTCGTCGGAGTCGATGAGGTCGACGTTGGCGGGATAGCCGTCGATGGTGTAGTGGACGTAAGTGCGGATACCCATTCGCTCGAGCTTCTGACGATAAGCGTCGGCGCTGCACTGTCCGTCGTAGTGAGTGATGACTACGGAGCTGACGAGGAATCCGAGGTTGGTGAACTCGCGGCGGAGTCGGAGGACGTCCATGTCGTAGGTGATGCCGAGGTCGTTGCGCACCTTGTTTTTCTCGATGTCGAGTGCGCTGATTACTATCACTATTTCCGCCTTGTCGGACAGCTTGGATAGCATGCGTAGCTTGCTGTCGGGCTGGAAGCCCGGGAGTACGCGGCTTGCGTGGTAGTCGTCGAAGAGCTTTCCTCCGAGTTCGAGGTATAGCTTATTGCCGAAGCGAGCTATTCGCTCGCAGATGTGCTCAGATTGAATTCTGAGATATTTTTCGTTGTCAAATCCGTATTTCATAACGGGATTCAAAATTACTACTTTTTCTTTAATCCCGCAAACGGGGGCATAAAATATCTGCAAAATTTTTATTTGAGTGCGTTGTGGGGGGCGTGTATAAAAATCGTGGGAGGATTGGCGGCGGATATGAATATTTTTTCGTATATTTGCAGCCGAAAAAATGCGAACTCAATAATTAATCATATATATAATGAGAAAGAACATCGTTGCCGGTAACTGGAAGATGAACACTACCGTTCCCGAAGGTCTTGAACTGGCAAAAGAAGTTAATGCAGCAGTGGCAGCCGCCACTCCCAAGTGCGACGTTATTATCTGTGTACCTTTCACTCACCTTGTACCCGTAGCTCAGGCTATCGACACCAACAAGCTGGGTCTGGGCGCTGAGAACTGTGCCGATCACGCCAAGGGTGCTTACACCGGCGAGGTGAGCGCATCCATGGTTGCTTCCACCGGCGCAGGCTATGTAATCCTCGGTCACTCCGAGCGTCGTCAGTACTACGGCGAAACCTCCGAGACTCTTCGAGAGAAGGTAGCTCTTGCTCTCCAGAACAACCTCAAGCCCATCTTCTGCATCGGCGAGGTGCTCGAAGAACGTGAGAACGGCACTTACAACGATGTAGTACGCAAGCAGGTAGAAGAAGGTCTCTTCAACCTCAGCGCTGAAGAATTCGGCAATATCGTGCTCGCTTACGAACCCGTATGGGCTATCGGTACCGGCAAAACCGCAACCGCCGAGCAGGCAGAAGATATGCACGCATTCATCCGCAGCGTCATCGCCGAGAAATACGGCAAGGAAGTTGCTGACAATACCTCTATCCTCTACGGCGGCAGCTGCAAGCCCTCCAACGCAGCCGAGCTCTTCGCCAAGCCCGACGTAGACGGTGGCCTCATCGGTGGTGCTTCGCTCAAGTGCGAAGACTTCATGGGTATCGTCAGCGCATTCTGATAGACAAGATACTATAGAGGACGTCGGCGGTGCGTCGGCGTCCTCATTTTTTAATTCACAATTGATGAGTTGTCCTTATGGCAATATCGCGTAACATCTTGGCATCGGCAGCACTGTGCGCTGTACTTAGTGTGTCGGCTTCGGCTCCCGAGGGTATCACGGCGCATATAGAGGCTGGCGGGACTATCACCGTAGTCCAACCGGAAGGGCTCGCTGCGCGTGTCAATAAGGCAGTCGCCCCGTCTAATGCAGAGAGAGGTACTTCCGACGCCGCTCCGGTAGAGAAGGCTACTCCGACTGTCCGTGCGGGCTACCGTGTGCAGGTGTTCGACGATAATGATCCGCGCACGGCGCGCCGTCAGGCCGAGGCTCATCAGGCTCAGGTAGCCGCACACTTCCCTCATCTGTCGACCTATGTGACATTCAATTCGCCCTACTGGCGAGTGAAGGTAGGGGATTTCCGAACGCGTGCCGAGGCAGAAGCGACGATGGCGGAGCTGCGCCATGCCCTACCTGCTATGGCACCCTACATGCGTATAGTACGCGAGAAGATAAATATAAAAGACTGATATGACCGAACAGGAACGTATTGACGCTATAGCATCTCATCTGTCATCCATCCTGGGACTCCTGGGCGAGGATGTGACCAGAGAAGGACTTCGTGACACACCACAGCGTGCGGCGAAGGCTCTCGCTTTCCTTACGAGCGGGTATGAAGTGGATGCCGACAGTGTTATCAAGAAGGCCCTCTTCGCTCACGAAGGTTCGCAGATGGTGGTAGTGAAGGATATCGAATTCTACTCACTCTGTGAGCATCATGTGCTGCCGTTCTTCGGCAAGATATCGGTGGGCTATGTGCCGGACGGTAAGATAGTAGGTCTGAGTAAGATAGCCCGTATAGTGAACGTATTCGCTCGCCGCCTGCAGGTGCAGGAGCGACTGTCGGCGGAGATTGCCGACAGGATTAAGGCCGCCACGGGCGCAAAGGGGGTGATAGTCCTCGTCAATGGCGAGCACATGTGCATGAAGATGCGTGGCGTAGAGAAGCAACATTCCACAACTACGACGGTGCACTACAACGGCGTCTTCGAGAATGCCGACCTCCGCACCGAATTCTACAATGCCATCCGATAGGGTGGTATTTTTTATTGGGGCAAATTTCTACAATGCCATCCGATGGGATGGTATTTTTTTATTGGGGTAAATTTCGGGGATTTGAAAAATTTGTTTAATTTTGCAGCGGTTTGACATGGCAGGTCTTCTGCGTCGTCGGACCGACAATTTGGCACGGGCTTAGAGGAGCCGGCCGTAGAGATAATTAATTTAGGGGTGTACCGATGCGTCTTCGTACAGGTCGGTGCTGAGAACAGACCCTTTGAACTTGATCCGGGTAATGCCGGCGTAAAGAAAAATTAAACCAATGAAACAGAAGTATCTGTTCGGGGCTGTCGCGCTGTTTGCGACGGTACCTGCTGTAGCCGCCGAGTCGGCTGCGTCGGCTTTCGAGGCCGACAGTGTGATAAACCTCAAGGATGTCGAGATCACGGCGAACCGCGCCGGTGTGAAGACTCCCGTAGCCTACACCAATATCAGTGCAGCCGAACTGCGTCGTGCCAATGACGGGCGCGACATACCGTCGCTCATCGAGTCGGCACCGTCGATTGTGACCACGTCGGATGCCGGCGCGGGTATCGGTTATAGCGGTCTGCGTGTGCGTGGCAGTGATGCTTCGCGTATCAACGTGACTGCCAATGGTGTACCTATCAATGACAGTGAGAGCCACAATGTGTACTGGGTGAATATGCCTGACCTCGCCTCGTCGTTGCGCGATATTCAGATACAGCGTGGCGCAGGTATATCGACCAACGGCGCCGGTGCATTCGGTGCATCTATCAATATGCTCACTGATGTACCCTCGGATGAAGCGTCGGCTACAGTGTCGGCGTCGTACGGCTCATTCAACTCCAACAAGGAATCCATCAAGGTGTCGTCGGGTCTCTTCGGCGAGCATTGGAGTGCGGATGCACGTATCAGCCACATCGGGTCGGACGGTTATATCGACCGTGCTTTCAGCCAGTTGTGGAGCTACATGGGTCAGCTTGCATATAAGGGCGACAACACGCTGCTGCGACTGATAGCCTTCGGCGGCAAGGAGCGCACATATATGGCGTGGGACTATGCTTCGAAGGAGGAGATGGAGGAGTACGGTCGTCGCTACAATCCTTGTGGCAAGTACACCGACTCTGATGGCAAGACGGCATTCTATAAGGACCAGTGTGACAACTTCGTACAGCATCATTTCCAACTCCTTCTCAATCAGCAGCTCGCACGCCGCGTGAGCCTCAACGCTGCTCTGCATTACACCAAGGGTGACGGCTTCTATGATCAGTACAAGACGAACCGCACTCTGTCGGAGTACGGCCTTGAACCCTTCTACGATGCTGATGGCAATAAGGTGAAGAAGTCGGACCTGATACGCCTGAAGACGAACGACAATGACTTCGGCGGCGGTATGGCCAATGTACGCTACCAGGGTAAGACACTGAGCCTCACGGCCGGCGTGGCTGCCAACTGGTTCCGCGGCGAGCACTACGGCGAAATCAAATGGGTGCGCAATTATGTCGGCTCCATCAACCCTCTGCAAGAGTACTACCGCAATACGGGTCGCAAGTTCGACGCCAACGGCTTCGTGCGCGCCGACTGGGATATCACCTCCGATTTTTCGGCCTACGGTGACCTGCAGTACCGTCATATCCACTATACAATCCGCGGTATCAGTGACAACTACGACTGGAATACTGAGGATATGGCGCGTCTCGATGTGCACCGCGACTGGAATTTCTTCAACCCCAAGGTGGGCGTGGCCTACAATCATAAGTCGCACCGTGCGTATGTATCGTGGAGCGTGGCACATAAGGAGCCTACGCGCGACAACTTCACCGACGGCGACCCCGAGAATTATCCCGAAGCTGAACGTCTTTTTGACTACGAGGCCGGCTATACCTTCAATACGAAACTTTTCACCGTCGGTGCCAACCTCTACTACATGGACTACTCGAATCAGCTCGTTGTCACCGGCCAGCTCTCCGATACGGGCAATCCTCTGAGTGTCAATGTACCGGACTCGTACCGTATGGGTGTCGAATTCCAGGGTGCGCTCCGCCCTGTGAAATGGTTCGACTGGGAGCTCAACGCCACTCTGTCGCGCAACCGTATCAAGAATTTCACCGAATATATCTACGAGGATGAGTGGACGAATCCCATATCCTTCGATCGCGGTGACACGCCTATTGCTTTCTCACCTGATTTCATACTGCACAATGCCTTTAACTTCCATGTGACAGGCTTCGATATCGCACTCAAGAGCCGCTATGTATCAAGTCAGTACATGAATAATGCCCGCAGTGCAGAGGCTAAACTTGACGCTTATTTCGTGAGCGATCTCAGTGTGGCCTACGACTTCAAGAAGATCCGCGGAGTGAAGAATCTGCGCCTCGGCGTGACGGTGTACAACCTCTTCAACGAGAAGTACTTCAACAACGGCTACAGTGGTGCAGGCTACTATATGGAGGACGGTAAGCCCGTAATCTATCGTTATGCAGGCTATGCCGCCCAGGCTACAACTAACGTTCTCGCAACAGCAACGCTCTCATTCTGATGGATTTCTTCACCTGGAGCCGCGCGCTTGAGATACTTGGATTCAGCATAGGCATCCTCTACCTGTGGTGGGAGTACCATGCCGACCGTCGTCTGTGGCTGGCGTCAATAGTGATGCCCACAATATCCGGCTGGATATATTTCAGCAAGGGACTGTACGCGGACTTTGCCATAAATATCTATTACTTTCTCATGGCTATCTATGGCTTTGTGGTATGGAGCAATGGCGGCAGCGGCAAGGCGAAGAAAAAATTACCTATAACACGAATCGACCGCCGGCACCGCATCGGTGCGGCGGCCGTTTTCGCGTTGCTTTGGCTCGGGATTTTTGCCGGACTTAAATTTTTGACTGACAGAACGGTGCCTGTGGCCGATTCGTTTACTACCGCACTGAGTATCGTGGGTACATGGATGTTGGCCCGGAAATACCTTGAGCAGTGGCTTGCTTGGGTGGCGGTGGATGCTGTCTGTGTGTTCCTGTATGCCTACAAGGGTATTTATTTCTATGCACTGCTCTATGCGATATACACGGTCATCGCGGTGATAGGCTATCGCAAATGGGGCAGGATGATGCAGACAGGCGATGGCGGTGTGTCAGAATGAGAACTGACACATCATGTTGACACGCTGGGCAGTGCGGTGCTTGCCGGAGAAATCGCGGCGCTGACCGAGGTCGTACTCGGCAGCCACTTGTATGCGCGGTGTCATATTCCAGTATATATTTGCGGCACCGAAGAGGCCGTATTTGAATTCGTCGGCAGCCACATCGTGGCTCGGCAGATAGCGAGACTCGCTGGCAGTGAGGCTCATGAAGATGCTTGGCGTAAAGTTGTACTGCGCGCCGACCATCCATCCGAACTGTCGGGGAGCGTAGAGTTTGCCGGGGGCATCGGGGTTGCCTACGAGGTCGTAGTTGCCGATGTTGAGGTCGCCGCCAAGGCTGGCGATACCGCGGCCGTAGTTGATGATAGAGTATAGCTTAAGAGCCGGAAGGACGTTGCCGACGGCGCTGAGCTGTACGCCACTGCCTACGATGTTGTGATTCTTTGCCTGCTCCAGGTTGCGATAGGAGAGTGTACGCAGGATGCCGGCGAGGCGTACATGCTGACCGGGAGCCCACTCATACTGAGCGAAGGCGGCGAAGTCGGGGAGCCAGCAGCTTACTTTCTTCGACTTGATGTTGTCGTCAGCGATGGCGGTGGCTGGAGTCTCGGCAGAGACGGCGAAGTACCATTAGTTGCGAATCACCGGCATGTAGCGTACGAGGACGGAGGTTGTGCCTATCTTGTTGTTGGCACCCTGAGCGTCGACGATAGGTGTCTCGGCCGCAGGGTCGGAGAAGGTAGAGCTCGCATAGCCTATGGTGAAGTCATTGACGATGGCGTAGGCCTTTTTGAGCTTGAAGTCACGGCCCTGGTATCCTGAGAAGTCGGCCTGGATATAGAGCTGATAGTTGCCGAGCTGCTTGTTGCGACCGATGACGCGGAAGTATAGAGCCGTACCGGAGGGAGTGGTGCCGAAGTGGCGCATGTTCGTCGGGTCGGGCTGCATAGGTATCATATATGGTGCGAAAGCGTTGGTGGGCATGGCGCCGTCCCAGTCGTAATAACCGCGCATGCGAACCACGCCACCTATGCCCATGGCAAGCTGCGAATCCTTGCTCATGAAGAGGAAATAGGGTGCGCCGGGGTCCTGAAAGTGTCGGAACTGGTCGTAGTAGAAGTCTGAAATCACTTGCCGGATAGAGTCGACATGATGTTGGATTTCATCCGAAGCGGGTTTGCCGTCGATGAATACAATTTTGTTCGACTCAAGCTCGCTTGCGATCTGACGGTCGGACATAGTGGGTGTGGCAGCAGAAGCGGTGAAAGCTAATGTTGTAGCAAAGAGCAGGGCAGGAATGTGGAGTTTCATACTGTATAATGTGAAGAATGTTTCTGTATTAACACTCTCTCAGTATGAAAAGTTGCAGCAGATAATAAAAAATCGCGTGGTAATCAGAAGATGACGACGGAGCCGACGGAGAGGTCTATGCCGAGATGTCCTGCGCCAAGGGTGCGGAAGGCGGGTCCGGCGCGGAAAGCGAAGGAGCGTGTCAGGCGCCACTCTGCATCGGCACCTATGCGGGCGGCGAAGGCCCAGTCGCCGGGGCGTACGCTGCTGCGACCTATCCAGCGGCAGGCGCCGGCCTCAGCCGTCACCGAGAACGCAAGTGGACCTGCTTCGACGGGAAAGTATGCAATGCCTCCGACAGACAAGATGGCAGTGGACAGAGGATTAGTTTCTGCTATCCCTTTGACGGGCATGCTCATTGCCTGAGCGCTTGCACTGATGCCCCAGCGGTCGCTGAGTGGCAGGCGGAAGTGCAGGGTAGTGCCGAAGGCAGCGCGAAAATCGGGATGCCCGCTGCTATTGAACCACCATGTAGCATCGCTGCTGACGGAGAATGTGGGTGTGAAATCTGCTTCAGGACAATGCTTCCAGGGCGAGGCACTGTGGAAGATGGCGCGTGAGAGAAGCTGTCCGGCCTCGGCTGAGACTATACCTACCGTGGCTCCGGCCACGACGTCCGAACCCCAGTGGCGCCCGGTGGCAATGCGCTGTATGCCGACGGCTCCGGCGACGGTCTGAAGACCGACGGACCACCATGTGCTGTACACGTAGAGGCGGTTGCTCAATGCGGTGGAGAGTCCGAATGCCCAGGAGGTGTGGCGGGAGGGGAAAGAATTGTTCTCGCTGCGGTCGGGGCGAAGTTCGTGTACGGTGTGTTTGAGTACCTCGGTGATACCTGCGTCGATGACGAGGCCGGCGCCAACGGATGTGATATCTTCGGCAATATTGAACTTTGGGCGCTGTTTTGTGACAGCGGTAGTATCACTGTGAATGAAATCACTCCCGACGGCAGTCGCTGTGCCGACGAGAGTGAGGATTGCTGTAATGACAGGGAGTTTCATTTTATTACTCCGATATTGTATCGGGCATTATTTCCGTCATTTTTCTACGATAGTCTTGCCATCTTCGAGGGCCTTGTAGATGTAGGAGAAGAGTCCGGGGCGGATGTTGAGGCGGTTGAATGCGGCGTTGTCGCGGGTAGGGTTGACACGGTTGGTGAGGAAGACGAAGATAAGATCTTCAGAGGGGTCGACCCAGAAGACGGTGCCTGTAAAACCGAGATGGCCGAACACTTCGGCATTGGCTTCGTCGCAAGTGGGAGAGTAGTCGGGATTCTCCTTGTCGGGCTTGTCGAAACCGAGTCCGCGGCGGCAAGTGGGACTTTTCGCGGTGGTGAAGAGGTCAACGGTCTTCTTGGACAGAATCTGCTTGCCGCCATAGGTGCCTCCGTTGAGGAGCATCTGGCAGAGTTTGGCGACGTCGTCGGCGTTGGCAAAGAAACCGGCATTGCCCTGTACGCCGCCGGACATGGCGGCAAGTTCGTCGTGGACGTAGCCTTTGAGGGTCTGACGGCGCATGAAGGTGTCGTGCTCGGTGGAGGCGATGTTGGCGGTGCTATCCCAGTCGGCTGCTCGGTAGCCGGCTCGATAAGCTCCTATGGGTGAGAAGATTTCCTCGGCCACGAATTTATCGTGAGCGCGACCGGTGGCACGCTGTTCGAGGTTCATGAGGATGCAGAAATTCAGGCAGGAGTAATTGTAGCTCTTGTCTTTACGCAGGGGTATGTCGAAGATGCGCTGCATGAGGGTATCGTAGGTGGCCGGGCCTACATAGACGCCCTTGGCAGCCGCAGTGGGGAGCGTTTTGGTCGCGGTAGGGGATGTGATGTCGCGGCGCAGACGGGCGGAAGTGTTGCCGTAGAGTTTGTCTTGAATCTTGATGGTGTGGCTTGCATCGCGCCGGCCGCGGGTGAGGGTGCCGGTATAAGTGTCCGGATCGAAAACTGCGTCGAAGACATTGAGCGACGCGGGCATGCCGGTCTCATGATATAGTAGCTCGCGGACGGTGATGGAGCGTTTGCCGGGGTCGGTGATTTCGGGGATGAGATTGGCAAGACTGTCGTCGAGATTGATGAGGCCTTGGTCGTAGGCTTTCATGATGCCGGAGAGTGTGCCGGTGGCTTTCGATACTGAGGCGAGGTCGTAGAGGGTCTCGCGGTTGACCTTGGCGGATTTCGGGTCATTGGAGAGCTTGCCGTAGGCGCGGTCGAATACGATGTTGCCGTTGCGTGCCACGAGCACTTGGCAGCCGGGGAATGCGCCGCTCTTGAGACCCTTGTCTACGATGGCGTTGATGCTGTCAGTGAGCCACGGAGCGAGGCCTTCGGCTACAGGGCTGCTGAACCCGAGGCGTGTCTTGGATAGCTCGATGCCTGTGCCTATGGGGGCTACACCGGGGAGGCCTACGGGGAGTTTGCCCTTGGTGGCGATGCCGCCGAAGAGTGCTTCAGCACCGCTGATGTGCTCGGCGGGGATGTTGTCGTAGGCGAGCACGAGGGCGTCGAGATGGCTGAAGGACTGCGAGAATTTCTTCATCTTGTAGGGGTTGACGAAGAAGACGGCGATGAATTTTTTGGCCTTGGCGGCGAGTTGTGCGAAGGCTTCGCGAGCTCCGGCTGAGTCGTCATATACTCCGGCAATGACTACGTCGGCATCGGTTACCTTGGCCAGCGATGCTGCGGAGAATGCACCGCCCATGGTGTAGTGGGCAGAGACGGGTGCATAGTGGCGGCAGATGTCGGTGAAGTCGTTGTTGGCCTGAGCGCCGATGTTGACGACGGACACTTTCTCGCCGGGACGGATGTCGAGCGGCAGGAGATTGTCGGCGTTTTTGAGGACGGTGACAGAAGCGTCGGCAAGCTGCTGTATCAGGGCCTGCGCTTCGGGGGTATTGACGGTGGTGCTGAGGGTGGAGTTCGGCGAGATGGCGGTGTTGGAGGCATCGAAGAGGTATTTGTAGCGGAGCACGCGCTTGCAGCGGTCTTCGATGATGCTTCGGGAGATTTTACCTTTATTGAGGGCGTCGACGATGGCGTTGATTTCCTTGGTGGTGTTGAGAGGGCAGAGTAGTACGTCGGCTCCGGCTTTGAGGGCGTCGAGAGCCGGGGTGGCGGTGAAGTTGGCCGACCCTTTCATGCCGAGCGCATCGGTGTAGATGAGTCCTTCGAATCCCATCTTCTCGCGGAGGAGCCCGGTGGTGATGGGGTTGGAGAGGGAGGCGGGTGTGCCGGAGGGGTCGAGGACGGGCACTGCGAGATGACCTACCATGATGCCGGAGCAACCTGCGTTGATGTAGTCCGTGAAGGGTACGAGGTCGATGGCTTCGAGGCGCTCCATGGTGTGATTGACCACAGGGAGGGCTTTGTGCGAATCGGAGTCGGTGTCGCCGTGGCCGGGGAAGTGCTTCGATACGCTCTGCACGCCGTTGTCTTCAAGGCCGAGGGAGTAGGCTGTGGCTGCCTTGGCGACGCGCTGTGGGTCTTCGCCGAAGGCGCGGTAGCCGATGACGGGGTTGGCGGGGTTGGAGTTGATGTCGGCATCAGGAGCGAAGTTGACATGAACGCCGAGAGCACGACATTCGCGGGCGACTTCTGCACCGTATTTATACAGGAGGCTGTAGTCCGAGATGGCGCCGAGAGCCATGTTGTAGGGGAATTTGGGCGAGTCCTTGATACGCATTGCGAGTCCCCATTCGCCGTCGAAGGTCATCAGCAGGGGGACCTTGGCGATGGACTGAGCGTAGCGCATCATATCGGCGTGCTGTGCGAGGGAGCCTTCTGTGAAGAGGAGGCCGCCGCAGCCTTCGTCGACAACGTAGCGGCGGATGGTGGCTTTGGAGTTCTCGCCGTCGGTCGGCACGGCTTTGGGGAACACGAGTTGGGCGATGCGCTGGCGGTCGGTGAGGGTGTTGTAGACGGAGTCGGCCCAGGCGGCTGCCGCTTGGCCCTTGGTGCGCTCTACGTTGGGGGTGACGGCGGAGCTGAGCAGGGGGCTGACGGCGGCTATGGCGAGGGTGATTATTTGCAGGTATTTAGGCATGGTATATGTTAGCTTGTCGGATTACTTGACGCGGGTCCAACGGCTTTCGGGCGAAGCGCTGATGGGCTTGTTGGCACCGGGACCGGTGGTGAGATATTCTATGAGGTCGTCGTAGAGGGGCACGGTGCTCCGCGCTACGACGGTGCCGTGGGTGAGGCCGGTCATGTAGTCGCCGCCGTTGGCGAGGTAGTCGATGGTGGCGATGCGGTAGGTGCGGTCGTCGTCGAATTCCTTACCGTTGATGATGAAGGACTCGACTTCGCCGTCGCCCTTGCCGTCCCACTTGAAAGTGGCTTTCACGTTGCCGCTGACGCCGTCGCCGCCGCGGGATGCCATCACGTCGAGAGCATCTTCAAGATACTCGCCGGGGACGTCGATGACGGTGATATAGTTGCGGAAGGGCAACATGTTGATGATGTGGCCCTTGGATACGCGGCCTGCGGGTAGAGCAGTGCGGATGCCGCCGACGTTTGTGATGGCAAAGTCGACATCGGGAGCGAGCTCTTTGCCGCGGGCAAGGATGTAGTCCGAGAAGAAGTTGAGAATCTCGGGGTCTTTGTTGTCGATGGCGTGGGTGGTAGTTGTAATCCAGTCGTGCATCAGGGAGTCGACTCCGGGTGAGTAGCGATCTATGATGTCGGTGATGGCCGGGTTTGTGTACGAGTCGTAGCGGCTGTCAATGTTGATGAGCTCGTAGGCGGGGTAGGTGTCGGCGCCGAGCTTGTCGAGGTCAATCTCGATTTTGCCGAGTTTGCGACCGGCCTTACCTGTCTGAACCACGAGGACGGGACGGTTGTCGAGGTTGCGGAGGTGTGAACGGCGCTCGCCCTCGGCAGTGGTGGGGTCGATGGTGTCGTGGGAGTGGCCGCCAATTATAATATCGATGCCGCGCGAGTTGAGGGCAAGGATGGAGTCGCCGACGAGTCCGCCGGGAGCATAGCCTATGTGCGAGACGGCAACGACGATGTCGGCCTTTTCGTCGCGGCGCAAGCGCTCGGCGAGGTCGTTGGCGGTCTCTATGATGGGTTTGAATTCGAGCCCGTCGTAGTTGCCCTTGGCTATCATACCCTCAGGGTCGAGATTGATGCCGATGAAACCGACACGTTTGTCGCCGACCTGACGGATGGTGTAGGATTTGAACTGCGATTTGAGCGGCGTGGCGGAGAGGTCGTAGTTCGATGCCAGCTTCTCGGATTTGCTCTTGGACCATACGGCGGCAAGGGAGTCGATACCGTTGTCGAACTCATGATTGCCGAGTACGCGTATGTCGACATCCATGGCGTTGAGGAGTTCCTGCTCGGTGTGGCCACCATAAAGGTAGAAGAATAATGTGCCCTGGACGGCGTCGCCGGCGTCAATGAGGAGTACATTTTGGTTGGCCTGGCGGATGCTGTCGATGACGGCCATGCGGCGGAGGACGCCGCCCTTGTCGTTGAGGTCCGGGAGGATCTGAGAGTGCGTGTCGTTGGTGTGGAGGATGACGAGCTTATTGTCCTCGCTATCATGAGTGGAACGCGAGCATGATGTCAGCTGCATCGCCGAGCCTGCAATAAGCGCAGCGATAAGGAGTTGATATTTCATAGCTTATATGTCGAGACCCTTACCAGTTTGTCATCTTCTCGATGCGACGGATATGGCGACCACCTTCGAAGTCAGTATCAAGGAAAGTGTCGACAGTCTGGAGTGCCACCTCGGGGGCGATGAAGCGGGCGGGAAGGACGAGAACATTAGCATCGTTGTGGGCGCGGGCGAAGTGAGCGAGCTCGGGGAGCCAGCAGAGTGCGGCGCGGATTCCCCGGTGCTTGTTGAGAGTCATGCCGATACCATTGCCGGTGCCACAGAGAGCGATGGCGGGATATACCTCGCCGGCCTCGACAGCGAGAGCGCAGGGATGGGCGAAGTCAGGGTAGTCGCAACTTTCGTCGCTGAAAGTGCCGAAGTCGCGGGTAGGGATACCCTTCGATTCGAGATAGCCTGCGATGATGTTTTTGAGTTCGAAGCCAGCGTGGTCGCTGCAGAGACCTACGGGAGTACCCGGTTTGATGATATTCATATCGTGTTGATTAATAGTTGCTTAAGTGAGCGGCGCTATGACGAGCCGAAAAATCACAACAAAAATAGCAAAAAAAATGCATCGAAACTATTGTGGAGAAGAAAAAAGTTCGTAACTTTGCAGTGCAAAACGCAACCGGCCGGGAACTCCCGACCACCGCAATGCCCAGGTGGCGGAATGGTAGACGCGCTCGTTTCAGGTGCGAGTGCTGCGAGGCGTGCAGGTTCGAGTCCTGTTCTGGGCAC
>CAMWKV010000051.1 GCA_947174915.1 uncultured Porphyromonadaceae bacterium | reverse complement strand
GGGCTTGGGCGGCGGGATGGGCGGAGAGGGCGGCGGAGAGGGCGGCGAGGAAGGCGGCGGGGCTGCTGTCGACGGTGACAGCGAGGTGGCCGTAGGTGTCCACGGTGTTGTCGTCGTAACCGACGGATATGTGACGCAGGGTGGGGCAGCGGCGAAGCCATGCCTTGATGGTAGCGCTCACGGCGCTCCCGCCGAGGGTGATGAGGACATCGGGGTAGAGATCGTCGGCGACCTCGCGGCGTTGCAGCGCGGCTTCGAGCGCTCCGGCGGTGACCGTCGCACAGTCTGTAAGCGACGATTGAATCTCAGGTACGATAGCTATTCCGGATGTGCGTAATTCTTTGAGCAGCGGACGAATGGCCTCGGCTTCGTGAGGCATCATGCCGCATATGAAGAGCATCACTTTGGGTGCGTGGAAGCCGACACTGCTGTCCTCGCAAGGGCTGAGTATACCTCGGATAAACGCTTCGATGCTCTGTACATCGGGAGCCGGACGGAAGACCTCGATTTTGCGACAGCCATCTGTCGGGTCGGCATCTACTTCGCCCGTTAGGGGTGCGTCAAGTTGTACGTTGATATGCACCGGTCCGGGGATATTGCCAGTGGCGGCATGGAGGGCATCGTTGATGAGACGGTTGGACCACCCGGGGTCGCAGTCGTCGGCGATATCGACGGCGCAGCGCACATAGGCATCCATAGCGCCGTGCTGACGTATAGTCTGGCTGTCGCGCTGGTCAATCCACCGAGCGGGACGGTCGGCGGTGATGGCTATCAGCGGTACGCGCGAGTAGAAAGCCTCCGCCATAGCCGGGCCATAGTTGAGCATCGCAGTGCCAGAGGTGCAAGTCATGGCTACGGGACGCCCGGAGGCTACGGCAAGACCGAGGGCGCGGAAGGCTGCCGAACGCTCGTCCACGCAGTGATGGAGCCTGTAGGCGCCGCTGCGATGGAGAGCCATCACGATGGGGGCGTTGCGCGTGCCCGGCGACACGACGATGTCAGTCACTCCGTACTGCTCAAGGAGTCCGGCCAATTGCCGACAGGTGTGCTTGGCGCTGGTTTTCATCTGGTCTTTGTTGGTGCTTAGGGCAAATTTTATGGTCGAAATGTGATTTTTATCTAACAAAGTTATCTTTTTTTTGTTAATATTGCAAGCCTTAAGATTATGAACAGAGCATCACAATTCATCACACTTATACTTATGCTCGTCGCAATATCCACACATGCAGCGGATTGCGACAGTATTAGTGTTGCCTCAGCCCCCGCTATGCTTTCCATAGACGGCTCGGCGGCAGACAGTGTGTATGCACAGCACTCCGTTCCTATCGACAGCCTGACTTTGCCTGCTGACAGCATTGCTCCCAAGAAGAAAGGCTTTATCAACAAAATCATCGACTACTTCAACGAGAGCAACAAACCCCACCGCAACAAGCGTTTTGATTTCAGCGTGATAGGCGGCCCGCACTATAGTTCTGATACCAAGTTCGGTATCGGTCTGGTGGCTGCCGGCCTTTATCGCACCAACATGCGCGATACTGTGGCGCCTCCGAGCGATGTGGCAATCTATGCCGATGCCACTACGAGCATGTTCTTCAAGCTCGGTGTCCGCGGCAACCATATCATGCCCGGCGACCGTGCCCGTCTGCAGTACGATGTGAATTTTGCATCGAACACCACCAAATTCTGGGGTATAGGATATGCCGCCGGAGCCAACGACGACAACGAATCCAAGTACAAATATCTACTGTCCGAAGCGCGCGTCACCTATGTGTGGCGTCTGCACCCGAGCCTCTTCCTCGGCCCCATGGCATCCTTCGACTACATCAATGGGCGCGACTTCGAGAAGCCATGGCTGTGGGAAGGGGAGAGCGACCGCACCTTCAATTTCGGCGCCGGTTTCACGCTCCAGTACGACAACCGCGATTTCCTCACTAACGCCTCTCGTGGCGTGTATCTGCGTCTCGACCAGCTTTTTAACCCGCGATTTATCGGCAACAAATACGCCTTCAGTCTCACCGAATTCACTGCTGCATGGTATCACCCGCTGTGGCGCTCGGCGACGATTGCTACCGAAGTGCACGGTCGCCTCACCTATGGCAATACCCCCTGGGGCCAGTTGTCGACCCTTGGCGGCAGCGATAATATGCGTGGCTATTTCGAAGGCCGCTATCGTGATAAGAACGAACTCGACTGCTGCGTCGAACTCCGTCAGCACGTATGGCGCCGCAACGGTGTGGTGCTATGGGTAGGCGCCGGTACGGTATTCCCAAAATTCTCTGCCCTGAGATGGAATGAGGTGCTTCCCAACTACGGCGTAGGCTATCGATGGGAATTCAAGAAGCGCGTCAACGTGCGCCTCGACCTCGGTTTCGGCCGTCATCAGACAGGTTTTATTTTCAGTATCAATGAAGCATTCTAAGTTACATAATTTCCTTGGCAGCAAGCTGATGGCTCAGATTCTTGTCTGGGTGGCACCACTGTTGCTTATAGTACCGAATATCGCCCTTGACATCACAGAAATCAGTTATGACTTGCCGGCGCGTGCCATCAACGTACTGCTGCCGGCGGGTGTCTATCTGATGCTCATGTCGCTGTGGCGACGTCCCGGACGCATGGTAGTGTTCCTGCTTCCCGAGATGGTGCTGGCGGCGTTTCAGATAGTACTCCTGTTTCTTTATGGCGAATCCATCATCGCCGTGGACATGTTCCTCAATGTAGTTACTACCAATGTGCACGAGGCCGGTGAACTCCTTGCGAATCTTGAAACTGCCATCGTGATGGTGGTCGTGCTCTATCTACCTTTGCTTGTCTTTGGCATACTGTCGTGGGTCAAGGGTGGCGAACTGTCGCGCCGGAGCCGTAGAAAATCTCTGATAGCCGGAGCTGTATCAACCCTTGCCGGAGCCATCGTGCTTGCTGTGGCGTGTGTGGTCGATTCATACTCCCCGGGGCGTCAGCTCTTCCCCGTCAATGTGGTGAGCAATATGATAGAGGCAGGGCACCGTACGGCTATGACAAAGGATTATTTCCTCGCATCCGAAGATTTCCGTTTCAATACCGTATGCACCGACACCACCATGACACCGACATTGGTGGTGCTCGTTATCGGCGAGACGAGTCGCGCCGACAACTGGCAGCTCGGCGGATATTCGCGCGACACCAATCCTCACCTGAGCCACCGCGCAGATCTTACCTTCTTCCCGCGCACCCTCAGCGAGAGCAACACCACCCACAAGAGTGTGCCGCTTATGATGTCGCACCTCGATGCCTCGCATTTCCGCGATATCTACCGCAGCAAGGGCGTGATAGATGCCTTCGGCGAAGCGGGCTACACTACGGCGTGGCTATCGAACCAGCAGCGCAACGGCGCACTCATCGATTTCTTCGGCGAGCAGGCCGATACCATACATTTCCTCAACGACGACGGTGCACACCATTTCGATATGGACCTCATTGAGCCGCTGTGCCGCTTCATAGCCGACAACAGGGAGGGTCGCACCTTCGCCGTACTGCACACCTACGGCTCGCACTTCAACTATCGCGACCGTGCGCCTGAGGACTACCGTCACTTCTCCCCGGAGGACTATGTGGCGGCATCGCCATCGAGCCGCGACCGACTCCTCAACGCCTACGACAACACTATCCTCTACACCGATGCCGTAGTCGACAGCGTCATCTCCACTGTCGAGGCCGCCGGTATTCCCGCCGCCGTAGTCTATCTTGCCGACCACGGCGAGGACATCTTCGACGACAGCCGCGAACGCTTCCTGCATGCCTCTCCCACGCCCACCTACTACCAGATTCATGTGCCCATGCTTGTATGGCTCTCTGAAGGCTACAAGGAGCAGCATCCGCAGGCCGCTGCAGCATTGGAGCATAATGCCGACCGCAACGTGTCGTCGAGCCGCAGTACCTTCCATACCTTGCTCGATCTCGGAGCGCTCTCCTGCGAATATTTCGACCCTCAGGCATCCCTCATCTCCGCCGACTATGCCGAGCCCGAGCGCGTCTACCTCAACGACTATAACGAAGCCGTCCCCCTTGCCGCCTCCGGCCTACGGGACGCCGACCTCAAGCTCCTCTTGCAGAAATCCATCAGTCGATGACGTAGCCCGGCACCAGGGAACTTTCCGGGGACGAAAGTGTTGTAATGGATATGATTAATTCCCGGTAAAAATGAAAAAGCAGATATTAGACGGCTGTACGGCAGCGGCGCACGGTGCCTTCGCCCTCAGCGATGTAGCAACAGTATATCCCATCACTCCTATCGCTGCGATGGGCGATACCGCCATGCGGTGGGGTCTCGAAGGTCGCCGCAACCTCATGGGGCAGCCCCTTGAGGTGCGCGAGATGGAGAGTGAACTCGGAGCCGCCGGCGCTGTCCACGGTGCGGCCGCCGCAGGTGCCCTTGCCACGACTTTCACCGCGTCGCAGGGTCTCATGCTCATGATACCGAACATGTACAAAATCGCCGGCGAACTCCTGCCGGTGGTCTTCCATGTAGGTTGTCGTTCGTTGGCTACGCATGCCCTATCTATATTCGGTGACCATCAGGATGTGATGGCCTGCCGTGCTACCGGTTTTACCATGCTCGCCTCCGCCTCCGTGCAGGAGACTATGGATCTCGGCGCCGTGGCGCATCTTGCCGCTATCGAAGGCTCGCTACCCGTGCTTCACTTTTTCGACGGATGGCGCACCTCGTCCGAACTCGATACCATTGATGTTATTGACTATGAGTCGCTTCGACCGCTTGTCGACTGGAACAAAGTCACGGCCTTCCGTCATCGTTCCATGAACCCCCAGCACCCCGACCTGCGCGGCTCGGCACAGAACCCCGACGTATATTTCCAGAACCGCGAGGCTGTCAACAGCTACTACGACGCCTTCGGGGGTATCGTGCAGCGAGCCATGGACAAGATAGCATCGGTGACAGGCCGTCAGTATCATCTGGTGGACTACAGCGGTGCTCCCGATGCTGACCGCGTGATAGTGGTGATAGGTTCGGCGGCCGAAGTTGCCTCTGAGACAGCCGAATATCTTAACGCCTCCACCGAGGGCTACAAGGTGGGCGTCATCACCGTACGCCTCTATCGTCCCTTCCCCACCGAACAGTTCCTCGCCGCCCTTCCCGCTACTGTGCGCACCGTCGCCGTGCTCGACCGCACCAAGGAACCCGGCGCGCAGCACGAGCCCCTGTGCCAAGATGTGATGACGGCGCTGTACAATGCGCCCGAACGCCGCGACGTGTGCGTCATCGGTGGTCGCTACGGCCTCTCAAGCAAGGAATTCAACCCGTCGATGGTCAAGGCTATCTATGACGAAATGGCCAAGGAGTCGCCTAAGAACCCATTCACCGTAGGTATCAACGATGACGTGACACATCTGTCGCTCGACATCACCGAGACCGTCGAGACCAAGGTGGCGCAGTCCACCTATCAGACTATATTCTATGGCATCGGCAACGACGGTACTGTCGGTGGTACCAAGATGCTCGCCACAATGCTCGGCAATACTCCGGGTCTCGATGCCCAGGCCTATTTCAACTACTCGGCCAAGAAATCCGGCGGCTACACCATATCACAGCTCCGCATCGGTCATGCCCCCGTCACGTCGGCCTACGAAATCAGCGACGCCGACTATGTGGCCTGTCACAAGACATCCTATGTCAACCGTTTCGACATGGTGTCCAAATGCCGGGAGGGTGGCGTGTTCGTGCTCAATTCTCCTTGGACGTCCGAACAGCTCGCCACGAAACTCCCAGTGGCTATGCGCCGTGCCATTGCTGCTAAGAAACTTACATTATATAATATAGACGCCGATACTATTGCCGCGCAGTGCGGCCTGGGTCCGCGCATCAACACCATCATGGACACGGTGTGGCTCTCGCTGAGCGGTATCGTGGACTATGCCGATGCCCTGGCAGAGTTCAAGAAAAGTATCGCCGCCACCTACCGCCATGAGGTAGGCACCGTGGTGGAGCGCAACTTCAAGGCTGTCGATATGACCCTCGAAGCCCTCAAGAAGATTGACTACAACGCAATTGACGGATGGACCGACGAGCCTGCGGCAGCTCCCGACCGTAAGGTGAGCTATCCCTCCGAGGCCGTGGAGCAGTTCATCCTCAAGGTGCACACTCCTTGCATACATGGACGCGGCGATGCCATCCCCGTGTCGGCCCTCGCCCCCGACGGCGTGATGCCTATGGGCACAACGGCTTACGAACACCGCCGCATAGCCACCCGCGTACCCGTGTGGGATGCCACCAAGTGCGTGGAGTGCACCGAGTGTTCACTCGTATGTCCTCACGCTGCCATCCGTCCCTTTGTCCTCTCGCCCGACGAGGCGGCCAAGGCTCCCGAAGGATTCGCCATGAAGGATGCCTACGGAATGCCGACGGGATATAAATTCCATATACAGAACTATCCCGAGGACTGCCTCGGGTGCTCGTCCTGCTCCATCATCTGTCCGGGACACGCGCTCACCATGACACCCGTCGACGAGGTACTCGACCGCGAGGTGCCCATGGTGGACTGGGCCGTGGCCAATGTCAGCTCGAAGACAGGCCTGCTGCCGCGTCCGACAGTCAAAGGGTCGCAGATGCACAGGCCCGGCCTGCAATTCTCCGGCGCCTGTGCCGGGTGTGGCGAGACGCCCTACGTCAAACTCCTCACGCAACTCTTCGGCGAGCGTCTCATCATAGCCAACGCTACCGGATGCAGCTCGATATGGGGCGCCAACTTCCCCTCCAACGCCTACTGCTGCACCGATGGCAAGCGCGGTCCTGCATGGGGCAACTCTCTGTTCGAAGACAACGGCGAGTACGGCTACGGCATGCTCGTTGCCATAGAGCATCAGCGCCGCCGCGTGGCTCTGCAGGCCAAGGCTCTTGCCGACGACCCTGCAACGCCACCCTACGTCAAGGAGGCCCTTGAAGCATGGCTGGCGGCGAAGGACGACCCCGAACTGTCCGAGCAAACGGGTCGCATGCTCAGCAGCATTCTCACCGGAGTCAAGGACCAGTCGCCGGCCTTCGCCGCGCTGCTCGACGCCGCTGATATGTTCGGCAAGAAAAGCGTGTGGGCTGTCGGTGGCGACGGTTGGGCCTATGACATCGGTTTCGCCGGGCTCGACCATGTACTGGCTTCCGGCGAGCCCATCAAGGTGCTCGTCATGGATACGGAGTGTTACTCCAACACGGGCGGCCAGATGTCCAAGGCCACACCCCGTAGCGCCGTGGCCAAGTACGCGCCGGACGGCAAGCGCGTGGCCAAGAAAGAGCTCGGCCGCATGATGATGACCTACGGGAATGTCTATGTAGCTTCCATCGCCCTCGGGGCCAACTATCAGCAGGCTATCGATGCTATCATGGAAGCCGAGCGCTACCCCGGTCCGGCCATCGTCATAGCCTACTGTCCATGCCTCATGCATGGCATACAGCCCGGCCTGGGACACTCCGTAGTGGAGCAGCGTCGCGCGGTAGAGTCGGGCTACTGGCCTCTGTATCGTTTCCGCCCCGAGCAGTATGCGCAGGGCGAGTCGGGTCTCACTATCGACAGCCCCACACCCGGTCCTGACAACAGCGGCACCAACGGCAGCTCACCGCTGACGGCATCGCCGCGCTTCAACAACCCCGAACCCGTGAAGACCGTGGCCGAATATACTGCCGACGAGGACCGCTATGCCGACCTCAACATCGCCGATCCGACCCGTGCCGGCATCCTGCGTCCCGAGTTGCAGAAAGACTGCAACCGCACTCTCTCAGCCCTCAACTACCGTTCTCGGAAACCGTAGCCCCCAGCGTTAACAAATATTGGGGGATTAGTCCTACGGCATAAAAAATCATGTTGTGACACTGTATGTATATAGTGTCGCAACGTGATTTTTTTATGTTATAAAACATATTTGCAGAAAAAACGAAAAGAAAGTGAGTGTTATTCACTGATTTTTTGTAATTTTGACCGGGAGAAATATCTCCTGTTTTTGCACTGGCTATAAAACAAGTCCATCAGTCTATAAAACCAATCAACTATAACCTTAAATTAATCCCACAAGACACAATGAAAAAATTGTTGTTGACGGCCGCTCTGGCGGCAGGGCTGTGCGTACCGGCGTTGAAAGCCGAGACCATCAGTCTGGGGTCGGCAAGCTACGACTTCACCACCGAGGTGGAGCGTGAGATTGCACCGGGTGTGACTTACAAGTACCTCAAGGCAGCCGGACGTAACGGCTCCGGCGGCTACGCTTCTTGCGGTACTCACGTCTATCTGGTAATCGCCGATCTTACAAATCCCACAGTATCTGTTGATTATTACACTGCATCCGGCACTACCGGCGGTTCGACGGCCTCGCTCTCGAGCATCGCATCCAAGCATGAGGGTACCGACCATCATGTGGTGGCCGGCGCCAATGCCAACTTCTGGATTACTTCCGAGCAGCCGTGGACATCGCAGATGGCTTATCAGCCACACGGAACCGCTATCAGCGGCGGCGAGACCTACGTGCAGAATGCTACAGGCGGCTACGGCAGCCATATCGGCGGCCCTGCACAGACAGGTATGATAGCCTTCACCGCCGACGGTCGCATGAAGATCAACTACTACGCACCCAAGCTCGAATTCCTCAATACACGTATCAACCATGTGCTCGACCTCCGCGACTTCAACCGTACTGTCTGCGAAGGTTCTGCTGTTGTATATACTCCCGCATGGGGTCGTACCAAAGCTTTCAAGCCCGTTACTCTCAATTCGTCCAACAAATGGGACATCGTATCCGGCAAATGTACCGAGGTGTACCTCTCGCTCGCCGAGGGTGAGACTGCCATGAAAGTCGGCGGCACAGGTACTACCAAGTACGTTATCAAGGACATCAAGAAGAATGCCGGCACCGGTACTCTCGGCAACTACGACCTCTGTATCGTAGGTCAGGATATTTCCGGCGCTCCCTATGCTTCCGTGCTCGCCAACAACTATAAAGTGGGCGACGAACTCATCCTCACCAACCACTTCATCACCGACGGCGTCAACTGGCCCGAGGTAGAGGATGCCACTTCCGGCAACTGTATGACCATGGTGGCCGGCAAGGTGGTAGGCAACAAGGGTGGTCTCGTGGACCAGACGAGCTACAACGGCAGTGTATACGCCCGTACAATCTACGGTACCAACGACGACGGCACCAAGCTCTACATCGGTGTCTGCGGTCATAAGAGCGGCGAATACTATGGACTCTCCACCGACCAGCTCACCTATGTGCTGAAGCACTTCGGTGCTACCTACGCTGCGCAGGTCGACTGCGGCGGTTCCGCTCAGATGTTTGCCGACGGTTCGCAGGTGAATCACTCCACCGACGCCAGCGGCACACGCGCCGTGCATAGCGGTCTGTTCGTCGTAAGCTCCGCGAAAGTGGAGCTCCAGCCTGTCGAGCTGACCATCACTCCCGCCGGCAATGCCGACTTCGGTACGATGAACGCAGGCTCTTCCGCTTCGAAGACCTACTCGATCACCGGTAAGAACCTCCGCGACAACATCACCATGACCATCTCCGGTGCCGATGCCGCTCAGTTCACGATCAACAACACTTCCATCCTCAAGGCCAACGGCAAAGGTGATGTAACAGTGACCTATACTCCCAGCCGCGCCGGTACACACACCGCCTCGCTGGTAATCTCCACGCCGGACTATCCCGCGCAGACCATCACACTGACCGGTACTGCCGAGCAGAAGGCCGGAGCCGACGTCATCTACCAGGACGACCCCGCAGCATACGGCTATGAGGCTCCCTCGTCGTACACCGTTCAGGCTGAGTACACCGACAAGGCCGTTGCCGAACTCGCCGGCAAGGTCATCAAGCGTGTCATCCCCCGCGGCGACGTGCTCTATATCCTTGCCCACAAAGGCAGCGAGGCTACTATCGTAGTGTACGACCATGTGGCAGGCCGCGTCCTCCGCACACTTGGCACTACCGCCAACACGGTAGGCAAATGCGGTGTGGCCGATATCGCCATCACCGGCGACGGATGGCTCGTGGGTATGAACTGGGCCGACCAGACTCTCAGCGCTGCCGGACAGCTGATACAGTATGTATGGGCCAAGGACAGCAACGGTATCGCTCAGGGCGATCCTATGCCTGCCAACCTCACCAATCAGGAAGGTAACTGGTCCGTAGGTACCGCCGGCGGTACAATGGCATGGGCGGGTACACGCACCTCCGGCTGGTGGTACTATCCAGGCCGCAGCAGCTCCGGCAGCACATTCCGTATGATGGCTCTTGAAATCAAGGAAATGCAGCTCAAGGGCAATCTCTACTACAACCTGACCACCAACCTCACCACCGGTGCTTTCGGCGATGCCTTCGGCGCTGCCGACGGCGGTATGACTCTGTTCACTTCGCCCTACGCCGACAATGAGTATATCGTCAACGGTACGAACTCGCCCGCTATCCTGATGAAGCGTGTCGATGCCGTTCGCGGCGATTCCGGCGGCAAGGCTACTGCTACTGTATCGGTGAATGTAATCCCCTCCAACGCCGTTCACACCGGTATCTTCCGCATGGGCGGCAAGATCTACATGACCTCGCCATCCTACCGCGACAACACCGTCAACTGCGGTGTCATCCTTGCTGACATCACCGACGGTCTCGACAAGGCCAAGGCCGTAAGCCTCTCCGGTGCATCCCTGAGCGACTACGCCAACACCAACGTGGCCACCACAGGTATGGGCGTTGCCGTCCTCGACGAGACCGGCAAGTACGTAGAGAGCCGTCTGGCACTCTTCGCTGTCCGCAACGGTGCCGTGTCGAAGTTCATGACTCCCACCACTATCGTTGCCCCCGGTGTAGACGCTCCCGAGCTCACCACCAACCTCAGCGACGTCAACTTCGGCGAGATGGAGGTAGGTACTACCGCCGCACGTTCCTTCAACATCGAAGGTGAGAACCTCCAGGGCGATATCCTCCTGAGCCTCACCGGCAGCAGCGACTTCCGTATCACCACCAACACTATCAGCGCCGAAGAAGGTGCCGGCAGTGTCACCGTGATGTACAGCCCCACCACCCGCGGTACTGTAAGCGCTACTCTCACCGTTGCCACCAAGGGCATGCGTTCCATCGACTACACATTCACCGGCACCGGCGTGTCCGACTTCCAGCCCGCTGCCTTCGCCTACGGCCTGAAGGTAGAGCAGAAGGAGACCATGTACAACTACACCTTCTCTCTGAGTCAGAAGTCGCACAATGTCACCCTCGTGCTCCATTCCGACAGTGGCAAGGACTACTCCTACCCGCAGGGCACCATGGCTGCCGGCACGCACACTCTGAGCGTACCCTTCAGCCTCCTCGAGCCCGCCCACTATACCTGGGAAGTCCTCGTGGACAACAAGGGTGAGCTGACAGGCGGCCGCTTCTTCTTCGACGGTGCCGACGCTACATCCCGTGGCGGTGTCGTTGCCATCAAGGACACCGAGAGCGAAGCCTTCGGTCTTGTAGTACGTTCTGACGGCTACGCCAAGGGCTTCACCATCTACGAACCCACTACTGAGAAGCGCGGTACCTACCTGACCGGTCACAGCGACTGGACAGCTTCCAACCGCGCATCCATCTACCGCGTGGCCTACCGCAAGAGCGATGGCTGCGTATATGCCAACGACTACGCCGATAAGGGCGCAGGTGTGTATGTATTCAATCCTCTGCACCCCGAGTACGGCACAGGCAATATCTTCGCTCCTGCAGGTGCCACCAAGGACTCCGGCGGCTGCTGGACCTATAATGGTGTAGCTCTCGGCGGCGGTAACTCCGGCTTCTGCTTCATTGGTGAGGGTGATGATACTCAGATGTGGTCTTTCCAGGAGGACTATCCTTCCGGTAACGCCAAGCCTTACTGCGTAGTATCGCACAAGATCGGTAAGAACACTCATGTGACTACAGCTCCCACCGTCATTGGCGACAGCAAGTTCAACAGCAATAGCATGTGGGCCAATACAAATGTCAGCTTCTATCCTTGCTCGCATGGCGTATTCGTAGCTCAGCATCGTGGCGCCGGCAATAACAATGCAGGTTGCCCCGGCTTCGTACTCGTTGACTTTGAAGGCAACATTCTCTACAACTCCGGCGAACACAGTGATATCATCGAAGCTACTGCCGGTGCTGTAGCTCTCAACCGCGAAGAGAACCTCCTCGCAGTAGGTATGGGTACCCTCGGTATCAAGCTCTACGATGTAGCATGGAACGGCAACGTGCCCACGCTCACCTTCCGCGCCGAGCTCCCCGACTCCAGAAGCACCAAGGACGGTGCCGACGAAGTATGCCAGATGGACTTCGACTACGCCGGCAACCTCTATGCTTACTATGGCCGTTGTACCAACACCCACGACGGTCTGAGCATGTTCATCGTTCCCGGTGAAGCCACCACTACCGCTACCCCCGCTCCCAAGTCACAGGGCTTCGACGCTACCGTGGTATGTGCCCCCGCTACCGAGGTTGTCGCTCTTACCCACAGCGCGCAGATCAATACTGTTGATACCTACTACGCCGTATCCGGTGAAAGCGTACTCTCTGCCGACCTCACCGCTGCCGCTATGGCCGGTGAAGGCAAGATTCCCGCTATCGCCAATGCTGCCGAGCTCACTATCACCGAGCATGTAGGCGGTACCTTCACCATCAGCTCCGCCAAGGGTTATCTCGCTGCCGGCGATGGTCTGACATGGACGGCCGCTGCAGCTGACGCCACCCTCTTCAGCATCGCTGTCGACGCTGCCGGTAACGCTACTGTCAAGGCCGGCGATACCAACATTGGCGCAGGCTTCGTGCCCGGAGCCGACGGTGCCCTCCGACTCTATACTGCCGCTCCTCGCAAGGTAGCCGAAGTAGGCGCTATCGCTGATGCTACCGAAGCCGGTACACTCTACGTCATCAAGGGTGACATGGCTGTGCTCCACGCCGGCCAGGCTCTCGACGGTGATGTGATGGATGTCTTCTTCACCGATGGCACCACCATAGCTGCGGCACACGTGCCTTACAGCGAATTCACCGCCGCTCTCGACGGAACCGCCGTTATCTCGAATCCCATCGTTGTTGTCAGCGCTGCCGACGACAAGGATATGTATGCCTTCGAGTCCTTCGCCGGTACCCTCCGCGGCTTCGAACGTACCACCGGTACTCATCGTGAGGAGGCTGCTGTCGCTCGCATCCACGCCCTCGGTACTGCTTCGGCAATGAAGTTCGTCCGCATTGAGGATGTCGTAGTGAACAGCACCATGATTGATGCCGATGGCTATACCCTCAGCCACGCTTTCGACCGCGCTACCGAACTTACCGCCACCGTTTCTCACAAGAACCTCGGTGCTATGGTAGAGACCGATGGCGAGAAGGCTCCCGTCTACAATGTGACAGGCTTCCACCTCGGAGATAAGTTCATCCTCAGCTCTATCGAAGCATGCGAAGGCGGTTATGCCGTTCCTGCGGTAGAACTCACCACTTCGATTCTCGAATCTGACGAACCCACTACTGCCGATGTGACCGGCATGAGCCGCCTCACACTCTTCGGATTCAATGTCAATGCAGAAGTTGCCGACCATGTGGTAGTATTCTACACCAAGGACGGTACCGACCCGCAGGATTACCTCGCCGCCGGCGTACAGCCCGTAGCCGATCCGGCTCTGCGCTCTACAGTAGAGTACGTCGACGCCCTTGACAACGAGGCCAACGAAGCACTCGAATATCCCGAAGTACCCTACAGCCCTGCCTACTTCACTCACAAAGAGGATTGGCTCACCATGGAGCAGTACTCCGCCGGTAAGCTGTTCTACGCTCTCGGCGCCGGTAGTGAAGAGGGTATGTTCCTCGCCGCTCCCCGTTCGCTCGTCAACGAGCCCGACGGCATGACCATCAAGGCCATCGCAGTAGTAGCACCTCAGGAAGTAGAGGCTACCAAGACAGCTCACTTCACCAACGCTCTCACCGTAGAGGCCGCCGCCTTCTCCGCTCCTCAGACATGGGAAGCACAGCACGCAGCCGGCATGCCTGCACAGGTGAGCCGCGCCGCTGCCGCCGCAGTGTCCACAGGTCACTCCGACGTGCTCAAGGTAGAAGTTGAGTTCGACACCGTAGGTGTTGAAGACGTCGCAGCCGACGCCGATACCGAGGCAGTGTACTACGACCTCGGCGGTATCAACCGCGGCACTGACGCTTCCGTCCTCGCGCCCGGTGTATACCTGCGCCACACCGCCAACGGCACCACCAAGGTACACATCCGCTAATCCCCGCAACCCCGCAATAAAAAACGCGCCTCCACGGGCGCGTTTTTTTATTGCCTGTAATCCTCGAAAGCCCCGGCTTCTGCCATTAGTGTTTCGGGCAATCGAGGCAAGAGGCTGTGTCAAAATAGCTTCTCGGACGTAGGGTCGCTCCATGGAGCGACCGCT
>CAMWKV010000050.1 GCA_947174915.1 uncultured Porphyromonadaceae bacterium | reverse complement strand
CGAGATTGCCTCTTGTCTCGTGGGCTCGGAGATGTGGAGAAGAGACAGGTTCTGATTGTAGGGACGCTGCTGGCGAGGCTGATAGCCACCTTCGCCATTATTGTACTGGCGGGTCTGGCGAGGCTGATAGCCGCCTTCGCCATTGTTGTACTGGCGGGGCTGACGAGGCTGATAGCCACCTTCGCGGTTCTGATTGTAGGGACGGGGCTGATAACCGCCTTCACGGTTCTGATTGTTGTAGGGGCGCTGGGGACGGTAGCTGTCGCCATCGGCAGAGCTATTGCTCTGAGCACCGGGATTATAGGGGCGGTCGTAGCGGGAGGTGGCAGGACCTTCACCGGCCTGGAAAGGCTGACCGATACGGGGACGTTTGGGTTTCTTTTCGGGAGTATCGTTAGTGTCCATAGTGAGATATTATTTGCAGTATTGTACGGCCTCGCGGCTGTATGAGGGTACTATCTGAAGTAAGAAAACTAAATGGATTTCAGTGTTTTGAATTAGGTGTAGGATAATTATTATTGTGAGATTATAACGTTCTCGTGGGATGTTATGTTGAAACTGTGATGAATTTGCACCAAGGAAAATGCGCCGCTCGGCGCTATCTGAGTTCTATGGTGCAAAGATAGCGCTTTTGCGGCGCACAATCAGTTAAATAAGGTTAAGATTGGCTATAACAGCAGCCAAACGCTGCAATCCCTCGGCGAGCACAGCTCTCGGGCATGCCATATTGATACGAATGTATCCGTCGAGGCCGTACATGCTGCCGGCGTTGACCCACACCTTGCCGCGGTCGAGAGCTATGCGTTCGAGTTCCTCGGAGTCGACACCGAGCGGGCGTACATCGACCCAAGCGAGGTAAGTGGCTTCGAGATGTCCCACTGCGAGAGCGGGCAAATGCTCGGCGAAGAAGCGGCGGAGCATCATGTAGTTGCCATGCAGGTACTGCACGAGTTCGTCGAGCCACTGTCCTCCGTGGTTGTAGGCCGCTTCGAGAGCCACTACCCCGAAGGGATTGACATCACACACCTCGTTGTCGTTTATAGCACGGTCGATACGTGCCTGCGTAGCTTCGTCGGGAGCGACAATGTTGGCTATCTGAAGCCCGGCGATATTGAAGGCTTTGCTTGGCGAGCAACACACTATAGCCTCCTCATCCACAGTGGCGTAGGGCGTATAGGAGTAGCCCGGCATCGTGAGTTCGCAGTGAATCTCGTCGCTCACCACCCGCACACCGTGACGCCGACATATCGCCGCCACGCGCTCCAGTTCGTCGCGCGTCCACACACGTCCCGTGGGATTGTGAGGATTGCAGAGTATAAGCAGTCGCGCCGAAGGGTCGGCGGCAAGAGCCTCCAGTCCGGCGTAGTCGATACGATAGGTGAATCCGTCCGGGCCCTCCTCGCGGATGAGAGGATTGTCGAGCAGGCGGCAGCCGTTGTTGCGTATCGACGAGAAGAAACAGTTGTAGGCCGGAGTCTGAGTGATGACGCCGTCGCCGGGACGCGTAAGTCCTTTGATAATAGCCGACAAAGCAGGCACCACGCCCGAAGTATAAACAACCCTGTCGGGGTCGATAGACCAGCCGTGGCGTCGTTCGAACCAACTCGTAAGAGCCTCGTAATAGCTCGGGAGCACCTTGACGTAGCCGAACACCCCATGCTCTACTCTGCTCCGCAAAGCATCGAGCACAGCCGGCGCGGTGCGGAAGTCCATATCCGCCACCCACAGGGGTATCACATCGCTGTCGGCACTGCTGTCCCATTTGTAAGAACCGCTGCCACGGCGGTCGATACGCTCGTCGAAGATACTCATCAGTCAGTGATAATAGCCACGGGCTCAACCGCTTTGCTGTTCTCGTCAATGATTATCTCGCCTACCGAGCCCACCCGGATGCTACCGGCCGCAGGATTCTTGATACTCGTCACATGGCCGATGACGGTAGCCTTCAGCTCACTGTCCTCGAAGGCAAGGTCGCAGTCAGCATCGAAGGTACAGTCTTCCAGGATGAGGTCGCGACAGTAGCAAAGAGGCTGCGTGCCGCTGATATGACAGCGCACCAGGTGCAGGCGGCGCGAGTGCCAGCCGAGGTATTCACCATGGAGCTCGCTGTCGTAGACAGTGACATTCTCCGTGCCCCAGAAAGCATCCTTGGAGTAGATGACAGCATCGTGAATCTCCACATTGCGGCAGTACTGGAAGGAATAGTTGCCATGCTGCTTCCAGCGGCGGATGCTTATATCATGACTGTGCATGAACAAATAGTCGGCACGGTCGACGGAACAGTCCTCGATGTCAACGTTGGCACAGTGCCATAGAGTCTCCTCAGCGTCCGGGATATCGACATGACGCAGACGGATACCATCGAGCTCACGAAACATCTTCGGCGCCTCCACGCGCGTATTCTCCATCACACAGTTGCGTGAGTACCATAGAGCTGCGCGGGCACCTTCGGTGAAGATACTGTTGTATATACGGAAATCGTTAGTGTGCCAGAAAGGGTATTTTCCTTCGAAGCGACAGTTGACTGCTTCAATATCGGCACAACATTTCAGCGCCGACTCGCCGGCATGGAAAGTGACATTGTCGAGCTGCAAGCCGCGAGAGGCAAAGAGCGGACGTTCGCCGCCAAATTCTTCGTTAGTAATCTTTTTCATAGCACTGCAAAATTAACAATTTTCCCCGACATAGCGATAAAAGAACCGGACCGAGCTCTCCGCTATGACTCACCTTCCCAAAGATATTTAATTATCTCAGCGCAGCTATCTTAGTTCAACCGTAAGTCCCATTGCGGCAACCATACGATAGAATGTGGAAATGGAGGGTATTGTAAGCCCTCTCTCCACACGGGAGATATAGCTCTTGTCGGCACCAATCTTTTCAGCCAACTCGGACTGGGTCATACCGGACTCCTTGCGGGCATCCAGCAGTATCTGCGCATTATACTCCTCCCAGGCCTGATCTTCTGCTTGTCGGCGGCTTTCGGTACCCGGAGCTCCAAAGGTACGATTGAGTTCTTCACTCACATTATATGTCTGCATTCTTGTCCTCATAATATTCCTCTTTTAATCGTTTTGCTTTTTGTATCTCACTTCTTGGGGTCTTTTGGGTTTTCTTCCTGAAGGCATTGAATAGAATCACGAGTGTATCTCCATCATAAATGAAGAATATTCTGAATTCATTATTTCCGTAGGTGACACGAAATTCATATATACCATCTTCAATATATTTAATGAAGTGAGCCGGTATTCTTTCTGTATCCGAGAACAGCAATAAGGCCCTGCGTATCTTCAGCTGTTCCTTATCGCTAAGCCTGGACATGAAGTCCCGGTAATAATCTTTATATGCTATAATTTCGCGTACCATATCGCAAAATTAAGAAAAGTTGTTCAATTATACAACATTTGATGAAGTGAAAAAGTTATCCGATTGGACAACTATTTTTCCATCCTCAAAAGCGAGACTAAATATGTGAAGTGGTAGGGAAGGCCGGGCGTCACGGGGTGACGAGGTCGGTGAAGAGGCGGTTGAAGGTGGTGTCGAGGTCGGAGCAGAGGCCGGGATGGGGGCGCGAGGTGCCAAGGGCGGCGCTACGCACGGCGGTGAGCCAGCGGAAACGTTCGTGGGCCTCCAGTTCGCCTATGGGTCCGGGGCAACCGGCGGCGCATCTCTCGAAGGCTTCCACCTGACGGCGCAGCGCGTCAATGTCGGCGCCGGGAGCGAAGGCGCGCAGGCGCTCTTCCTCTATGGCAAAGCGTGCCCGCAGCCATCGACGGCGCTTGCACATCATCACCAGACCTATGTTGATACACTCGCCGCGCTCTACGCGGGGAATGAAGCGTACGAGGGCGTACTCATACAATATTTTGTCGTGCGGCGATTGCATGGTCGGTGAAGATTCGTGAGTTGGACAGTCTGGTTTTCAAGAAATTACGATACACATCGCGCTGCTCTGTCGGCGTGGCGGGTGTACCGGAGGCTTCGAGCCAGTCCTCGGGGATGGCATCTACTATGGCATCGATTATCTCGGGGGTGATACGGCGGTGCATCTCCTCGTCGGCCTGGGCAAGTGCCGACGCGTCGGCGAGCATGGCATGGTCCTTGACGTAGGGGAAGGGACTGAGGGCTGCCCGCTCAGGGTCGCTCCAGGCATGGTGGAAGAAGAGCGACGCCCCCTGGTCGATGAGCCACAGCTCACCGTGCCACAGGAGCATATTGGTGTTACGCGCCGTGCGGTCGATGTTGGTGAGGAAGGCGTCGAGCCACACCAGTCGCGATGCCGTGGCGGCGTCGGTATGATTGGCGGCAGCATCCCATGTGAGGGCGCCGGATAGATAGTGCACACCGAGGTTGAGCCCCTCGCTGCCACGCAGGAGGTCCTGTATCTCCTCGTCGCCCTCGGTGCGTCCGAAGTCGGCGTCGAGGTCGAGCAGTACCAGCTCGGGTACACGGAAGCCGGCGGCGCGGGCTATCTCCGAACCGATATATTCCGCTATGAGAGCTTTCGTACCGTGACCGGCTCCGCGGAATTTCGCCACATAGCGGAAATCGTCCGACGCCTCCACGAGCCCGGGGAGAGAGCCTCCCTCGCGCAGTGGCTCCATATAGAGAGTCATCATCTCCCGCCGTAAGTCTATATTCATATCTTATAGTGTATTATAATCTGTGGATATAACGTCTGACAAGGCCGAAAGTGGTATATCGACAGGCGTATGAGGCTGTGTTTTTGATTTATTTATACTTATTAGATTATTTTTAGAATACTAATTCGAATATTCTTACTAATTTTGCAGTGCAGAAGTAAAGGTGCTTCTCCGCACTCCTTCTGTGTTGGTTAGACAACGTTTTGTTAGACTCACAATATACTTGAATTTTGGTTATGAGGGAGGTGCGTTACTGTGAAGTAGCGCACTTTCAATTTTTATGCCTGTGTCGCCGAAGGATTTCAGTACTCTCTCGGGCCGAAGATGGCGGTGCCTATGCGTACGAGGGTTGCTCCGGCAGCTATGGCCAGTGGATAGTCATCGCTCATACCCATGGACAGATGGTCGAATCCCACGAGATCGGGCGCCGAGGCCTCTATGCTGCGCTTGAGGGCGGCGAGGGCGGCGAAGTCGGCACTGATGCGGGCCTCGTCGTCGGTATTGGAGGCCATACCCATGAGTCCGCATAGATGCGTGGCACGCAGCGACCGATAGCCTCCGCGAGCGAAATAGTCCAGCAACTCCGCCGGTTCGAAGCCGCTCTTGGTCTCCTCCTGTGCCACATGCGCCTCCACCAGCACACGCGCCACTACGCCGGCCTGCGCGGCCGCAGCATCGATAGCATCGAGCAGACGCAGACTGTCCACCGACTCTATGAGCAGATTGAGCCGCGCCTCGATGAGACGACGCACCTTGTTCGTCTGCAGGTGACCTATGAAATGCCACTGAATGTCGCCGGGAAGCACTGCAGCCTTGGCGAGCAGTTCCTGCACACGGCTCTCGCCGAACGCACGCTGCCCTGCCCCATAGGCCTCCGTGATGGCCTCGGCGGGATGAAACTTCGAAACGGCAACGAGCCCCACCCCCTGAGGGAGTGAGGCGCGTATACTGTCGATAGCGTCGACGACGGTGCTCATGCTTTCACCTTCATCTTGTAGACATCCATCAGCGGTGTTTCGTTGACGGATACTATCTCGAAGTCGCCGAGAGTGCCCTTCATGGCTTCATCGAAAACCTCCACGGCGTTGTGGAAGTTCGAGGCCTGCACGAGAATCTGCGACACGGCACGCTTCTCTGCGCCGGAACGCTCGTCGATGGTGATGAAAGCCACCTTGACGAGATACCAGCGGTCGCCGGCTTCGTTCCAGAATATGTCGGAAATCTTGGTGCGCTTCACTGCCGATACGCTGAACTCGCCCGAGATGTAGGGAGTCTGCTCCTCGGTGATACGGGTCTCGGCTTCGGTGAAGCTCAGAGCATCAACGAGATAGGGTTCGGTGACTTTCTTGGCTGCGCCATTTTCCTGAATCTTGTCATAGCGCACTTTACATTCAAACCAGTTTGCCATTACTTTTTTTCTTTTTTCGATTGATTGAGAATATCAGCGAGGATAGGTGTGAGCTTGTCGGCATAGTGGAGGAAACCGAGGTCGGTGAGATGAATACCATCCACGGTGCCGTCGTCTTCCACGCCGTCGAGTCCGTCGCTTGTTACATAGTAGAGGTTGTCGGGGTTCTCGGACTTGAGACGCTCATAGTTCTTGCGGAAGGCAGCATTCTTGGCAGGCAGATATTTGCCGAAGAAGCTGTCATAGCGGTAGTAGGGATACATGGGGCCCTCCACCATCACGATGGGCACATCTGGACGGGCCTTGCGGAGAATGTTGACAAAGTCGTAGGTGAGAGTGTCGCACATCATCTCTGTGCAGTTCGGCACAGGGTCGAGGACGAACATGTCGGCGTCCTCAATCTTTGCCATGGCACGGGCCATATACTGGTCCATCTTGCCTTCGCCGGAGAAGCCGAGGTTGACCACCTCGCAGTTGAGACGGCGGCCGATGATGTTGGTGGCTACCATACCCGTGCGGCTTGCGCAGCCACCCTGGAGGATGCTTGTACCGTAGGCTACAATCTTGGTGCCGGCATCAATGATGTCGGTAGCGCCGGGAACTATGACAGCGGTGCTGTCTACCTTGATTTCAACATCGTTCACACCGTCGTAGAGGGGGAAGTAGACCATATACTCGGTCATGCGGGTAGTGTCGAGATTGCTCACATAGGTGGATTCAACAATCTTGTTCTCCTTGTCAGCGAGATAGGGGCGGTTGGTGTTGACATGGCGCCATACAGAGTCGCCCTCCCAGATATAGAGGTCGGTACCCTTGAGGCCGGTGTCGGCCATGTGGATCATGTGAGTGTTCCAAAAGAGTTGGTAGCGGATGCCTATACGCGAGGAGTTGGTGGCGAAACGGACGCCGATACCCGACGAGCACTGCTGACGGTCCCAGAGGTCGGCGCGAACGCTGTCGCGGAGGTAGGCGGGGATGCGCGAATACTCGCGCTCGGTATCGTTGAAACCTTTGTTGATGATGCGGAGAGTGTTGGCGTTGACATACTGCCAGGGCTTCTCGGGCTCATCGGCGGCGAGGAGCGCCGGTGCGGTGAGGACAAGAAGCAAGGTCCATAGAAGGAAACGTTTCATGCTGGTCGATATTGAGTTAGTTATTTCTTTAGATAATTTCTTTGAGGCCGGGCGCCATAGCGGTTACTTTGCGGACCCGGGAGATGATGGTAGTTCTTGGAGGTGTACACTGCCCGGGGCGTGTCATTGCTTGAGGCGCTTGGCGAGATTCGCCTGTGCGAAGGCCTTGAGTTTCTTCATCTTCTTATTGATGTCCTGCGCCACCTCGCTCTCGTGCTTGTTGAACTGCTTGGCTATGCCTTCAGGCACCTTGACGGGCTTCGAATTGCCGCGGAACTGGCGACTGATAAGGTCGGTAGTTACCTCATACTGAGTCATATCATCAAGTTCGAAGATATATTCAAGCACATCGAGGATAGTCTCTATTTCGAGCTCCTTACGTTCCTTTATCTCGCGGTCGGACTCGTCCACAGGGTCATAAGGTGCCTCGTTGCCGGGAGCGAAGTCGGGGAGTGAGTCCGTGCCGTCACCTTCCTCGCCGGATTTGGCACCGGACGCGGGCAGGTGATGCTCCTTGGCGAGCTGATCGTTGACAAAGTTTCTGAACGAAGTGTAGAAAAAGCCCTCCACATTGCCCGTCTCCGACAGTGCGCCAAGGCACCAGCCCTCGCTCTCGAGGGACCTTTCGAAGTATCGGGCGATGAACTGACTGTAATATTCCTCTATATCATCAAGGCTCAGATTGCCGAATTTTCTGCAAGCCTGCAGAGTGATACGGTCATGCAGACGCACCCGAAGCAACTCGCCGAGTGCATCGAGATCCTTCTGTGCTACGAGGGCAGCCAGAACTCCGACACCATATTTGCCACTGTTGCTATATCGGCCCATCGCGGTCAGTGCTTGATGGATTCGTCCTTGATATATTTGTCAATGAGGATACGTTCGAGCTCGGCCATACCCGTGGTGGCATTCTCGCGAATCACCGTCACACCGTCGGGCACGCGCGAGGGACGCGGGTCGATATAGTAGACAGGCGACGTCCGCGGCACATACTGCACCAGCGCGGCGGCGGGGTACACTACCAGCGACGTACCTATGATGACGAAGATATCGGCCTGTGCGGCAAGCTCCGTAGCGCGTTCGAACATGGGCACAGCCTCCTGGAAGAACACTATATGCGGGCGCACATGATGTCCATCGATGACGGTATCGGGCGTGGTGGTCTCGTGATAGCCTATCTTCCACACGCGGCTCTCATCGTCGAGGGCACGCACCTTGGTGAGTTCGCCATGCAGATGGGTGATGTTCGACGAGCCGGCACGCTCATGCAGGTCGTCCACATTCTGCGTGATGACGTACATGTCGAAGTACTCCTCCAGACGGCGGAGGATACGGTGTGCGTCGTTGGGCTCCACGGCGGCGAGGGCGGCGCGGCGTTCGTTGTAGAACTGATGCACGAGCGCCGGATTGCGGGCGAAGCCGTCGGCACTCGCCACATCCATCACATTATGATTCTCCCACAGGCCGTCCGCGTCGCGGAAGGTGGATATGCCACTCTCGGCACTGATACCGGCGCCGGTAGATACTACCAGTTTGAGTCGTTTAGCGGTCATCGATATCGAAAGATATATGGTTGGACGGACGGTTGGTATTTCTGTCGGGAGCTGCGGGCATGCTGTACTCGCTGTTGCCGGTGCTCAGGCGAGCGTCCACCTTGCGGCGGTTGCGGCGATATGCCGGCGTAGCCTCCACACGGGCGATGGCAGCATCGTCGTCGAGCTCGTCGCCGCTGAGGATGTAGTAGTTCTGTGTCTCGTGGCGGCGGCGCATCTCATCCACCTTGTCGCTGCCGTAGACGTCCGAGATTGCGTTCCAGTCGATAGCAGCCTCGGTCTTCTCGCTCTCGTTGCCCTCACCTTCGAGCACCACTATCTTGTGGCCGTTGCTGTCCACAGCCATGTCGAAGCCGGAGGCAAGGATGGTGAACTTGATTTTGTTGCCGAGAGTATCGTCGTAGCCCCAGCCGAACTTGATATGCACATGCTTGTTGATGACCTCCACGAGCTGATTGGCAGCGGAGCTCTCGCTCATCTTGAGCTTCGGGTCGAGGTCGTGCGAGATATAGAACGCGAAGAGCAACTCCTTGGCGCTCATGATATTCGTGTCGCAGAGCAGGGGCGAGAAGAGAGCCGAGTCGATAGCCTTCTTCATACGGTCCTCGCCTTCGCCGTAACCCACGGAGATGAGTGCCGTTCGGCCATTGCGCAGACAGGTGTCCACGTCGCGCATATCTATGTTGATGTTGGCCAGAGTGGTCACCATGTCGGAAATCGTGCGTGCGGCCGTGGTGAGGATATCATCAGCCTTGGTGAAGGCCTCGTCCCAGGCCATGTCCGGGTAGATAGTAGCCAGGCGGTCGTTGTTGATTACCAGGAGGGCATCAACGTTCTTCTGTAGCTCGCCGGCGCCGGTGATGGCATCGTGGATTTTCGTCATGCCTTCGAAGAAGAAGGGAATAGTGACGATGCCCACGGTGAGGATGCCACGCTTCTTGGCAACGCCTGCCACTACGGGAGCGGCACCGGTGCCCGTACCACCGCCCATACCGGCAGTGATGAACACCATGCGCACCTGCGGGTTGAGGAGCTTCTCTATCTCGGGAATACTCTCCTCGGCAGCGGCACGACCGATTTCGGGCTTACCGCCGGCACCGTTGCCGCCACAGGTCTTGGGTCCGAGCAGCAACTGAGTCTTCACCGGCATGGGGCGCAGAGCCTGGTTGTCAGTGTTGAGGACGGCGAAGTCCACACCCTTCACACCTTGTGAGCTCATATATCCTACGGCGTTACACCCACCGCCACCTACGCCGAGGGCGAGGATGATATTGCCCTGAGGCACATCATCGTTCTTGCGGGTCAATTGTTCCAGCAGAGCGGTGTCTTCTGTATTATCTATATTGTGTATGTTATTGTAATCCATTTGTATCGACGCTTGTGGATGATTATTATTCGTCGTCTTTCTCGTCGTCGGCTACAGTGTCGACATTGAACATGTCGATAAAGCCACCCTTCATGGCGTTCAGAGCCTTCTTGATGCCACCAAGTTCGCCGCCTTTGGTGGCAGAGCGTTTGGATTCGTAGCCATCGTCGTAGTCGTCATCATAGCCGTCGGCATTGTCGTAGCCCCGAGTGTCGTAGTCCTTGTCAGAGTCACCATTGCGGCCACCTACATAGGGGTCCGGGGCACCGAAGGCATCGAGAGCATCGTCCACCACGGGAGCGGGCTTGGACTTGCGTCGGCCGAAGCCGAAGAATCCGCGACGTCGGGGCTCTTCCTTGGGCTGCTGTTCGGGCTCATCGGGGTCGTCGGTCAGCAGGTTTTCATCATCGAGCTCGCGGCGACGGCTATTCACTGACTCCTGCGCGGCACGCCCGTAGGGGTCCTGAACCTGTCGGCCTGCTTCCTGTGCTGGGCGTCCGTAGGCATCTTGCTGACGCGCGTATGGGTTCTGAACCTGACGGGCGGCTTCCGGCGCGGGGCGGCCGTAGGCATCCTGCTCAGAACGTACATAAGGCCCTTCACTCTCGGGAGCAGCAGGGGCGGCGGCATGACGGGGCCGGTCGTAGTCCACCGGCGCATAGCGGTCGGAGCCTCGCTCCTCTACTTCGTCGTAGACGGTAGCCACCTCGGGGAAGTCGTCGATAGACACATGCGTCACCGGAGCCTCTACCGGAGGCAGCTCCGTGAGGCAGTCCTCGCCGAAGCGGCGGGCAGCCGCCAGCAGCAGACCAACGATGTCTATATTGTCGCTGTTGTTGCGCGAGGGTACGCGGAAAGAAACTTCGGCGGGCATCTCGGCGTAGCGTACAGAGGCTTTGCCTTGACGCTCAAGCTCTTTGGCGAACTCTTCGAGGTGTGTCGCCCCACCGGTGAGCACCACCTTGGTGAGCTGCGCCGCGGGGTAGGCGGCATCATCGAGGCGGGCAAGTATATTCGCCGCAATCTCGCCGGCACGCGCCGCGATATAGGCCCGAACGCTCTCGATATCAGGCACCTCATGCCCGTCGGCATAGTCGTGCTTGAGAGCCTCGGCACCTTCTTCGGTGAGGTTGAAACCCGTCATGAGGTCGGCCGTAATCAGTCGCGAACCCATAGGAAGAGTGCAGATATATGCCGGAGTACCGTCCTTGTATATCGCTACGGTAGTAGTCTCGGCGCCTATATCCACCAGGGCAGCGCCGAGCTCGCGCTCGTCGGGGGTGAGGATGAGTTCGGCCAGTGCCGTCGGGCGCAGTATGTAGGCTACATTGTTGGCTTCTATAGTGTCGAACTTGATGCGATCGAGGTTCTGCTTCGTCTCGCGGGCGCAGGTAATCATCGTGAACTCGCCGCGAAGCGTCTCGCCGTAGGTACCTACGGGACGCACAACGGCGGTGTTGTTGACGAAGAAGCGGCGGGGTATGGTGGCAATGACATTCTTGTCGCCGATGAAATCGTGAGTGGCTTCGAAGGCCAGACGCTCGATAGTCTTATCGGTGATTTCGCACTCGTGGGGGAAGCTGAGGGCTGCCTTGGCGGGGACGCCGGAGAGCGAGCGGCCACCGATAGCTATGCCAAGGCTGCGGATGGTGCGCGGCTTCACTGCCGGCGACTCTTCGAGCTTGCGTATCAGGGCATTTGCTGCCGCGGACACTTCGCGTATATTCTGCACGCGGCCGTAGCGCACATTGTTCAGTCCGTGGATTTCCTCTACGGCCGTTATCACCAGTCGGCCATCGGGGCCGATGGTGCCTATGGCGCCTTTGACCTTGGAGGAGGATATTTCGAGAGCGGCTAATGTCTTGGGTTCCATTGCGGTGTGTTTTTATTTTGAGGTGAGAGGGTTCATATCAGGTGTTCGTTTCTTCGGGCGGCAGTTCATTGTCGTCGAAGTCGAGGATGCCGGAGGCTTCCTCCTCGGTGGGTATCGGCGGCGGCGTGACAGCCTTGTTGCGCCGCGTGGCCACGATGCGGTCATTCCACTTCACAGCCACGGTGTCGTACTTCAGCCAGCCCATCGTGGGCGCCACATGTCGGTAGAAGGCGCGCAGACGGTTGAACTTCTCGTCGACATTGGCAGTGTCGCCGAAATTAATGACGTGCCCCACGATGGTAGGCACGAGGATGATGTTGCCGTCGGGCTCCTGCGTCACCGTAGCTACGAGCGAGCCCAGGCGCGGGTCACCGGCTATCTTGTCGAGCAGCGGCAGCAGGCGCGAGGCGGGGTGGACGGAGTCGAAGGCTCCCACCAGGACGGGCACGTCGATGTGGTAGCGCAGCTCGGCGGAGATGGCCTTGCCCTGGGCGTTGATATAGTACGAGCCGCGACGGTTGCTGTCGAAGACGCGCGCCACGGGTATCATAGGCTCCACCAGTACATGCACGGTACCGTCGGCGCCCATAGTGACGTTGGCGCTCTGCAACTTGTCCGACGCCATCAGTCGCTGCTCAAGCTCGTCGAGGGGGAAGTCGCGGCGCAGGATGCGGCTGACTGTATCAGGGTCCATACGGCACTCAAGTATCACATCCGACACACTGACGAAACGCGACGACGGATCCGTGAGGTTCACCCGCAACTGACGCACATGCGCCTGCTCGGCCATGCGCTGCGTATAGGGCACCGCAAAGCAGCAATAAGCGGCCATCAAGACCGACAGAAGGCACATGAGTATCGATTTCCTGTTCATCTTTTCTTACTGACGCCGGAGTTTCCTGCCGACGCCGTGGAGCGTGGTTATTTATAGCTGTCGGCGAGAGCCGGCACGTACAGATTGAGGTCGCCAGCACCCGCTGTCAATAAGACTTCAAAGGTACGATTTTTCATCGTACTTACAAAATCTTCCTTTGAAATAAGGATTTTTTTCGGATTTTTTATCCGGTCGAGGATAGTGCGCGAGCTGATACCCTCTATCGGCAGCTCACGGGCGGGATAGAGGTCGATGAGCACTACCTCGTCGGCCATGTCGAGGGCGGCGGCAAACTCGTCGGCGAAGTCGCGTGTGCGCGAGTAGAGGTGAGGCTGGAAGGCCACGGTGAGGCGGCGCTCGGGATAGAGGGCTCGTACGGAGGCTATGCTGCTGCGTAGCTCGTCGGGATGGTGGGCGTAGTCGTCGATGATGACATGCTCGGGCGTCTTGAGGTGGAAGTCGAAACGACGCTGCACGCCGGGATAGGAAGCGATGGCTTTGCGGGCAAGCTCGTCGGTGAGTTCGCCGGCTATCCACACGGCACCGAGGGCTGCGAGAGCGTTCTCCACATTGATGTCCACGGGCACGCCGAGCTCTATGTCGTCGATGCGGCCGCCGGGATATACGAAGTCGAATACTATGGTGCCGTTGCCTGTGCGTATGCGGTCGGCATGGAAGTCACCGTCGTGGCGGCCGTAGGTGTACACGCGCACGTCGCTGCCGGGGCGCGGTTTCAGTTTCAGACCGGTGTGCATGAGCAGGGCGCCCCCTGGACGGATGAGTTCGGTGAAGTGCGCGAAGCTCTCCAGATAAGCCTCCTCGGTACCGTAGATGTCGAGGTGGTCAGGGTCAGTGGCAGTCACCACGGCGATGTAAGGGTCGAGCTGATGGAAGGAACGGTCGTATTCGTCGGCCTCCACCACGCTCCAGGGCGAGTCGGGAGCCACCATGAGGTTGCTGTTGTAGCCCTTGAGGATGCCACCGAGGAAGGCGTTGCAGCCGCCGGCGAGGTGCAGTATATGCGCCGCCATGGACGATGTGGTGGTCTTGCCGTGAGTGCCGGAGAAGCAGAGGCTCTTCGAAGCACGGGTGATCTGTCCGAGCACCTGGGCGCGTTTGTGGAGTTCGAAACCGCCGTCGCGGAAGAAGGTCAGCGGCACATTAGTTGCGGGTACTGCGGGGGTATAGACCACCAGCGTGCCTTCGGGCGAACGGTAGTCCTCAGGTACGGCCTCCATGCTGTCGGCGTAGCTCACGGTGGCGCCTTCGGCAGCGAGAGCGTCGGTGAGCTCGCTGCGCGTGCGGTCGTAACCGGCCACGGGCAGACCTTGTGACATATAGTAACGGGCAAGGGCGGCCATACCTATGCCGCCTATGCCTACGAAGTACACTCGTTTTGTATCTTTAAGTTCCATTGCGATAGATCAGTATCTACTATTTCTTATATATCAATCATCTCTCTGCGCCTTTCGCGCCTCTGCCGACTGCGCCTCTGCCGACTACGCGTCTCTCACGTAGGGTCGCTCCAGAGGGAGGCCGCGGGCCAGGGGGGCAGCGAGGGGGAGCAGCGGGGCGCGCGGGAGGGCGCACACCCAGGAGAGTGGAGAAG
>CAMWKV010000049.1 GCA_947174915.1 uncultured Porphyromonadaceae bacterium | reverse complement strand
ATATACCAGAGGTCGCTGCGGCTGTTGGTGCCGGTGGAGCGCCGGGCTGTCCGTTCTACCGCCGCCCATGGTACGGTGGTGGTCTTGTCGCCGCCGGTCTCCGCGCTGATGAGGATGTCGTCGGGAGCGAAGAAGCGTGTCAGTCCGAGGGCGCGGATTTTCGACCGCTGATGGCGTGTGGAGCCGTCGGTGATGAGCATGAGCCGGTGTCCGGCGTCGGCGATGGCGCAGAGCATGTCGGCCACGCCCGGACGCAGGGATATGTCCGGCGTATGAGCGCGGTAGTGCTCTATGAGAGCGTCGACGGTATAGGGGCAGGGGCGACCGTTTATGGCAGGGTACAATTCGTCTATGGCAGCTTCGAAGCCTACAGGCCTGCGGGCTGATATGAGCTCGAGGTAGCGGGCGGCGTCGGCAGGGTCGCTGTCGGCGGCAAGGAGTGCAGCCACGCTGCGGTAGCCGCTGGCCACAAAGTCCCACTCACGGTAGAGCGTGTCGTCGAGGTCGAAGCATACGGTAGCCATATCTCTCAGTGTTAGAGTGTGTTGCTGCTGTCGGTGGTGGCGTTGACTGAACAGGATGCGGCGTCGGGGCGGCCTATGGAGTAGAGTCGCAGACCGCAGGCACCCAGGTCGGTACTGTTGTAGATATTGCGTCCGTCCACCACGTCGGCACCTCTCATGAGTGCGGCCACACGCGGCCACGACGGCAGGCGGAAGAGCTTCCACTCCGTCAGCAGCGCCAGGGCATCGGCGCCCTCGCAGGCGGCATACATGTCGGCGGCATACTGCACGGTGTCGCCCATGCGACGGCGACATTCGTCCATGGCCACGGGGTCGTAGACGGTGACCTCAGCGCCGGCTTCGATGAGCAGACGTATCACCTCCAGCGACGGCGCGCAACGCATGTCGTCGGTCTCCGGTTTGAAGGCAAGGCCCCACAGGGCTATGCGGCGTCCTCGCAGGTCGTCGCCGAATATAGCGGCTAACTTGCGGAATACTACCGTCTTCTGTCGCTCGTTGACGTCCTCTACAGCGCGCACCACCTGCATGGGGCAGCCGTTCTGCTCGCCGGTGACGATGAGTGCGCGCACATCCTTGGGGAAGCATGAGCCACCGTAGCCGCAACCGGGGTACAGGAACTTATTGCCTATGCGCGCGTCGGCACCGATGGCACTGCGGACGGCGCTGACGTCGGCACCCACCTTCTCGCACAGGTCGGCTATCTCGTTGATGAATGATATGCGCGTGGCGAGCATGGCGTTGGCGGCGTATTTCGCCATCTCGGCCGAGGCAAGGTCCATGAACATCACGCGGAAATTATTGAGCAGGAAGGGTCGGTAGAGGCGTTCCATGAGCGTGCGCGCATGGGGGCTATCGGTGCCTATCACCACGCGGTCGGGACTCATAAAGTCCTTGATGGCAGCACCTTCCTTGAGGAATTCGGGGTTGGCGGCGAGGTCGAATGGCATATCCGTGCAGCCACGGGCCTCAAGCTCGGCCTCTACTGCACGGCGCACCAGCCGGTGGGTACCTACAGGGACTGTCGACTTCGTCACCAGCAGAGCGTAGCCCTGCAGATTGCGGCCGAATTCGGCTGCTACGGCGAGGACATTGCGGAGGTCGGCGGAGCCATCATCGTCGGGCGGCGTACCCACGGCGCAGAATACTATGGAGGGACAGTCGTCGCCACCTATGGTACCGAGAGAGGTGGTGAAGTGCAGACGGCCTTCGGCGGTATTGCGTCGCACCAGGGCTTCGAGACCCGGCTCATAGATGGGTATTATACCCTGGCGGAGACCGTCGATTTTGGCGGCGTCGATATCGACACAGGTCACATCGACGCCCATCTCGGCGAAGCATGCTCCGGTCACCAGACCTACATACCCGGTACCTACGATAGCTATTTTCATTGGCTGAGGATTGATTGTCAGTTGGTGAGACGGAACACCCGGACGCCTATCCACTGGCGGTTGCGGCGGAGGAAGTCGGCCAGGGGTTGCTGGCTGATTTCCACCTTGCCGTGGCTCTGGGAGGCATGGAGTACATAGGGTTCGGCAGTGGGGCTATCCTTCACCACCATGCCCATGTGGGTCACGTCGAGGTCTTTGAGATTCGATACGAGGGCTATCACATCGCCGTCGCGGAAGGCACGGCGTACCTCCTTGTCGTTCAGGTCGGCGGTCTTAAGATACGGGAATCGGTGCAGGCTGTAGCCGCTCTCCACGGCGCGTATGCGGGCGTAGTTGGCCGAGTCCTTCAGCGCCGGGTAGGCGTCGCGGTGACGGCTCATGAAGTCGATGGTACGCGTCACATAGGAGTAGCGCGGGAAGCGGTCAGTGGCATCGGTGAAGTTGCCGCGATGGCGGTTGTCCACGGCCCAGTCGCAGATATAGTGCAGTCGCGAGGGGTATCCGTCCACTTCGCCGCCACGGTAGCGCAGACGGCGCAGGTTGTACACGAAGTCGCGCCATGAGCTGCGTCCCTCCATAGTGGTGTAGGCCAGCGCCATGCAGGTCTCTACGAAGGTGGTGCAGTCCAGACTGTCCACACGCACCGTCAGTATCTCCGGTTCGCCCTCGAGGGTGTGGGCGGCATAGGGTGTGCCTATGAAAGAGCGACCGTAGAACGCCACTGCGGCTTCCGGCGACGCCGGCTTGGCGGCAGCGCCGCGGTCGAGCAGCTCGGAGATGAACGTAGTGTCAGTGGCCTCGCAGCCGAAGCGAGCCTCCGTCTGCGCGGCGGCAGTAGCGACAGCGCTTACAGCGAGTGCCACGGAGAGCAGACGACAGATGATAGAACGGAAGAAAGTCATATTAATAAATTATTCTGCGAAAATACAAAAAATCCACCATATCACAAAAAAGAAGCCCCGCGGGAGCACAAAAGCGTGCGCCCGCGGGGTATTGCGGAGGGTCTGCTATGGCAGGCCGGTGATTACTTTACGACTACCTTGGCGGTGTTGCTACCCTGGCGACGGATGTAGAGGCCGGGGGTGAGGGCGTCGGCGTTGACGCGGACACCGTTAAGGTTGTAGTACACAGAGGGGAGGGTTTCGTCGAAGCTGTTCTCTGTCTTGTCCTCGATGGCGATGCCTTCTACGCCGCTGGGCACGTAGTTCTTGTCGTGGAGGGTGTAGCAGGAGATGCCGTTGGCGGGGCAGTAAGCGTAGACGGTGGCTGTACCTTCGTCGACGGGTTCGGTGATGATCCAGTTGAAGGTGGAGTAGTTACCGCCTTCCTCGTAGCCGAGCTTGCCTACGGGGTCAACGGTGGCGATTACATTCTGGTGGTCGAAGTCGGTGACATCGCGCACGGTGAAGCCGCCCTTGTAGTTGGCGCCGGAGTTGTGGAATACAATCTTGTGGCCGCGGAGCTTGATGTATGCGCCGCCGCCGGTAGAGTTGCGTGCGGGAGCGCTTGTGCTGGCGCTGGCGGATGATACGGCGTGGGAGAGGATACCGTAGTCGTGGAGCTTGAAGCCGAGTGTGCGGACGGTGTAGATGAATGTCTCGGGGTCATTGTTCATGGGCACTACATAGCCTGCGGTGCTGCCTTCGATGTCGACAGTCTTCACTTCCTGGCCTGTCACTTCGCCGTTGGCTACGTTGATGACGTTGACCTTTGTCTGCTTGTTGGGGAACATGTAGATGTGGCCGCCTTCGCCGAGGACGTCACCGGAAGCGCTGATGAAGTTGCACTGGCCGTTGAGCTCTGTATTGACGGTGAAGGTGACGGGAGTACCGTAGTCTTCGGGAGTAGCGCCGGCAGCGTAAACGACGAACTTGCGTTCGGTGCCTGTGCCGGTATCGTCGCGGAGGATGATGTTACCTGCGTCGTCGCGGGTACAGCCGAAGCCGCTCACGCCGGGGATGGTACCTACCTTGCCGTCCTTGTCGAATACGTGGATGAGTTTCTCGGAGCGGTTGCTGATGTAGAAGAGGCCGTCGACAGCAGTACCCTGCTGGGCGTAGGTGCCGTCGATATCGCCGGGATGGTTGTCGGTGGTGTTGGACATGATCCACTCGCGGGTGAATTCGAAGTTGGCGTCATATACGATTTCGGGCACTTCGGAGATCATCTTGAAGGAAGCGAAGCCCTGTTCTGCGGCGAAGATGTGGAGATAGGTGCCGTCTTCGGCGGTGCAGAAAGCGGTGGTGGTGTAGGGAGCGGGCTTGTCGCCGAGACCCTGATGGATAGCACCGGAGACGGGCTTGCCCTTGGCGAGACCTTCGGTGACATCGTAGAGGGTGGCGGTGAAGTTGGCGCCGTTGGCATCACTGCCGGGCACGAGAGCATAGATCTTGTCGCCGCGGCGGTAGTAGCTCATACCCACAGCCTTGTCGGGCACTACGCCGGTGGCGGGCTGGTCGTTGACATCCATGGGGATGCCGCTGGCGTCCCAGTGGAAGCGGTATTCAACGGGCTGAGTGGCGGGACTGTCGAAGATGACGTGGTCGCGGGAGGTGGGGGTGACGGTGATAGTCATGTCCGGAGTCAGCATTGTGGTGGTGTATGTGCTGCTCTGGGCATACTTGCTGGCCTGGATGTCCCACTGGCCGTTCTTGACGATGATACCCTGCATGCGCCATGTGGTGCCGGGGGTGTCGTTCCAGTTGGAACGAGTGGCGACGTAGACCTTGAGGTCGTTGAGGTTGCCGGACACGCCCATAGCTTCGCCGCCGAGGGTGATGTAGTAGTTGCCGAAGGAAGGATCGGTCTCGTTGTTGCTCACGAATACTTCGGGGTCTGCTTCATCGCTGTCCCACTTGTAGATGTAGAAAGTCTCGCCTTCGCCCTGGGTGGGTACGTCCTTCACCAGAGAGATGGTGCATGCCAGAAGGTATCCGTCGGCTGTGAAGTCAATGTCGCCCAGAGGCATGTCGATACCCTTGAGGCTCATCTCGCCGAGCACCTCGCCGGTGAGAGCATCGATACGTACGATGGATTCGCCGCCGACAGCCACTTCGGGGTCTTTGGCGAGCACATACCATACATTGTTCTTCATGCGGGCACGGCGGATGTTCATGTCGGCGATAGCGGCGGGGATGCCGAATTCACCTACGAGTTCGGGGTCGTATTTACCCTTGATTTCGCCCTTGGCATCGGGATAGTCCACAGTGTTGGGGATTATCTCGAAGTAACCGGGGTCGTCGACAGTGAGGGTGGGGAGATTCTTGGGGTCGAGTTTGTCGGTGGTCATGAAGTCGCAGCCCATGTTGCCGTACTTAAGATAGTTCTCGTTGGTGTTCACCGTCCATACATTGACGGGGAGATTGACGGCATGGTAGCGGGGCACTGCGGTAGGACCGTAGTTGTTGAAGTCAGTGTCGGCCTGAACGTCGATACCGATACCCCACTGAGTACACCATTCGAGGGCAGTGTTGGTGGCATTACCGTAGATGAGGTACTGCAGCTCGATGTCGGGATAGTTCGTGCGGATATAGGTGAGACAGTTCTTCATGGAGGTCATGATGATACAGTTGTTGCGGAAACCGTTATCCTCCACGAGTTTGATGAGCGCGGGAATGTTGGACTGGTCGTTGGAGTTGACGCCGGTGGCCCACTTGAGTTCGATGAGGGGCTTGACATTGTACTCCTTGCAGACATAGAGATACTCCTGAGCGGAGCAGAGCTTGGCGGTGTACTTTACGCTGTTGCGGGTCTGAGTGAGATTGACAGTCTTGAGCTCTTCGAGAGTAGAGCTTGCGATGGTGAGATTTTTGTCGCCCAGGCGCTGCGTATCGTCATCGTGAGTGCAGACGAATTTGCCGTCCTTGGTCACTTTGAAGTCGGTCTCCAGGTAGTCGTAACCGCGCTGAGCACCGACGGTGAACGATTCGACGGTATTTTCCACGCCGATGTCGCTGCCACGGTGGCCTACGAGCAAAGGCTTGGCAGACAAAGGCAAAGCCGCCGCCCCGATGAGGGCTAAAGTCAATAGTTTTTTCATGAGAGTTTTTAAGGTGTAATAGTTGTTTAGGGTGACAAGATACATCACCGTTGCGAAGTTAGTGATAATATCTAAAATATCCTAATGTCTCTCAAAAAAAACTTTGCCGGGGCGGATTCTTATTCCTACTTTTGTAGCGAGGTATCAAGTCGCCTCAGTATTCAGATATAGTATGGGAGTTAATATCCAATTTTCGCAAGTGTATTTCTGGATGGATTCGTGGATTCTGGCCAATGTCATACAGCTTGCCACGCAGGATTTCTGTGAGCGATTCGTCGACTACCGCATGGATCCGGTTCGCCGACTGTACGATCAGATGGTGATGGCGGCACGCTGCGGCGTGGCCAATATTGCCGAAGGCTCGGCCCGTCACTCCACCTCCATAGAGACAGAAATGCGGCTGCTTGATGTAGCGCGGGCAAGTTTCGATGAGCTGCAGGGTGATATTTTCAACTTTCTGCTGCGCCACAATGCTGACGTATGGGGTATTGGCAATCACGATCGTGAACTTGTATGGCAGATGCGGCTCGATACCCCGCAGTATTCCAACGACTATCTACATGAAGCAGCGAAGCATATACTGGCTCAAAAGAGCAAATTTGGACGGTGGCTCGAAAACAGCGACCCTGTAGTCGTGGCAAATGCCCTCCTCGTACTGTGCCTCCGAGTGAACAAGATACTGCAGGCTCAGATAGAGAAACGCCTCGATACTTTTCGTCGGGAGGGCGGTTTCTCGGAGAATATGACTGCGGAGCGTCTTGAGGCACGCAAGGCCCAGGCGACATCCGAAGCCGCGCCGGTATGTCCGATATGCGGACAGCCGATGGTCAAGCGCATGCAGAGACGCGGCGCTAATCAGGGACGTGAATTCTGGGGCTGCAGCGATTACCCGCGCTGCAAAGGTGTGCGTCCGCTGTGATAACCCGGCCCGACGAGTAATCCGGAACTTTCCGCCCGAGAATCTCGAGCAACCGAGCAATCGAGCATCTCGGGCATCTCGAGTATCTCGGGAATCTCGAGCTTCTCGAGCGACTCGAGATATTCGAGATACACCGCCTCAGCCGGCGCTTGCGGGCATCCTCCCCCGCCTCGGCCTCAGAACATCAGCTGGACGTTGTCTACGAGGAATTCCGTGCCGATGGTGCCCATGTAGGGCTCGCCGCTGCCGGCGCTGAACATCACCATCATGTGCGTGGGCGTGGCGTCGGCGCTGTCCCATCCTTCTTCTACTACAGGCACCATCTTGCCCTTGCTGTTGCGGGCATAGTAGCTCTTCTCGGCGGGGATGAGGCCCATCGACTTACGGTAGTACGACTGCGAGGTGATGTCGCCGTAGTGTACCTTGAGCCGGTGGCCGTTGAGCCATTTGCCGGAGGTGTCGCCCAGGAGTTCGCGACCTGTTCCTACGCGCTTGGCATGGATGTTGCCATCGGCGTCTTCCCAGCGGCGCTGCAGGTAGATGAACACTTCGGCCTTGTCCTCGCCGGAGATGTTGCGCTTCTTGCCGAACCCGCTGCTGTAGGTGCGTCCGGCGCCGGCCGGAATGACCAGCTTGAAGTCATAGACAAGCGCTGCGGGACGCTTGGTGTATTCGATACCCATCTCCATCTTCGAGTAAGGGTCTTTGGTGCTGCTTATGGGTTCGAGCATCTGCCCCAGGAAGAGCGTGCCCGCCACCACGACGTCCACATTGACGACTCCTATAGCCTTGCAGTGCTGCATATCCGTCGTCAGGCGAGCACACTTGCCCTGACCTTCGCGGTCGGCGGGATATACGGAGGTGCTCACCTTGGTGACACCCATCACCTTGGCCATCACATTCGAGCTTGCCCACGGCGAGCCGCCGGCGTTGACGTAAGGCTTGTCGCTACGGACGGTCATGGTGGGACCTACGGCATAGCATTTCTGCCATTTGCCGCCGAGGAGGCCGGACTCTTTGATGTCACGAGTCACCCATGAATTCATATCGCCGTAGGGCAGTTTTTCTATCGTCTGGGCGGTAGCGCTGATAGCGATTGCAAGTGCTGCAAGGAGGGTATGGCGAAGTTTCATAGCGGGAGGGTCTTAATGTGGTGAATAAACAGAGAAAAGAAAAATTAATGTATTGATAACACTCCGGGAAATACATCTGTTCAACAGTGTTGCTCTTTTCTCGCGGCAAAGGTACGGATAGTTCGGAAAATTTTTTGTACTTTTGTCGCAATAATATCACGTGATGACCACACTCGAGAGCACCACATATACCCATGAGGCGGATTTGCAACGTCTCAATGCGCTGATATGCAAACACTTGGAAAGTGTCAATCCCCTGATGAGCAAGATTGTAATGTCACTCTTGCGCACCAAGGGCAAGCAGTTGCGGCCTCTTTTGCTCATAATGTGTGCCAAGATTTTCGGCACTGTAGATGAGAAAGTTCTCTCGGCGGCCACTGCCGTTGAGCTGCTCCACAACGCCTCCCTCATACACGACGATGTCGTCGACAATTCACCCACCCGTCGTTCACGTCCCACAGTCAATGCCGTCTGGGACAATCATGTAGCCGTCCTCGTGGGCGACTTCTTCACCTCGTCGGCCATGCAGGCTGCCATCGCCACGGGCGATATCGCCATCATCGGCGAGCTATGCGGCCTCGGGCGCGACCTGTCCCTGGGCGAGATAGACCAGATAGACAATGCCCGCGGGCACTCCCTCGACATCGCCGGCTACTTCCGCATCATCGACTACAAGACGGCGAGCCTCTTCGTGGCAGCCGCACGCATGGGTTGCCTTGCCGTGGGCGCGCCGCGCGAGGCTATGGACGCACTGGCGCAGTATGCCCTGCTATTCGGCCGCTGCTTCCAGCTGCGCGACGATGTATTCGACTACTTCAGCTCCGAGCACGTGGGCAAACCCACCGGCAATGACCTCCGCGAAGGCAAAGTGTCACTCCCTCTGCTGCTTGCGCTCGAAAAAGACAAGGAAAACGGCTCCTCTGCAGCCGCCTCGGACAGCGCCGAGATACGCGCACTCCTGGCCAAGGACTGTCTCAGCGACGAGGAGATAGCCCGCATACAGGCCTTCGCCCGCGACAACGGCGGCATCGAAGACACCTACGCCGTGATGCACGAGCTCCGGCAGAAGGCTGTCGCTGCCCTCGACGCCGTGCCGGCAGGCGACATACGCTCTCAGCTCATCGACCTCTTCGATTTCGTCATCGAGCGTCAATACTGACTCCTCACTATCCTCCCCCTGAAGCTATGGCCGCCCCCCGTCGCAACAACCCGACCGACACCCTGCGCCTCCTGCTATGGTGCGTGCTTACCATGGCCGTGGCGGCATGTGCCAATATGGGACGTCCCGAAGGCGGCGCTCGCGACGAGGATCCGCCCGTATTCCTCCGCTCCAATCCCGCGCCCGGCGCAACGGGCGTCGACCGCAACCGTATGACGCTGACATTCAACGAGAATGTGCAGCTCGAGGATGCCTTCAACCGTGTAGTGGTATCGCCGCCGCAGAAGACTCCTCCGCAGGTGAGCGCCAACGGACGCACCGTCACCGTCACATTCCGCGACAGCCTGCTGCCCGCAACTACGTACACCGTCGATTTCGCCGACGCCATAAAGGACCTCAACGAAGGCAATGTCCTCGACGGCTTCGCCCTCGACTTCTCCACAGGCGACAGCATCGACACACTCCGCATATCCGGCATGGTGCTACAGGCCGAGAATCTCGAACCTGCGCAGGGTATGCTCGTGGGCGTCTATCCCGACTCCGTATTCACCGACACCACCCTCGCCGCTGTGCCCATGCAGCGTATAGCGCGCACCAATCAGCTCGGACAGTTCACCATCCGCAACCTCCCCGCCGGTCTCTACCGCATCTTCGCCATCAACGATGTCAACCGCGACTACCACTGGGATCGCTCCGAGGATATAGCCTTCTACGACACCGTTATCCGCCCCACTACCGAGGTGATATCCATCGTCGACACCCTCTACTCCTCCACCGGCGCCGACTCTCTCGTGCACCGCAACGGTATTCGCTATCTGCCGAATGATGTGCTCCTTACATGGTTCAACCTCGGCTACAAAGCTCCCTATCTCGCCGACTACAAGCGTCCCGAGCGTCGCAAGATTACGCTCACCTTCGGTGCTCCGCAGGACACCCTCCCCTCCCTCGCCATCGTCGACGGTGCTCCCGGTGCAGGCAGGATGGACTCGCTGTGGTCGCTGCGCGAATCGAACGCCACCGGCGATACGCTCGTCTACTGGTTGCGCGACCCCGACGTCCTCGCCGCCGACTCTCTACGCCTCGCCGTCAACTACAAGAAACTCGACTCTCTCGAACAGCCCGTATGGGTGACAGATACGCTCCGCTTCTTCTTCAAAGACCCCAAGCCGAAAAAGAAGAAGAAAGACGATGAGGAGCCCGCTCCAACATTCAGCATCGACAGCATAACCGGCGACACTGTACCCCTGCTGCCCCCCGACTTCGACTTTGTCACCATCCAGGCCATCGGCGGCACGTCGCAGGATGTCAACCGCGATGTGGTACTGTCTTTCTCGCAGCCCCTGGAGTCGCTGTCGCGCGGCGCTTGGCGTCTGACGGCGCTGGAGGATACGGTGTGGCTACCCGTTGTGGGTGCCACATTGGTGCCGGACAGTCTCTCGCCCGTGTTGCAGCGCCGTCTGTCAATGCCTTGGACGCCCGGTGGCAAGTACCGCCTGGAGATTGACTCCCTCGCCGCGACGGGTATCTATGGCACGTGGAACAAGGACTTCCGCCACGAATTCACCGTCAAGCAGCTCGAGGACTATTCCAACCTGCATGTCGACCTCCCGGGCCTCGACAGTCTCGATGTGGTGGTGCAGCTCCTCAGCTCCGGCGATGCGCCTGTCTACACTGCCGCCAAGGCTGCCGGCGAGAAGGCTGTCGACTTCAAGTTCGTCGCCCCCGCCACTTACTACATGCGCCTCTATCTCGATAGCAACGCCAATGGCCGCTACGACGTAGGCGACCCCGCCACAGGTGCTCAGCCCGAGGAGGTCTACTACTTCGCCAAGAAGCTCGAACTGCGCAAGAACTGGGACGTGGAGCAGTCGTGGGACATCTACGAGCTGCCGCTTGACCGTCAGAAGCCCTATGCTATCAAGCAGAACAAACCAAAGCTCAAACGAGGCGAGAAACCGCCTGTCGACCCCGACGAGGAGTACGACGATGACCCCTTCGGCACCTCGCAGAACCGCGATATACGCGACCGCAACGGCTCATCCGGACACTCTCGCAACCCTGGTCTGAAACGCAACAACTTCCGATAGCCGCAGCTCTCAGTAAGGCTTGTTACTCAATAATATACGATAGCCCCGGTGCCCCGAGGCACCCTTGAACAATACCGAAAATGGATACACTCAAAGCATTCCTCCGCCGACCCCAAGTATGGGGATTCGCTCTGTCTGTAGTGGTGATGGCCATCATCGCCCTGGCATTCTTCTATCCTGACAATTTCGAACACAACAGCCTCCGTCAGCCTGATATGCAGCAGGGCGCTGCCAACGGCCACGAGGGCCTCGTCTACGAACAGGCAACCGGCGAGAAAGCTCTCTGGACCAATGCCCTCTTCGGCGGCATGCCCACTTTCCAGATATCTCCCTCCTATCCCTCCAACGATCTCTTCACCTGGATCAACACCCTCTACGGCCTCGGCCTGCCCGCGCCTTCCAACATCCTCTTCATGATGATGATGGGTTTCTTCATCCTCCTCTACGCCTTGAGGATGCGCTGGTACTACGCCCTCATAGGTGCCGTGGCATGGGGCTTCTCGTCGTATTTCATCATCATCATCGGCGCGGGACATATATGGAAGTTCCTCGCTCTCACCTATGTACCTCCCACGATAGGCGGTCTGCTCCTGCTCTACCGAGGCCATAGAATCACCGGTACGGCCCTCACGGCTCTAATGGCTATGATGCAGTTCAACGCCAACCACCCGCAGATGACTTACTACTTCGGTCTGCTGATGGTGCTCATCGCTGTGGCATACCTCATCGACGCCGTCCGTACTCGCCGCATGAAGCAGTGGCTCATTGCCTCCGGCCTTGCTCTCGTGGCGGGTGCCCTCGCAATATGTGCCAATGCCCCGTCGCTATACAACACTTACGAATACACCAAGGAGACCAAGCGCGCCGTGTCCGAACTCACGCCCGACCGCGCTGACGGACCCGCCGAACGACCCACGGGCGGCATGCCGCGCGAGCAGATTGTGGGCTGGAGCTATGGCCGCGCCGAGACTTTCTCGCTCATCGTGCCGAATATCAAGGGCGGCGCGTCGGCACGTCCCGTCGGCGGTAAGATGGTGCCCATGTCGCTTCAGGACCTCGAGGATGCCGCTGCCTACACTCAGTCGGCTCCCCTGATGGCATATATGAGCCAGTATTTCAACGACTCAGAGGGTACCAACGGTCCCGTCTACGTCGGTGCGCTCATTTTCGCGCTGTTCCTCGCCGGATGTTTCATTGTCCACGGGCCCCTCAAGTGGGCGCTCGTGGCAGGTACCATCATGTCGGTGGTACTCGCCCTGGGACGCAACGCCGAGGGTATCACCGATTTCATGATATACAACTTCCCCATGTACAGCAAGTTCCGTGCTGTGGAGAGTATACTCGTGGTGGCTGAGTTCTGCATACCCCTCCTTGCTGTCATCGCCCTCGACCGACTCATCAACGCCGGCACGGAAGCATGGAAGAAATACCACACGGGTATCGCCGTAGGTTTCGGCGTCCCTGTATTCGTCGCCCTCCTCGCACTCGTGGCACCTTCGGCATTCGGCCCTGCCATCACGGACACCGACCGAAGCACCGCCGAGGCGCTCCAGCAGCAGCTCGTGGACTATGGCCGCAGTCAAGGAGCTTCTAATCAGCAGATTTCCGACCTCCTCTATCAGTACTCAATCGTCAACCCCGCCAACGTCGAGGCTGCCACAAATCTGCGCTACGGCCTCGTGCGTGAGGACGCCCTACGGTCGCTGTGCATACTCCTGCTCGGTATGGGCATCCTGCTGCTCTTCGGCCGCGGACGTCTCCACAAGGGAATAGCGCTCGCCGGTATCGGCGCTATCATACTCTTCGACCTCTACACCGTCGACAAGCGCTATGTGAGCCACGAATCCTTCGGTCCTGCCGAACCCGCCGGAGGGATTACTTTCACGCCGGACGCCATAGACAACCTTATTCTCGCCGACACCACAACGCACTATCGTGTCCTCGATATTCCCGGATTCTTCTCCGCTGACCGCAGCTACTTCCATCACACCCTCGGCGGCTACCACGCTGCCAAGCTCGGTCGCTACGACGATGTGCTGCAGCGTCACCTCGTACCAGTGTCGCATGTAGGCTATTTCCCCGACGACCCTGCACTCGACCAGCCTGAGTACGAGGACCTTGGCCGTCGTCTCAAGGCCGCCTACGCCATGGTGGATATGCTCAATGCCCGCTATGTCATCACCGGCGACAGCCGTCAGCCCGTGGTGCTCAACGACAAGGCCTACGGCAACGCATGGCTCGTGGACAGCCTCGTCTTCGTCGACGGTGCCGATGCCGAGATGGCAGCCCTCGACGGCAGCCTCGACCTCCGTCGCGTCGCCGTGGCCGACCGCGCCTTCGCCGATGTCCTCCCCACCTCCTGTCCCTCCACCGCCCCCGGCGATACCATCTACCTCACATCATACACGCCGAACCGTCTCACCTACCACGTAGCTACCGCCAACGGTGGCGTGGGCGTATTCTCCGAGGTATTCTTCCCCTGGGGATGGCACGCCGACATCGATGGTGCTCCCGCCGATATCGCACGCGTGAACTATATCCTCCGTGCTATGCAGCTCCCCGCAGGCAGCCACACTGTCACCATGACCTTTGCGCCCGCCTCGCTCGGCGTGACAGAGAAAATCGCCTACGCTTGCGTGACCATCATCTTCCTCCTTGTCGCCGCCGGAATATTCGTTGCCGCACACCGCAGCAAGCTTTTCTAAACCATTTGTAAGTAACGTCAGCACAGCGATGGAAGGCATTGTAAGTCAGTTACGAAGGTGGAAACGTAGCCGCGGATTCGGCGTTCACTCACCCTTCGCCTACCATTTCATCACCGAAGTACTGCGGCAGAAACACGCGTACTATGCCTACGAGCGCCTTGCCGCGAGTGCTGACGTGCGTACGCTATTCCGTGTGCTTCTCTGCCTGAGGCCGTCCACTGTGGCCGTTTATGCCGACGACTGCTGGCTACAAGCTGTTGTGGCAGCGTGTCCATCGGTGCGTATTGTAGAGGACCCTGCCGAGGCAGACCTGATAGTGACAGATCATCCCTTGCACGACGTCGACATCAGCGTACTTGCCGGACGCCATCTGGTACTTGTGGGCAGCGACAGAAGAAGGTGGGAGCAATTGGTCGCCGCCATGCCGCACGGCATGACCTTCGACAACGGCCGCTCCCTCGCCATCGATGGTGAGCCTGACAAGAGTCCTCACTTTATGCCATCCCTGCTGCC
>CAMWKV010000048.1 GCA_947174915.1 uncultured Porphyromonadaceae bacterium | reverse complement strand
GGTGAGGGTGGCGGGGAGGGGCCTGGTGTAGTGTGGCAGGATGGCGGAGGCGGTGAGTGGCGTCGCTTCGGGGATGATGCCGGCGAGGTACGCCAGGCGGCCGAGAATCTCTTCGGCGGTGTAGCGGCGGCGCAGTTCGGCCATGCTCAGTGAGGCATCGCGTTTGCTCAGGCGGCGACCGTCGGATCGGCACAGCAGTGGGATGTGGGTGAACGCAGGCGGCTCACAGCCCAACAGCCGATAGAGGTATATCTGCTGCGCTGCCGACAGAAGCAAATCCGACCCGCGAACAACACTCGTCACGCCCATGGCAGCATCGTCTACCACCACGGCCAACTGATACGCCCACGCACCATCGGCACGGCGCAGGATGAAGTCGCCGCAATGCTCGGCAAGCCGCACTGTCTGAGGCCCATAAGTGCCGTCGACAAAGGATATCTCCGCATTCCCTACCGCCAGGCGCACTGCTGCCGGACGGTCAGCATCGTGCCACGGCGAGGGCATCACTTCCGGCCTGCAGGTCCCGGCATATACCACGCGGCCGTCCGACTGGTGGGGCGCCTGCGTTGCCATAATATCGGCACGGGTACATACGCAGGGATAGCATAGTCCTGTTGCCTTCAGCCTTTCGAGAGCAGCCTCATACACATCGCCGCGGGCGCTCTGCCTATACGAACCATAAGGCCCTGAGTCGGCAAGTCCGCCTTCGTCGGGCATAAGTCCGAGCCACAGAAGGTCGTCCTCGATGAGTTGTGCATGTTCGAGGCGTGAGCGCTGTGGGTCGAGATCTTCGATTCGCAGTACCCAACGCAGTCCCTTGCGTCGCGCGTCGAGCCACGACATGAGCGCGGCAAAGACATTCCCGAGGTGCATGCGCCCCGTCGGCGACGGTGCGAACCGTCCTGCACCCCGCATAGGTGCATCAGTTCTAACTTCTTCTTTCATCCCTTTTCGCTCTTTTTCGCGGGCGTCTTACTGCAACGCGCTGCCCTACTCCGCCTGTGTGGACATTGCTTGCAGTCGGGGCAATCGCTACAGAGATTGCCCCGGCGACTGCGGCGCACGAAGTAGGCTACTGCATACACCACAATTGCCACCACCACAAGCCACTGGAGGATATTGGATATGCTCATTTCTTTTTCTTGATGACTTTGTTGACCTGCGAGGGAGTAGCGTCCGCCGGACATTCGTCGAAACTCAAGCGGAAGCCGCAACCTTCGGCATACCTGCTACAACCGTAAGCCGCACGACCTTTGAGCATGTGACCTTCGCCGCAGACAGGGCACTTGACCTGCTCTAACTTGTGGATACGCGGTGCACGTGCTTTCTTCGGCGCCGACTCGGCACCGTCTGCGGCAGCCCCGGCCGATGATTTTTTACGCCCCTTGGACGGTTCCTCATGTACAGCTTCGATTCGGCGGTTGCTATTGTCCGACAGCACTGAGAGAGTAATCTGGCGCACCATCTCGCTGATTTCGCGCACGAAAGCGACAGGCGAATAATCGCCGGCCTCGATGCGGCGCAGCTTATTCTCCCATATACCTGTAAGTTTGGCCGACTTGAGCAGCTCCTCGCGGATAAGGCCGATGAGCTCGATACCGGCCTGCGTGGCCACAATGCTTTTGCCCGAATTGCGGATATATCCGCGCTTTCGGAGAGTCTCTATAATATTGGCGCGAGTAGATGGTCGACCTATACCGTTGGCCTTCAGTGCTTCACGAAGTTCATCGGAGTCTATATTGCGTCCGGCAGTCTCCATGGCGCGCAACAGGGTACCTTCGGTGTAGGGTTTGGGCGGCTGACTTGTTTTCTTCACCAGTGCCGGGAGGTGCGGTCCGCTCTCACCTTTTTCAAAGTGAGGCAGAGTGCCGCTGTCATCCTCGCTGTCATCCTTGGACTGCTCGGACTGATTCTTTTCTTTAAGCACACGCCATCCCGGCTCAAGTATCTCCTTGCCCGTTGCCTTGAATTCATACTCGCCCGCCTGCGCCAACACTGTAGTAGCGCGAAAAACACACTCAGGATAGAACGCCCCTATAAATCGGCGCGCCACAAGGTTGTAAAGCGACTTTTCATCATGGTCGAGCGCCACTGCCGCCGGATTCTGTCCTGTAGGAATGATAGCATGGTGATCGGTCACCTTGGCGTTGTCGAATATCTTCTTGCTCTTCGGGATAGGCTTTGCCAAAACAGGCTCTATGAGAGCCGCATAGGGCGTCATTGCGCGTAGTGTAGGAGCAATCTTCGGGTGTATATCATCCGACAGATAGGTGGTATCGACACGCGGATAGGTGGTGAGTTTTTTCTCGTAGAGACTCTGTATCAGTTGCAGAGTCCGCTCGGCACTCCAGCCGAAACGTTTGTTGCACTCGACCTGCAGCGACGTGAGGTCAAAGAGTCGCGGAGCCGATTCAGTACCGCGCTTTGTAGTAACATCAGTGATGGTAAGGGGCAACGGCGCAATCTCGGCCACTGCAGCAAGACCCGGTTCCTCCTTGTCGAACCTGTCGCCGGTGCAGGTGAAGTCGGTATTCCTATATGTGGTATGCAACTCCCACGAGTCGCGTGGCTCGAACTCGTCAATTTCTTTCTGGCGGTTGACAATAAGCGCAAGTGTAGGCGTCTGCACGCGACCTATCGACAGTACCTGGCCTCGGGCGCCGTACTTGAGTGTATAGAGGCGGGTGGCATTCATGCCGAGAATCCAGTCTCCTATAGCTCGCGACAGGCCGGCATAGAACAGCGTATCGTAGTTCTTCTCCGGCACCAAATGTGCAAAGCCGTCGCGGAGAGCCTCGTCGGTCAACGACGATGTCCACAGACGCATCACGGGACAGTGCGCGCCGGCCTTGCGGTAGACCCAGCGCTGTATGAGCTCACCCTCCTGACCGGCATCACCGCAGTTGACAATCTCATCTGCTTCAGATATAAGATTCTCAAGGACAGCAAACTGGTGTTTGATACCGGGGTCATTTATTACTTTTATATCATATCGCTCCGGAAGCATGGGCAACTCGCTCAGAGCCCAGCGTTTCCATCGCGGCGTATAGTCATCAGGCTCATAGAGACAACACAAATGACCGAGTGTCCATGACACCCGGTATCCATTGCCTTCATAGAAGCCGTCACGACGCGTGGTGGCGCCAAGCAGTTTCGCTATATCTCCGGCAACACTTGGTTTCTCGGTGATACAGAGCTTCATTCGCCGGCTTTCAGTGCTTTCTTTGCTTCATTCCACAGCGCATCCATCTCCTCGAGGCTGAGCTCGTTGAGATTGCGGCCTTGTTCCTTGGCGCGAGCCTCGAGCCAGTTGAAGCGAGCGATGAATTTGCGGTTGGTACGTTCGAGAGCATTAACAGGATTGATGCCGTAGAGACGTGAAGCATTGACAACGCTGAAGAGCAGGTCGCCGAACTCACTCTCTACGGCAGCCTCATCGCCGGATGCCACGGCAGCGAGCACTTCGGCACGCTCCTCGTCTACCTTGGCCCACACCTGCTCGGGAGTAGCCCAGTCGAAACCGACATTGGCAGCCTTCTCCTGCACGCGGTAGGCCTTGACGAGCGCCGGGAGGGCGGCAGGAACACCGCCGAGGACGGTATGGTTGCCGTCTTTCTCCTTGAGCTTGATCTGCTCCCAGTTCTGCGTCACCGCCTCCGCTGTATCAGCCTGTACGTTGCCGAAGACGTGCGGATGGCGGGTGATGAGTTTGTTGTTGAGCGCATCGGCCACATCGCCAATATCGAAGCGGCCGGCTTCATCGCCCATCTTGGCATAGAAGAGCACATGAAGGAGCACATCGCCAAGCTCTTTTTTTATATCGGGCACGTCATCGTCCATGAGTGCCTGTGCGAGCTCGTACACTTCTTCTATTGTATTGGGGCGCAGACTCTCATTGGTCTGCTTTGCATCCCAGGGACACTTCACCCGCAGTATGTCGAGGGTGTCCATCACCCGCTCGATGGCGGCTAACTGTTCTTTGCGTGACATTAGTTCTTGTACTTTTCAATTCCATCCTCAAGCCAAGCCACGAAGTCACCGAGATTTTCGTCGTAGACGCGCGGTGCATTCAGAGGCTGGCCGAGATTATCAAGCAGGACATAGTAGGGCTGAGAATTGATGCCGAATTTGTGGCGCTGGAGGTAGGCCCATTTCTCGCCAACGGTCTCGAGGACGATTTCCTTGCCTTCCTCGGTGACACGCAGTGGCTGAGGAAGGGCGGCCTTGTCGTCGACCATCAGCTTGATCATCACATACTCGTCCTCAATGATACCGCGGACGGTGGGAGTATCGAATACGGCACCCTCCATCTTGCGGCAGTTGACGCACGCATAGCCGGAGAAGTCAAGCAGCACAGGACGGCCTATAGTGGCGGCGTACTCCATACCCTCGTCGTAATCGTCGAACTCTTCGAAGGTACCGCCGTAGAGGTTGAAGTCCTGAGTGTAAAGCGGCGGAGCGAAGGCGCTGATGGCTTTGAGCGGAGCTCCCCACAGGCCCGGCAGGAGGTACACGGCGAAGGACAGTGACACGAGCGACAGGAAGAAACGGGGAACGGAAGTGTGCTCTACGGGGCCGTCGTGACTGAAACGCAGTTTGCCAAGAAGATAGAGACCCAGCAGGACGAAGAGCACTATCCACAGCGACAGGAACACCTCGCGGTCGAGGATATGCCAGCCGTAGGCGAGGTCGGCAACGGAGAGGAACTTAAGCGACAGTATGAGCTCGACGAAACCGAGCACGACCTTTACGGTATTAAGCCACGAGCCGGAGCGGGGTAGCTCCTTGAGCATCGAGGGGAAGAAAGCGAAGAGGCCGAAGGGCAGCGCAAGGCCGATGGCGAAACCGCCCATGCCGAGCAGCGGGCCCATCAGATTGCTCTGCGAGAAGGCCTCTACGAGCAGGGTGCCGATGATAGGACCTGTGCATGAGAAGGACACCAACACGAGTGTGAATGCCATGAAGAAAATACTCAGCAGACCGGTGGTATTCTCTGCCTTGGCGTCGATAGCATTGCTCCACTTCGACGGAAGTTGTATCTCGAAAGCGCCGAAGAAGGAGATGGCGAAGACTACGAGGATGGCGAAGAAGATGAGGTTGAACACCGCACCGGTAGCTATCTCATTGAGCTTGCCGGGACCGAATATAAGCGTGAGCAAGATACCTAATACGAGGAAGATAACGATGATGGAGGCGGCATACACGATAGCGTCGGCGATGGCGCGGCGACGGCTCTTGGTACGCTTGAGGAAGAAGCTCACCGTCATAGGTATCATGGGCCATACGCAGGGAGTGAAGAGCGCTACAAGGCCGCCGAGGAAACCGAAGATGAGTATCGACCAGTAGGACTGTGCCGTGTCGCCGGTCTGCACGTCGACGGGCGCCCACAGGTTGCTCTCCTCCATCGCCACGGCAGCCGGGGCGGAGGGTGCTACAGTAGCGGCGGGAGCACTCGTCACGCTCTCAGCAGTGCCCGGCAGCGGGATGCTGAAGCGGAAGGTGGCGGGAGGTGTACAGGCTTGCTCGGTACATGCCATATAGCTCACGCCGCCGCTGATGAGGCCGGTAGTACCGGCCGGCACTTTAAGCTGCTGACTCATCACGGCAGTGCCGGTCACCCAGGGCAATTCAAGTTCGAGCACCTCGTCGACATGGATAGCGACGTTGCCACCCGTTTCCATCTCGCCCACGGCTTCAACACCGTCGGGGAGGGTGAGGGTCATGGCGGTGGCATCGGGCACGCCGGCTCCGGCTTCTATGCCGGACATATCGTAGCCGTAGATATGATAGTCAGGGCTTATCTCGCCCGTTGCTGTAAGGCGATAGAGATTGTGGCCTATGCTGTCAAGGCTCACGGTCCAACTCACCGGGTCGGCTGCGCGGGCAACAAGGGCCACCACGAAGGCGGTGAGTATCAGAATACTTTTACGAATCATTTGTCTTGGGTTTTGAAGCGTATAGGTGTAGCAATTTTTTCAGCCTTTGGCGGACGGCAGGTCTCGCCGTTGCATGCCATGTAGGAGATGGTGGCTTCCAGGCGCGCATCGTCGGGCGATGTCAGTGTGAAAGGTACCACGAAGTCGATATTGGCATCCCACCATTCAAGGGTAGCGCCGAAGAGTTCGTCGCGAGCCTTTACTGCCGCACGTACAGGCGTGGGCTCCCCGGTGAACTTCACCCCGCGGCTGCCGCTGAGGTCGAAGGTAGTGGGACGAGGGCCGTCGGCGGGAAGCTCGGTGCCATACAGATGCCAACCTTCACCCACGAGGGCTCGGAATGTCACCGTACCCGTATCAGGGCCGGTCTGCTTCACTATCGTACGCCAGCGCACGGGCTCGGGCTCAGCCGCCTTCACCGCAACAACGGCGGCAATAAGCACTGCTAATAATATCAGAATCCTTTTCATTCTGCAAAATTAAACATTTCCCGCCAAATATCCAAAGGCATAATTCGCCCCCTTGGAAAGCAGGTGTAGCCCTTTTGTTACGGTGTGTCACTGTACTTCTTCGCCCTCTCTTGAGCCTTAAATCCTTAAATAACGTCAACATCTGTCTTATTTTAAGGTATATTCCAAAAAAATTTAGTACCTTTGCGAGCAATACACGTGTTAACAAGCCCTCTCTTCTACCGCGAATAAATGGATATAAAGAAAGTATTATACGTCACCCAAGAGCTTGACCCCTATCTGCCCGCCACTCCCATGGGCGAGTATGGCCACAATGTGGCGCTTGCACTCCAGAGCGCCGGCGCCGAAGTGCGAACATTCATGCCTAAGTATGGCATCATCAACGAACGCCGCCACCAGCTCCACGAAGTAATCAGGCTCTCCGGTCTCAACATCATCATCGACGACACAGACCACCCCCTCATCATCAAGGTGGCAACCTTACAGCCAACCCGTCTGCAGGTATATTTCATCGATAATGACGACTACTTCTTCCGCAGCAACGACGCCACCCTCGAGACCGTATCGGACCACGAGAACAACGGCGAACGGTCCATGTTCTTCATCCGCGGCGTCTACGAGACTGTCAAGAAACTCCGCTGGGAACCGTCGCTCGTGCAGTGCACCGGATGGCTCACGGCTCTCATGCCTTTATACCTCCGCAAGCTCTACGCCGACGATCCCGCCTTCAACCGCAGCACTATAGCCTTCACGCTCTACAACGACGCCTTTGAAGGCACCCTTGACGAACGACTCGCCGAGAAACTCATCGAGCAGGGCTTCGAACCCGAACAAGTCGAAGCGTTCAAGGCTCTCGACTGGCTCGCACTCAACAAGATAGCCATCGACAACGCCGATGTCCTCGTGGCCGGCGCCAAGGATATCCCCGCCGAACTCATCGACTACGCCACAGCTTCAGGCAAGCCCTTCCTCCGGTTCGACCCCGAGAAGGACAACGCACAGGCCTGCGCCGAGTTCTTCAAATCACTCTGACATTCACCATCACACAGATTCTATCTGATATCCATCTCAGCTCTCAGTAGCATGAAATTCAGAAGTCTTCACATTCTGCCCCTCCTCGCAGCACTAATCCTCGCCTTCTCAGCCTGCGAAGACAGCGCCTCTCCTGTAGGTCCATCCATAGTCGACGACACCGTAGATATCGTCATCGATAGTTCTTTCACCGTATCCGGCAACGTGGTACGTGTGCAGTCTATCGCTCCCCGCACCACCATCCAGATGCTCGGAACACTCGATATACCGGGCTACGGCCGACTTTCCAGCAATGTCGTGACACAGTTCATCCCCTCCGTCGAACTCGACACCGCCAACTTCGGTCCTGCCGACATTGACTCCATATACCTCGACCTCGTATATGCCCGAGGAGCTTTCATGGGCGACTCCATCGCGCCTATGGGACTCACCGTATATCCCCTCAACAAGTTGCTGCCCAACGACATCACATCAGCTTTCAACCCCGAAGGATACTACGACAAGACGCCCCTCGCATCGAAGACTTACAACACCTCCACCCTCGGCATGACAGCTACTGAGCAGGCAGCTACTTACCGAAGCATCGGCATCAAGCTACCCCTCTCGCTCGGCCGCTACCTATTCCAGTCCTTCCTCGACGACCCGGCCAACTATGCCAACGGCCAAGTATTCAGCGAGAACGTATTCCCCGGTGTGTACCTCAGTAACTCATTCGGCTCAGGCCGCATGACGATGGTCACCGCCACAGGTCTCTCTTTCTTCTTCACCACCTACGAGACCGACTCGCTCGACACCGACACCACAATCGTTGAGCAGCGCTACATGCTCGTGACACCCGAGGTCATCTCTAACAACGACATGACCCTCACCCTCGACCCCGCTCTCGAGAAGCAGATCAACGACGGCACCACCATCGCCATATCCCCCGGCTGCACCGAACTCGAATTCCGCTTCCCCCTCCCCGAAGTAATCGACGCCTACCGCAAGCAGGGTGGCAAACAGAACGTCCTCAACGGACTCTCGCTACGCCTGCCCGCCGATACTCTCGAGACCGGTCTCGGCATTGCGGCACCGCCCTACATGCTCATGGTACTCAAGAAAGACCGCGACGCTTTCTTCGCACAGAACAAACTGACTGACAACAAGACTTCATTCTACGCCCAGTACGACGAAACCGAAGGCCAGTACGCCTTCACCAACCTCCGCCAGTACATGATGGACATGCTCGAAAAAGAAGAAATCACCGAAGACGATTACACCTTCTCCCTCGTACCCGTACAGGTCGACTTCGAGCAGTCAGTTTCAACCGATTATTACTACGGTACCACAACAAACATCGAAAGTACCATCCAACCCTACTTCCTCTCACCCGCAGTAGCAACAATCCACTTCGACAAAGCCAAAGTAAAGCTCACCATGAGCCACCTCGGCTACGACAAGTAACAAACACATATACTAATTACAAGAGGGGTGCCCCACTCTACGACCAAGGGGCTGAGATTATACCCTGCGAACTTGACGCGGTTAGTACCGACGTAAGGACTTGTTCAATGCCATTCGTGACAGCATCCCTCATAATATTTGGTCGATATGAAAGTGTTCATCAACCACAAGCCGATAGATATATCCGGCGACAATCAGTCGCTCCTGGATCTGCTTGAATGTGAGAACATCGCCACGCGCGGCATCGCTGTGGCCATCAACAACAGGGTCGTGTCTCGCAAGGAATGGCCCGAGACTCGCCTCGCCGACGGAATGAATATCACCGTTATTCATGCTGTCTGCGGAGGTTAAATGAAGATTTACTACATCACTCCCTCCGAGCCGCTCGCGGACGAAGGTACATTGCTCTCTACCATGCTCGGTATGGGAGTTGAACGTGTACACCTACGCCATCCTGCGTGCTCAGAGGCTGAGCTCAGCGACATTCTGAGTTCAATTGCACCCGACTTCCGCAGCCGGGTAGTGCTTCACGACTGTCATCAGCTCGCACTCCGCTACGGCTGTACCATCCACCTCAACCGCAGACACCCCGTACCTCCCGACGACTACGCCGGGCCGCTGAGCTGTTCATGTCACTCGCTCGATGAAGTGGAAGCCGCGCGGGTTGATTACTGCACTTTGAGCCCTATCTTCGACAGCATCTCGAAGCCGGGCTACACCGCCGCATCCTTCGACTGCCTACGACTGCATTCTCTACTGGTCGACAGGAACATAGTAGCTCTTGGCGGTATCACACCCGACCGATTCAACGACCTGCGCGACATGGGATTCGCCTCAGTCGCCCTCTCCGGCTACATCACCGGCGACGGCGTCAGCGCACACATTATAGAACGACTGAAAAAATGCTTCAATTCATAACTCATCACACTCCCCGTTACAATGAACTTGAGGGAGCAACTCTCGCCCTGAAAGGCGGTTGCCGCTGGATTCAGCTGCGCATGAAAAAGGCGTCGGCAGAGGAAATTATACAGGTAGCCCGCGAACTACGCCCGCTATGCACACAGTTCGGCGCCAAACTAATCATCGATGACCATGTGGAACTCGTAGTACCCACCGGTGCCGACGGCGTGCACGTAGGTAAGATGGACATGCCGGTACCTGACGCTCGCAGGTTATTGGGTGACAAGTACATAATCGGAGCCACGGCCAATACCTTAGAGGATATCGAACGTGCCGTCGCCAACGGAGCCGACTACATCGGCCTCGGCCCCTACCGCTTCACGACAACGAAGGAAAAACTAAGCCCCGTACTCGGTCTCGAAGGTTACCGAGACATCCTCGGGCGCTCTAAAAATGCAGGCATAGATATCCCCGTCGTAGCCATCGGCGGAATCACCATTGACGACGTAGACGCACTCATGCAGACCGGCATCACAGGCGTTGCCGTCTCAGGCTGTATCCTATCGGCAGCCGAGCCTGCCGACTATACCCGGCAACTCATAGAAATCACGAATAAATAAAACACACCACAATACACCGAATATGAAAGATTTGGTTATCGGAAATAAGACTTTTACCTCGCGTCTGTTCATGGGCACGGGAAAATTCAGATCAAACACAGAGATGCATGATGCAATTATCGCTTCGGGCAGTCAACTTGTCACCGTTGCAATGAAACGCATCGACACTACCGACGAGCACGACGACCTACTCCACAGCATCCTCAGCAGTGGTGTCAGCCTGCTGCCCAACACCTCAGGCGTACGTAATGCCGAGGAAGCCGTCCTCGCTGCGCAGCTCGCCCGAGAGGCCTTTGAAACGAATTTCATAAAACTCGAGATACACCCCGACCCGAAATACCTCCTGCCCGACCCCGTAGAAACCCTCAAGGCCACCGAAGAACTGGCCAAACTGGGATTCTTCGTTCTTCCCTACATCCAAGCCGACCCCGTACTATGCAAGCGCCTCGAAGAAGTAGGCACAGCTGCAGTGATGCCTCTCGGCGCTCCAATAGGCACGAACAAAGGTCTGCTCACCCGCGAACTCCTGTCCATTATCATAGAGCAGAGTCGTGTACCCGTGGTAGTCGACGCCGGTATAGGCGCACCCTCTCATGCAGCCGAAGCTATGGAACTTGGAGCCGACGCTGTTCTCGTCAACACAGCCATCGCCGTGGCCGGCGACCCGGCTGCAATGGCCGATGCATTCCGCTTGGCTGTAATCGCCGGACGTCAGGCTTTCGAAAGCGGCCTGGGTGCCGTTGCCCGCCACGCTCAGGCCTCAAGTCCTCTCACCCCTTTCCTCGATTGACATGTTCTCGGAAGAATTAGACGGCTACAACTGGGATGCCACCACTCAGGAAATTTTGGCGAAGACAGAAGCTGACGTTCTAAGAGCCCTCGCGAAAGAGAGGCTCACGATCGATGACTTCATGGCGCTCGTATCTCCCGCTGCAGCTCCTTTGTTGGAGCAGATGGCTCAACGCAGCCGCGAGATTACCCTCCGCCGCTTCGGACGTACCGTGTCAATGTACATCCCGCTGTACATCACGAATTCTTGCACAAATTCGTGCGTCTATTGCGGCTTCAACCGGCACAACAAATTTCAGCGTGTCATCCTCACCCCGGAGCAGATCGAGCGCGAATGTAAAGCCATCAAAGAACTCGGGCCATTCGACAATATCCTGATTGTCACCGGTGAAAATCCGCATGCTGCCGGGGTAGACTATATCGAGAACGCCCTCCGCGTGTGCCGCCCCTTCTTCAACAATATGTCCATCGAAGTGATGCCACTCGCTGCTGAGGACTATGCTCGCCTCACTCACTCCGGCCTCAACGGCGTGGTATGCTTCCAGGAGACCTACAACCGTACCCGATATAACGTATACCACCCGGCCGGAATGAAATCGAACTTCGAATGGCGTCTCAACGGCTACGACCGCATGGGACTGGCTGGAGTTCACAAGATTGGCATGGGCGTTCTCATTGGTCTGGAAGACTGGCGTACAGACGTCACCATGATGGCCCGACACCTCAGATACCTGCAACGCAACTACTGGAAGACGCGATACAGCGTCAACTTCCCGCGAATGAGACCCGCAACAGGTGGATTTCAGCCGAACGTAGTGATGTCTGACCGCGAACTTGCCCAACTCACTTTCGCTTTCCGCATCTTCGACCACGACATAGACATCTCCTACTCGACCCGCGAACGACCCGACTTCCGCAACAACATGCTATCTCTCGGCGTCACCTCTATGAGTGCTGGCTCTAAGACCGACCCCGGAGGCTATGCAGTATATCCGCAGTCACTCGAACAGTTTGCCGTCAGCGATGAACGCTCGCCCGAGAAAGTAGCCGAAGAAATTCGACGTCTCGGATACGAAGTAGTATGGAAAGACTGGGACAAATGTTTTGACTTAAACACATAGAACACATGGACAATCAGCGATATGCTCGCCAGATGATGCTCGAAGAGATCGGCGAGGAAGGACAGCGTCGTATCTCCGATGCATCAGTTTTAATAGTAGGTGTCGGCGGACTCGGCTCAATAGTAGCCACATACCTCAACGGCGCAGGAATCGGACGGATAGGATTGATTGACGCTGACACGGTATCACTCACGAACCTGCACCGCCAGGTACTCTACACCGAAGCTCAGTTAGGACTCCCCAAAGCCGTCTGCGCTACAGAATTTCTTGCCGCACGTTCGAACCACACTCGGATTGAATGCCACAACGAATTTTTATCGCAAGACAATGCCGGGCAGATATTCAAAAATTACGATCTCGTGGTAGACTGCACCGACAACTTCCCTACGCGCTTCCTCATCAACGACACATGCGCGCAGCTCCACAAGAGCTGGATATTCGGAGCCATCGGGCCGTTCTCCGGACAAGTCACCGTATTCGTACACGGTTCCGGCAGAAGTTTAGCCGACCTGTACGAGCGCGAATATCTGTGCAGCCAACCACGCACCGTAGCCGGCGTAGTCGGTCCTGTGCCGGGTATAATAGCCTCTATCGAAGCCCTGGAAGCTATCAAACTGATTGCCGGCGTCCCCTCTCCCCTCACCTCCCGACTCTTCTCCATCGACCTCCTCACCTTCGACACACACCTCCTCGAATTCTAATGAACTACATTTTTGGGATTCAGCCTATAAAATGGAACAATGGAAAATATGAAAAAGTATCACCGCGTTCTGTCTATCGCCGGCAGCGACCCTAGTGGTGGAGCAGGACTACAGGCTGACCTCAAGACTGTGTCTGCACTCGGTTGCTACGGCATGACTGCAATCGTTGCCGTTGTCGACGAAAACACTGTAGGCGTCACCGGAGTACATCCTATCCCCGTCGACTTCGTCCGCGGTCAGATACGGTCGTGCCTCGACGACATCGGCGCCGACAGTATCAAGATCGGCATGCTTCATTCCGCTGAACTCATTCTTGCCGTCCGCGACACTCTCTCAGCGTACTCTATACCCGGCGGAATCGTCCTCGACCCTGTCATGGTAGCCACTTCCGGCGACCCACTCCTTCAGCCCGAAGCCGTCACCACCTTAAAAGAGGCTCTTATCCCCGCGGCACGCATTATAACCCCAAATATTCCTGAAGCTGAAATACTACTTGCCCGGAAAATTGATAACGCAAGCCAACTCCCGGAGGCCGCCGTCGAACTCGCCAATACTTTCGGGGCATCTGTCCTCCTCAAGGCCAGTCACCTGTGCTCTGAAGATAACGGTAAAAACAATGCTTCCGAAGACCTGTTGACAGACATCCTATACAATAACGAAAACGGTGAGATTCTCGCACTCAGCTCACCGCGCGTCCTCACCCCAAACACCCACGGCACAGGCTGCAGCCTTTCCTCGGCAGTGGCCGCCTACCTCGCACGAGGCTACGATCTCACTGCCGCAGTCAAAGCCGCAAAATCATACATCTCCGAAGCTATCGCTAGCGGAGCAGCCTACACAATCGGCCACGGCCACGGCCCCATACACCACTTCCACCCCTTCTGGTAACAATCCCCCTGCTATCCTTCCCGCACTCTACTCGCCGTATGCGAGAGCACTGTCCACCTTCGGGTGCTTATGGTTGGCATGCGGAGCAGACTTGTCGCAGGTGGCGATAGGCAGTCCACCGAGCGCAAGAGCACTGTCCGCATTCAGCTGCTTCAAGCTGGCAAGCGGAGCAGATTTATCGCAGGTGCCGAGAAGCAACTCGCCGAGCGCAGGGCACTGTTTGTCTTCGGGTGCTTCAAGCCCTCCTGGCGGAGCAGGTTTGTCGGAGGTGCCGAGAGGCAGTCCGCCAAGCACGTTGCCACTAAGGAACCTTTTGCACCGAACAGATAAGGACTATATACAAAAAATCAGCCCGGGGCTTGGGGCCTCGGGCTGATGAGTATTACAGGCTTTAATTATTCTGCTGCGGGGAGTTCGGGCTCGGCAGCGGCTGCTTCTGCTACGGGATTCTCGACAGCAGCTTTCTTCTTGCCGCCGCGGCGAGTCTTGGCCTTAGCCTTGGCCTCGTCTTTGTCCTTGAGCATAGCTTCGTTGTAGTCAACGAGCTCAATGAAGCACATCTTGGCGTTGTCGCCAAGACGGTTACCGGTCTTGAGGATACGGGTGTAACCGCCCTTACGGTCGGCGATCTTCTCTGCTACTTCCTGGAAGAGAATCTTCACAGCTTCCTTGTTCTGGAGGTAGCTGAATACGAGACGACGGTTGGCCATAGTGTCTTCCTTAGCACGGTTGATCAGGGGCTCGGCGTATACACGGAGAGCCTTGGCCTTGGCAAGTGTCGTGTTGATTCGCTTGTGGAGAATCAGAGAAATTGTCATGTTAGCCAGCATGGAGCCGCGGTGCGCGCTCTGGCGGCTGAGGTGGTTGAACGATTTATTGTGTCGCATCGGGCTTATTCTTTATCAAGTTTGTATTTCGAAATATCCATGCCGAAGGAAAGGTTGAGGCTGTTGAGCAGTTCCTCGAGCTCTACCAACGATTTCTTACCGAAGTTGCGGAATTTGAGCAGGTCGGTCTTGTTGAAGACAACAAGCTCGGCGAGAGTTTCCACTTCAGCGCTCTTGAGGCAGTTGAGTGCACGTACGGAGAGCTGCATATCCACGAGCTTCGACT
>CAMWKV010000047.1 GCA_947174915.1 uncultured Porphyromonadaceae bacterium | reverse complement strand
GGGATGGCGGGGGTGTTGATTTTTTTTGTAATTTTGTTTTTGGGATGGTTCGCACATTTTTGCTTTGTGTGTGTTTATATTACATAGCTTAGCTTATAACTTTCGCTCATGACTTGACTCATAAGCATAACTATCATAGCTCTTATATAACTATCATAACTCATAATCATATTCATCATGAAAGAGAATCTCGAACAGGCGGCTCTCGACTATCACCGCTATCCGCGGCCCGGTAAGATTGAAGTAGTGCCCACCAAACAATACTCCACTCCGGAGGACCTATCGCTGGCTTACTCGCCCGGCGTGGCATATCCTTGTTTGAAAATCAAGGATAATCCTGATGATATATTCGAATACACAAACAAGGGCAATCTCGTAGCAGTGATATCCAACGGTACCGCAGTGCTCGGCCTCGGCAATATCGGAGCCAAGGCAGCCAAGCCGGTAATGGAAGGTAAGGCTCTGTTGTTCAAGATTTTTGCAGGTCTCGACTCATTCGACATAGAAATAGACGAATCCGATCCGCACGAATTCATTAAGACTGTGCAGCGTCTGGCTCCTACTTTCGGTGGTATCAATCTTGAAGATATCAAGGCGCCTGAGTGTTTTGAGATAGAGAACACTCTCCGGGAGCAGTTGGATATCCCTGTGATGCATGACGATCAGCATGGTACGGCTATCATTTCGTCGGCAGCTCTTATCAATGCTCTCAAGATTCAGGGCAAGGATATCAGCGAAGTGAAGGTGGTAGTGAACGGTGCGGGAGCTGCCGCTGTGGCCTGCACGCGTCTGTTCTGTGAACTCGGTGTGCGTCATCGCAATGTGGTGATGTGCGACAGCAAGGGTGTTATCACCCGCGAGCGCGGCCAGTTGCCTCCGTCGAAGGCCGAATTCGCTACAGACCGAGACATCAGTACACTGGAGGAAGCTATGGTGGGAGCTGATGTTTTCTTAGGGCTGTCGGTAGCAGATGTAATCACTCCGGATATGATCAAGTCTATGGCAGACAAGCCTATAGTATTCGCTCTCGCCAACCCTGCGCCTGAGATAGCGTACGAACTCGCTATCGCAAGTCGTCCTGACATCATCTTCGCGACGGGTCGCAGCGACTATCCGAATCAGATCAACAATGTGCTGGGATTCCCGTACATCTTCCGCGGCGCTCTGGACTGCCGTGCTACTGAAATCAACGAAGCGATGAAGGTGGCGGCGGCGCGCGCTATCGCTGCCCTGGCCCAGGAGCCTGTGCCTGTAGAAATCGCCAAGGCTTACAATGCCGAGAATCTGAAGTTCGGGCCTGACTACATCCTGCCGAAGCCCTTCGACCACCGACTGCTCACCGTAGTGGCACCTGCTGTCATCGAGGCTGCAGAAGAATCGGGTGTCGCCCGCCGACATATCGATGATATGGAGAAATATCGCGAGCGTCTGCGCGAAATAATCTGCACGAACGAATCCCTCATCAACTACCTCATACACGTGCAGGATACCTGTACGCGTTAGCGAAGACCTTCGGTCCGATATACGCACTTATCTATCAAACAGTGGAGGCTGTGTCAAATTCAAAATTTTGGCGCAGCCTTTTCTGCGTGAGAGGTAATTGTCGCGTATAAGCTATTTTAACAGCCGCGGGTCTGTCGAGGTACGAAATAATCACTAACTTTGTAGAATGTTAGACAAAATAGGAAAGTTTATCATCGATGCCGCCGAGGTGCTGTGCGGATATCCGCTGTTTTTCCTTCTGATAGGCGGCGGTCTGTATCTGTTCATTAGCTCTGGCGCTGTGTCGCTGCGCCGACTGCCGGCCGCTCTTGCCGAGCTTCGCCGCAAGCCATCGCCGGGCGACCGTGCCGACGGCCAGATATCGTCGGTTCAGGCCCTTGCCTCCGTAGTCGCGGCCACTGTCGGTCTCGGCAATATTGCCGGTGTGGCGATAGCCCTTGTGATGGGTGGTCCGGGCGCAATATTCTGGATGTGGGTGAGCGCACTGGTGGGTATGGCGACGAAGTATCACGAAGGAGTCCTCGCCATCATGTACAAAGGTAAAGACGACCAGGGCAAACCTCAGGGCGGCCCCATGCATATCATCGAGCAAGGCCTCGGGCCTAAATGGAAACCTCTGGCGCGCTTCTTCGCCATCGCGGGCCTCTTCGGCACGCTGTGTATCATGAATGCCAACCAGCTGACAGAGGCGTTCATGGCTACCTTCACGCGTCCTGACAGTATAGCGTCGAGCAGTTTTCTCAGTTCTGTCGGATCGGGCATAGGGCTTGACAATGTACAGACCTTCCGCCTCCTTTTCGGCGCCGCTGTGGCGGTGGTGGTAGGAGTCGTCATACTCGGCGGTATCAAGCGCATAGCGAGCGTGGCGACTGTGATGGTACCTTTCATGGTGGGTCTTTACTTCCTGATGGTGCTGTTCATTATCATCACCAATATCGAGGGCGTCCCCGGGGTGTTCAAGAGCATCTTCACCGAAGCTTTCAACCTGCGCGCCGGGGTGGGCGCCCTTGCGGGTATAGCCATCATAGGAGCGCGACGCGCAGCCCTTGTCAATGACGCCGGCATAGGCACGGCGTCCATCATGCACGGTGCATCGGGCAACACCCGCCCGGTCCGGGAAGGCCTCGTTGCCATGCTCGGACCAAGTATCGACTCGGGCCTGGTATGCACTCTGACTGCCATAGCCATCCTTCTGTGCGGCAACATTGACGTAGAGGGAGTGAAAGGACTCGAAGTGGCGATGGAAGCCTTCGGCAAAGCCATCCCGGCGGGTGATATCCTGCTGATGTGCATTGTGATATGCTTCGCGATGTCGTCGATGTTCTCCTACTCCTTCTACGGTACCACCTGCGCCAACTATCTCTTCGGCACCCGTCGTGGCAAGTACTACGCTTGGGTGTTCCTTGCGTCGCTGGTAGTATTCGCCGTGGTACCGCTGGAGGCGGCCGTAGGTGCATGCGACCTGTTCTACGCCCTGATGGCGATACCCACCATGATGGCGCTGTTACTCCTCAGCCCCAAGGTGCACCGTGCGACACGCAAATACTTCGAGAAAGATAAGTCCACCAAGCAATAAGACAATATGCTACCTTCATTCATCACCTGGGATGTTAATCCCGACATCTTCAGCGGCTTCATCACCGTGCGCTGGTACGGCCTTATGTTCGCTATAGGCTTCTGGATAGGATTCAATATCGTAGCCAAGATGTTCAAACGCGAGGGGGCACCCGAACGCTGGCTCGGCATCCTGCTCATCTATGTAGGTGTCGCCACCGTCGTCGGTGCCCGCCTGGGACATGTATTCTTCTATCAATGGGACTATTACAGCGCTCATCCGTGGAAGATACTCGCCACCTGGGAGGGTGGTCTTGCCAGTCATGGCGGTGCCATAGGCATCATCATAGCAGTGATACTCTTCTCCATCTTCACCACTAAGCGCAATCCCCTGTGGACATTCGACCGCCTGACGGTAGCTATCGCGCTGGTGGGCTGCCTGATACGTATAGGCAACCTGATGAACAGCGAGATATTCGGGCACGCCACGGACCTGCCATGGGGCTTCCGCTTCGTTCGGTCCGCCGAGTGGCAGCAAGTGTACGCACCCCTCGCCTGCCATCCCACGCAGATCTATGAGGCGCTGACCTATCTGGCACTCTTCGGCCTGATGATGTGGATGTACTGGAAGCGCAACGCCGGCGAACGTCCCGGACTTCTCTTCGGCACCTTCCTCATAGGCACTTTCGGGTCGCGTTTCCTCATCGAATTTATCAAGAACGACCAGGTGCCTTTCGAAGCCGCCATGACCTATAACATGGGCCAGCTCCTGAGCATACCTTTCGTAGCTCTCGGCATCTTGCTGATAGTATGGGCACTTACGCACAAGCGGGTGCACATAGACTATCCGAATCAATACGCCCCGGAACCGGCGGCCAAGAAGAAATGAAAGCTACGATAGCCATCCTGCTTCTTGGCACTCTCGGCACCTTGACTGCCGGAGCGAAAGCACCCATCACCCTCGGTGCCAGCCCGGCGCCGTCGACCATCACCATCCCGAGTCATCACGGCACCGTGGAGGTACCGCTGCCGACGAAGGACGATGAGGACAAGGCTGTACCTGAGGATGAGGAAGACCCCTACTTTCTGCTCTCCGAGCAAGCCGACAAGGCCATCGCCGACGGACGCTACGATGATGCCGAGGCTCGGATAATGGAGGCAGTGAGCATGCGTCCCAACTCGCCGTCGAATCTGCTGTTGCTGTCCAATCTCGGCATGGTGTACGCCTACACTGACCGCGACAGCATGGCGCTCACCACCTTCGACCATATACTGCGCCAAGCACCCGCCATGCGCACCGTGGTGGGTCATCGCGCCCGCGTGCTCCTCAAGATGGGTCGTTTGCAGGATGCGTACAAGGGTTATGGCAATCTGCTCGAACTTGATTCGCTAAGCACGGAAGGCCGTTTCTATCACGGTATGATAGCCTTGATGGCCCGTGATGTTGCCACCGCCGAGCGCGACTTCGGCATCCTCGCCGCCACAGAGCCTGAGGGTGAGTCGACTGCAATGGCCATGGGCACACTGCTGACGGAGCAATCGCGTTACCGGGAAGCACTGCCCTATGTGCGACGGATGGTGAAGGCCGAGCCGGACGTGCCGAACTACGCCCTGCTGGCACATACACTCATAGCACTCGAAGAATATAGCGAAGCCGGGAGCACTATCGCGGAAGCACTGGAGCGCTACCCCTCCGCCCGCGAGCTGTACCTCGAACGCGCCGCCCTCCATCGCGCCCTCTACGAGCTTGATGCCGCCGCGGCTGACGAACGCACCGCCCGACGCCTGAGGTAGATGACGTATTTTTGTAGATAAACATCGAAAGTATGAAAGAAGGTTTTTTTCGTGTAGCAGCCGGGGCGCCTAAGGTGACCGTGGCAGACCCCGCCGCAAATGCCGCCAATATATCCCAACTCATGCGCGAGGCAGCCGGCTCATGTGCCGATATGCTCGTTCTGCCGGAGCTGTGCATCACGGCCTATACCTGCGCTGACCTGTTCCACAATCAGTCGCTGCTCGACAGCTGCAACAAGGCGGTTGCCGAGCTGTTGGCACTCAGCACGGAGCTGCCGGGACTGCTGACATGGATCGGTGTGCCCGTCTATGCCGGTAATGTGCTGTACAACTGTGCCGTAGCAATCTGCAACGGTACTATCGTGGCGGCTGTGCCGAAAACTTATATCCCGAACTATAACGAATTCTACGAAGCCCGCTGGTTCGCTCCCGCAGCGGAACAGCCGCTCACAGCTACCGTTGCCGGAAGCACTGTCCCCGTCGGAGCGGCTATCATCTGTCACAAGGGCGTGAATGTCTCGGCCGAGATATGCGAGGATTTATGGGCACCTGTCGCGCCGAGTATGCGCCTCGCCATGGCCGGTGCCGAGGTGATGGTCAATCTCTCGGCCAGCGACGATATCATAGGCAAGTATGACTATCTTCGCAGTCTCGTAGCTCAGCAGTCGGCCCGCTGCCTGTGCGCCTATGCCTACGCCTCGGCGGGGTTCGGCGAGTCGTCGACAGACCTGGTGTTCGACGCCAAACTATTCGTTGCCGAGAACGGGCGCATGCTCACCGCCAACAAACGCTGGCAGCATGGCAATCAGCTAATTGTCACCGATGTAGACATCGAAGCAATTCGCCGCGACCGTATGCACAACGGCACTTTCGAGAACTGCCGCCGACACAACGGAGTAGCTGTGAAAGAATCCATATCGTCCGACACTGCTCAACCGAGCGTCTATGCTATACCGCTGATACATAGCAGCGAAGAGTTCTCAGCACTGCACGACAAGAAATTCACGACCACGGGCTGGCAACTCATGCGAGATGTAGACCCGCATCCCTTCGTGCCCGCCAATGGTGAAATTCTCGATGAGCGTTGCCTCGAAATCACGTCCATACAGACCGCGGCGCTGGCCAAACGCCTTGAGGCAACGCATTGCCGCTCCCTCACGATAGGTATCAGCGGCGGCCTGGACTCTACGCTGGCACTCCTCGTAGCCACTCGCGCCTTCGACCTCTTAGGGCTCGACCGTCGAGGTATCATAGGCGTGACGATGCCCGGCTTCGGCACCACCAAGCGCACCCACTCCAACGCCACCCTGCTGATGGAGGCCCTGGGCATATCCGTGCGTGAGGTGAGCATCGTGCCCGGTGTGCAGCAACATTTCAGCGACATTGGCCACGACCCCGAGGTGCACGATGTGACGTATGAAAACTCGCAGGCGCGCATGCGTACAATGATACTGATGGATATCGCCAACGAGACCGGAGGTATGGTACTGGGCACCGGCGACCTCTCCGAGCTTGCTCTTGGTTGGGCTACATACAACGGCGACCACATGTCCATGTACGGCGTCAATGCCGGTGTGCCCAAGACCCTTGTGCGCTACCTCACCCGCTGGTACGCCGAGCGCACCGACAACGCCGATGAACGCCGCGCACTACTCGACATCATCGACACGCCCATCAGCCCCGAGCTGCTGCCGGCACGTGAGGACGGCACCATCGATCAGCGGACGGAGGACCTCGTGGGACCGTACGAGTTGCACGATTTCTTCCTCTACTATGTGCTGCGCTACGGCTTCAGCCCTCGCCGCATCTTCCTGCTGGCTCTCAAGGCTTTCGGCGACAGCTACGAGCGCGCCACCATCCTCAAATGGCTGCGCACATTCTTCCGTCGCTTCTTCACTCAGCAGTTCAAACGCTCGTGTCTGCCCGACTCGCCGAAAGTGGGCAGCGTGTGTCTGTCGCCTCGCGGAGACTGGCGTATGCCGTCGGATGCCTCGTCCGAGGCATGGATGCGTGAGATAGATTTGCTACAATGAGGATATTTTCGTAATTTTGCATCCTAATAACAATATATTCAATGGGATTCGCAGATTTTTTCAGAAAGAAAAAAAACACTCCCGATCAAGGCACACCGCAAGCCGACATCGATCAGGAACAGGAACAAGTCAAGCTCGATCAGGGCCTTCAGAAGACTAAAGAGGGCGTTTTCGGGAAGTTACGTCGCGCCATAGCCGGTCGAAGCACCATCGACGACGACTTCCTGGACGACCTTGAGGAAGTGTTCATCACCAGCGATGTGGGTGCAGAGACAACGCTGAAAATCATCGACCGCATACAGAAACGAGTGCAGCGCGACAAGTACGTCAACGTGGACGAACTCAACGACATGCTGTGCGACGAAATCTGCGATATGCTCGCACAGAACGACACCGCCGACGAGGTTCTTCCCGAAGGCAAGAAGCCCTATGTCATCATGGTGGTGGGTGTCAACGGTGTGGGCAAGACCACCACTATCGGCAAGCTCGCCCGCCTCTATACCAAGGCCGGACTGAAGGTGATGCTTGGCGCCGCCGATACCTTCCGCGCAGCAGCCATCGAGCAGCTCGAGGAGTGGGGACGCCGCGCCGATGTGCCGGTCGTACGTCAGAATCTCGGCAGCGATGCTGCCTCCGTGGCTCATGACACCCTCGCATCGGCAGTGGCTCAGGATATCGACGTTGTTATCATTGACACCGCCGGCCGCCTGCACAACAAGAAGGGCCTCATGGACGAGCTGTCGAAAATCAAACGCGTGATGGACAAGGTAGTACCCGGTGCACCCAACGAAGTGCTGCTCGTCCTCGACGGTTCTACGGGTCAGAACGCTTTCGAGCAGGCCCGCCAGTTCTCCGAAGCTACCCAGGTGACACACCTCGCTGTGACCAAGCTCGACGGCACCGCGCGCGGTGGCGTTGTAATCGGCATCTCAGACCAGTTCAAAATACCGGTGAAATATATCGGCATCGGTGAAGGTATCGATGACCTGCAGCTATTCGACAAACAGGCCTTCGTGAAGTCACTCTTCGGCAAAAAATGAGAGGCATGACGAAAAAGACATCCTCTGCCGCGACGAGTGCGCAGCATATCACCGTCATCAACATGGGCTGCTCGAAGAATCTTGTTGATTCCGAGCGTCTTGCAGGCCAACTCGAAGCTCTCGGATTCAAGGTTGACTTCGACCGCGAACCGCCGCGCGGCAGTGTGGTGGTGGTGAACACCTGCGGCTTCATAGGCGATGCCAAGGAAGAATCCGTGCTCGTGCTTCTGAAGCTCGCCGAGCAGCGTCGTCGCCGTCGTATCCGTGGACTCTACGCCATGGGCTGCCTCACCGAGCGCTACCGCGACGAGCTCCGCGAGGAAATCCCCGAGCTTGACGGCATCTACGGCAAGTTCGACTGGACAGGTATCGTGGAGGCTATCCGCGACAAGGGCAACCACGCAGCTACGGAGAAACTGCCGGAGTGTGGCCGCAAGCTGTCCACCCCGCCCTACCAGGCCTATATCAAGATATCCGAAGGCTGCAACCGCTTCTGCGCCTACTGCGCTATCCCGCTGATAACAGGGCGCATACACTCACGCACCATCGACGATATCGAGGCTGAGGTGAAAGCCCTCGTTGCCGACGGCGTGCGCGAATTCAATATCATCTGTCAGGACCTATCGTCCTACGGCCGTGACCTGCCCGGGGCTTCGGCAGAACCGCTCGCCGAGCTCCTCGAACGCCTTGCCGTCATCCCCGGCGTGGAGATGATACGTCTGCACTACGCCTACCCGGCCGACTTCCCCTACGGTATCCTGCCTGTGATGGCGCGTCACGACAATATCTGCAAATATCTCGACATCGCTCTTCAGCACATCGACGACGAGGTGCTCACTGCCATGCGCCGACATATCGACGCTGCCGGCACGCGTGAACTCCTGGCACGCATACGTCGCGAAGTGCCGGGCATACACCTGCGCACCACTATGATGGTGGGCTTCCCCGGCGAGACCGATGAGGCTTTCCGCAACCTGCTCGACTTCGTGCAGGAGGCTCGCTTCGAACGCCTCGGCGCCTTCACCTACAGCGAAGAAGAAGGCACCTACGCCGCACAGCACCTCCCCGACACAATACCTGCAGAGGTGAAGCAGGAGCGTCTCGAAGAACTCTTAGCACTCCAAGATGAGATAGCCGCCGAAATACAGCAGCAGGAAGTGGGCCGTACCCTCCGCGTCATCATCGACGCCAAGGCCGAGGACGGACACTACTTCGGACGCACAGAATTCGACTCGCCGGACGTGGACTACATAGTTAATGTAAGCTCAAGTGAAACCCTGCAGCCGGGAGATATCCGTCAGGTACTCATCACCGGATGCGCAGCGTACGGACTTGATGGAGTCACAGTATCCTGAGTCATTTGCAGCATGGCGCCGACCCGGCGAAGAGTGGCAATACGTTGAAGGGCTGACCTTTGCTGACGGTTGCCTTCATGGAGATGGCGTGTGTATAGCACCGTGGAATCATACCATCGGTGTGCCTGACGATGATGCATTCGGTCATGCGGTGGAGCAGGTATCGACACCCAGGTCCGAGTATCTGGAATCCGTAGCCGCCGTGGCTGCGCGGGCAGCCGCCCGCGGAGGCAAGACGGTCATAGCCCGCTGCATTTGCGGCGAGTTCAAGTCTGCTCCGGGCAAAGAGCTTATAGAGAGTTATTTCAAGCCCTTCGGCTGTGCCTTCTGCTTTATCTTCCGCCATCCTGATACTGGCTGGTGGATGGGGGCATCGCCCGAACTCGTGGCTGTAGAACGACCTGAAGGCGGCGTCCTCACACGCGCGCTTGCGGGCACGCGCGCCGCGCACACGGAGGCTCCGTGGGACTACAAGAACCTGGAGGAGCACCGCTGGGTAGTGGAGGACATCTGCACCCGTGCCGCCGCAGCGCGAGCTAAGGCGGGTGATGCGGGACTGTCGCGCCGTGACCGTGCTGAGGCGGGGGGCGGTACTTCGATTGAGGGCGCAGTTGAGATTGAGCCGCTTGAGCCGCGGGCACTCATATATCGCAACATCGAGCACTTGTGTACCCCCATCGTAGTGCACGGTATCGACGTCAACACCCTTGCGTCGGCCATATACCCTACACCGGCTGTTGCCGGCTTTCCCCTCTCCGACGCTATCGAAGACATCAACACCTTCGAATCGCGTCCACGCCGCTTCTACGCCGGACTTTTCTCCACTCCCGGCACAGTGTACGCCATGCTCCGATGCGTCAACTTCGACAGCCGCCACTGGTGCGTGTACAGCGGCAGCGGCATTACCCCTCTCTCCAACCCCGCTGAAGAATGGGCCGAGACCGAAGCTAAGGCTCTGCCCCTCGTCAGCATTTTGAATCAATACTGATGCAATTAAACAATTCGTCTGACCAATACATACTCCGACTTACTCTGCTGACAGTCGGTCTGCTGGCTCTCCTGTCCATGATGCCATGGGCCGAGCTGACAGGCAACCGTGTGAAGAGTTTCAACCTCCTCGCCGACCTCATGCCTACTGCTACCGAGGCAGTCAGCGCGAGTGTGCAGTCCATCGTCGACCCCGAACTCGAAGAACTTCTGAACGGTGCAAGCGATGCTCCTGGCGGTGCGGAAGGCGCCAATCCCGGTCCCGAAATCGGTGTGTCAGCAGCCGACAGCATAGCAGAAGAGGATGGCGACTCACTGAAAGTGTACGACGTGCCGCCACCTGCGGAAATCGTGCCGAACTCTATCGAGAACTATAGCGGTGCGCCCGTCCTCGCACGCTTCAAGGCCGCCCTTGCCGAAGCCGACCGACGTCCCGTGCGTGTGGCTGTGGTAGGCGATTCGTATATCGAGGGTGACATATTCTGCCAGAATCTGCGCGACTGTTTCCGCGAGACCTACGGGGGCGCCGGCGTGGGCTATATGGCGATGCACAGTGATTTCCCCGGATTCCGCAACTCTGTGACACAGAGCGGCAGCGGCTGGAGTATGCATGACATCCGCAACATGGGGCGCAGTGACAGCCTCCGCATCCTCCCCGGTGCCTACGGCAAAGCAGCGGGCTCGGCAACAGCCTCGTATGCCGGTACATCCAAGTATCGCGGTACAGATCGCTGGACCCATACCACCTTCGCTTTCATCGCCCCCGACAGCGGTACCGTGAGCATCAGCACCCCTGCCGGTGCATCGACTTCTCAGACAGTATACGCCTCAGGAGCAGTGCAGACCATCACCCTGCCGGCCTATACGGGCTCGGTCAAAATCAGCTCCGACGTGCCGGGGCTGGTGGGACTCGGAGTGTACCTCGACGGCGATGCCGGAGTGGCCGTCGACTGTATGTCCGTGCGCGGCAACAGTGGTCTGAATCTTCGAAGCATCAAGTACGGCCTCACGTCGCAACTGCGCTCCGTAGCCGACTACGATCTCATAATCGTCGAGTACGGCATGAACGTGCTCAGCGGCGAGCAGAAAGACTATACACCATATATGCTGCAGATGGTCAAGAGTATAGAAGCACTGCGCAAGCAATATCCCAAGGCCGACATTATCATCATGGGCGTGGGCGACCGAGGCGTAAAAGTCGACGGCACAGTGACTTCGCTCGGTACAGCCGGAGCTATGACCAAGGCTCAGCGCGAACTGGCTCGACGCACCGGCACGCATTTCTACGACACCCGACTGGCCATGGGTGGCCCCGGCAGCATCGTTGACTGGCGCGACCGCAAACTCGTCAACGCCGACTATATCCATCTCAATCATGCCGGTGGCAAGGAATTGGCCAAGCTCTTCCATAAAGCTATCGAAAAAGCCCTCGACCAATGAATCTGCGATTTTTCGTCACCATGCTCATAAGTATCGCGGTGCTCGCCGTCTATGCTGACGACGATGCCCAGACAGAACTTCGTCTCAATCCCGAGATTGAGCAGGGCGCGTCCGACTGCAGCGACGACGTGGCTGTTGAGACTTTCGATTACTCGCGCTACCCATTCCTGCGCCTCAAACACAAACACATAGCGCTCAACGGCGACAAGTGGGACGAGCTCGGCGAGCTCTATCGATCTGCCATTGCCGGCGATACCCTCTTCACCGTCGTATATCTGGGCGACTCGCATGTACAGGCCGACTTCGGCGGCTCGGTACTACGCCGACGCCTTGCGCACGGTTCGTCCGCCGGACGCGGCATAGCGATACCTTTCCGTCTGGCCGGCACCAATCAGCCCAACGACTATAGCTTCCGTATGGCCGACGAATACCTGTCGTCGAAAATGATGCGCATGCCCTGGTCGTTCGATATGCCTTTCACCGGGGTGGGCATCCGTCCGCTCTCAGGGAGTCACACCCTGCAACTCAGCAGCCCCGAACCGGCTTCGTCGTTGCGTTTTCACACCTGCGGGTCGTGCCCCGAAGTGCTCGCCGTACGATGCGACGGACGACCCGTTGAGTTCTCCGCGACCATCGACGCCGACGGAGCACCCTTAGTGACTCTACCCTGCAAGGCGAATGACTTCGAGATAGAGCTCATGGGCGACGAGTCCACCGTCTACGGCGGCGTGGAGTTCATCTCCGACACCCATGGCGTGACCACTCACTCCATTGGTAACAATGGCGCCACCTTCGCCTCATACACAGGCGTTGACAATTTCGGCACAGGGCTGCACCGCCTCCGGCCCAATCTCGTCATCGTGGCCCTCGGCACCAACGAAGCCTTCGGCCGCACTACCGCCGACGACATCAGCGCTGCTGTCACCGATATGGTGCGCACATTGCAGACGAACTGCCCTGAGGCGAAAATACTGCTTGTCGGTCCGACAGAATGTTATCGCAAGGTGCGTCGCCGCAAGAACCGCCGCCGCTCCACCGTGAGCGTCATCAACACCCGTGCTGCCGAGATGGCACGCGCCATACGCACTACTGCCGAAAGCCTCGGCGTACCCTATCTCAACCAGTATGCTATAGCCGGCGGAGCAGCCGCCATGCGCAGCGCCGGTATCATGGGACGCGACGGCGTACACTTCACCGTCGCCGGCTACAATCTATGGGGCAATATCCTTGCCGACGCTGTGATAGAAAAGTTACAACCATAAGCCAACACCATGAGCAGCAAGAGATTGAATCCCGGAGTAAGCAGTTGGATAGCGCAGCGACTGAGTCTGCGCAGTTCGGCCAGCGGCAGTGCCGGCGTGGTGACAGCCATCGCCGGAGTAGCCCTGGCACTTATGATACTGGAGTTCACTCTGGCCATAGTGGTAGGATTCAAGAACGGTATCAAGGAGCGCCTGGCGGGATTCGACGCCGAGATATCCGTTGTGGCCGCCCCGACAGCGCATCAGTCGTCGGTGGTGGTGACGCCCGAACTCATTGCTGTAATAGAAGAAGCGGTACCCGGTGCAGAGATAGCTCCCGCCATGCGCACGCCGGGCCTCATCAAGACCGACGAGGACTTCGAGACCGTCATTTTCATGGCCCGCGATGCCACGTCAGATTTCACCTTCGAGCGCGGCAACATCGTAGAAGGCTCGTGGCCCGACTACTGCGCCGACTCGTGCCGCAACGACATAGTGCTATCGCGCGCCACCGCCTCGGCGCTCGGTCTCAGCGTGGGTGACAAGGTGTACACTACCTTCTTCGTCGACGATGCCATCAAGGTTCGCCGCAACCGCATCGCCGGCCTCTTTGTATCGAATTTCGGGGAGTACGACAGTACCGTGGCTTACGCCTCGCTTGACGCCCTGCAGAGTGTAGAAGGTGTCGACTCGCTCACCGTGGACCGTATAGACCTCCGCGGCCTTGACTTCGACAGCATAGCTCCCGTTGCCGAGCGGCTGCAGAAGGCTATGGTTGATGCTGCTATCTCGCGACATCTCAGCGAGATATATCCTGTTGACAATATCACGCGCTCGGGGGCACTGTATTTCAACTGGCTCTCGCTGCTGGACACCAATGTGCTGGTCATCTTCCTGCTCATGCTCGCCGTGGCAGCCCTCACGCTTATATCGAGCCTCTTCATCCTCATCCTCGACCATGTGCCGATGATAGGCACCCTGAGGGCACTCGGTGCCACAAAAAATCAGATTCGCCGTATATTCATCAGCATGGCTATGCGTCTGGTGGGTACCGGCATGATCATAGGCAACGTCCTCGGACTCGGACTACTTCTGCTTCAGTCATATACACACATCCTGCCGCTCGATCCGGAGATGTACTATCTCGATGCCGTGCCGGTGGAGATACACCCCTGGTCGATGGTGCTTCTCAATATAGGAGTCATCGTAGCAGCGTGGCTCATACTCATACTGCCGGCGCGCCTTGCTTCGAGCATCGACCCGGCCAAGACGATGAACTATGAATAAGCAGCATAGGTCAGACGAAGCCTCAGAGGAGGCAAAAAAACACAGCCCGGCGCACTTTTCGGCCAATGAATTGTTAATAAAATAAATCATATATCCCTTCCGAGCGGAAGTCACAGTACAGCTCGCGAAATTTCATTACATTTGCATCTCGAAAGATATGACACAAAGTACATCTGCTCCCGACATGCGGGAACTCATAATAGAAGGTATCCGCGACCGCAAAGGCCGCGGCATCACAGTTGTTGACCTCAGCGACATCGACAGCGCCGCCACCGGCATGTTCATCATTGCCGAGGGTACCAGCACCATGCACACCGCCGCTATCGCCGACAGTGTGGAAGAGTATGTGCGCAAGCACGGCGGCTCACGACTCTACGGTATCGACGGCGAAGAAGGCACCGACTGGGTGGTGATGGACTACGGCGACATCTGGGTACACATATTCATGCCCGAGACTCGCCAGCGCTACAGCCTCGAAGACCTATGGGGCGACGCCGTCATCACAGAAATACCCGACCTTGACTGACACTGCCGGTCAGATACTTATCATTCTATCACGAACATTACAAAAGCCTAACATAAAATGTCACCCACAGCACCGACAGGCCCTAAAAAGCCACAGAAAGGCCCCTTCAACTTCAGCCTTTGGTGGATGTACGCCATAGTTATCGTATTTCTTGGCGGCATATTCTACTTCGACAATAATACTGTCACCAAATCGGTGAGCTACAGCGACTTCGAGAATTATGTAGAGCGCGACCACGGTATCACCAAGATTGTTGTGTACAACGACAAGAAGATGATGGAAGGTACCCTCACCGATTCACTTGCCAGTGCAATCTTCCGCGGCTCCAATTTCGCTGCCGGCCAGAACATCCACGCCAAAGTCGAAGCCAACATCCCCTCTGCCGACAAGGTACAGGACCAGATAGAGAAATGGCGTGAGTCCGGCGCTTTCACCGGCGAGGTCGAGTACGAGCAAAGCAGCCAGTTCGGCAACATGCTATGGTCCATCCTGCCTTTCGCCCTGATGATAGCCCTGTGGTTCTACATCATGCGTCGCATGAGCGGTGGTGCCGGCGGCAACGCCGGTGGCGGTGGCATCTTCAGCGTGGGCAAGTCGAAAGCGATGCTCTTCGACAAAGACAATGCCGACAAAGTGACCTTCAAGGATGTAGCCGGCCTGTCTGAAGCCAAGACGGAGATTGAGGAAATCGTGGAATTCCTCAAGAATCCCGGCCGATATACCGAACTCGGCGGCAAGATACCCAAAGGAGCACTGCTCGTAGGCCCTCCGGGAACGGGTAAAACCCTTCTTGCCAAGGCCGTAGCCGGCGAAGCCGATGTACCGTGCTTCTCC
>CAMWKV010000046.1 GCA_947174915.1 uncultured Porphyromonadaceae bacterium | reverse complement strand
ATATAGGGGCTATTCAGATCGATGCATTTTGCACTTCGATGTTGAATCTCCAAAACTTTTGCTGTATCAGCGGCGTTTTTATAGCATGTTTTTCTCTAATTTGCATCCTATGAAACGTATCCTTTGCATTTTTGCGGTCCTGATGGGCCTGGTGACATCTGTATCGGCGCAGCAAGATGTGTATCATTATAAGATAAAATATAAGTTCGGCATCATCAACAAGACTGCCGCACACGCGTGTGTACATATAAATACTCAGGGCGATCTGTTCACGGCCACTATGGATGGCAACAGTATCTCCTGGGGCGGGCGCGTCTACTGCGTGCAGGATACACTTGTGGCGCGTATGTCGCATCAGCCGGGGCCGGCGGCCGTGCGCGAGCAGGTGGTGTATCAGAATGGCTGGTACTCGAAGCCGCGGACGTCCGAATATCTCGACGGTACGTTCAGCATGTCCGACCCGGCCTCGTACCGCAACACTGCCGGTGCGGGACAGCTCGACGCTTCGTCATCGACTATGGAGGCCATTAAAATCACGACCGATATGCTCGGGCTTTTCTATAGTTTCAGGTATCTGCCGCTGGCGGATATGACCAATGGGGCGACGGTGGTGCTCCCTGTGACGGGTGCTTCGGGGGCGAATCAGAATGTGAGCATTACTTACAATGGTGTAGAAGATTGCTCTGTGGACGGTGCTGATTTCAGCGTCTACAACTGTACTTTCGAGTACTATTATCAGGGTCGTCCGTCGGGCTATCGTGTGCGTTGCCTGGTGGAGTGTGAGAGCCGGGTACCGTTGCTCTTTTCCACCGATTTGCCCATAGGTCATGTGGAGATGATATGTCAGATTTAGTCCCTAAAATCTGATAATCAGCACAACGTGTGTGCTGTCAGGCGCGGCGTCTGATGAGGCGGTTGCGCCATGACATGTACACACGCGGGTGGAATATCTCGCCCACGCAGATGGTGGTGAGGCCGTAGGCGAGAGTCACCACGACGCAGCTCATGAAGTTGTTGAGCTGCCACAGCGAGCCTATCCCATAGTGGACGGCTAAGGTGACGAGAGCGGCGAGAGCCGGTAGCCATAGCGCTTCCCACATCATGCGATAGAATACGCTGACGCGCAGACCAGTGCGGCGTGCACACACCACGAAGTAGAGCACCAGCATCATGGACACTGCCAGCGCCTGGCTCCATGCCACCCACAGGATGCCGTAGCGGAACATTGCGGCGAGCAGCGCCAGTTGCAGCACTATCTCACCGAAGGCAAGATTGCGGATGAGGCGGGTGCTGTCGTAGATTTTGCATATTGTCTGGCAGAAGAATTTCGTAGTGGCCATGAATTCATATACTGCAAGGATTCGCAGTATGGGCACTGCGGCGAGCCATACACTGCCGTACATAAGTCCTATCACGGGATGTCCTATCACCATCAAGTACATCATAATGAATGCGTTGATGCCAACGATGCGCGGCATCATCTCCACTATGAGGGCACGGCGTCGCTCGTCGTCGGGCTCGTTGGATGCTACGGCGAAGAAGGGCATGTTGAGCGATGTTTCAGTGACGCCGAAGGGGACGGCGGCGAGTTTGGCACCCTGGTAGTACACGCCTGATACAGAGGGTGAGAAGGCTTTGCCGAGCACGGATGTATTGATGTTCTTGGACACCAGTGTGCCCAGATATGCGAGCATCAGATGTATGCCATAGTTGAACAGTTCGCGGAAAGACTTGACGCTGAATTGCAGCTTCGGGAACCAGCGGGCGGCTACGAGGAAGTAGAAGAAAAGAATCACCGACACAAGCATCTGAGTGGCTACGAGGGCCCAATAGCCGTAGCCTTTGGCGGCAAGGATGATGCCGATGGCGTCGGCGGTGGCTACAGCGCTGATACGAGCTATACATATTGCTTTCATCCTCAGATGCTTGCGCATATACGCCTCGATGGTGCCGTACATACATTGGAAGAAGAAGCATATGCCGCATACGCGCATGATATCTGCCAGAGCCGGCTGCTCGAAAAAGGCCGCAAACAGTGGTGCGCCGAAGAAGAATAGCAGCCCGAAAAATAATCCCATCGAGGAGATGGAAAGGAACATAGTGCCGTAGTCGGTAGCAGTGGGCTTGAGCTTGTGGATGAGTCCGTCGACCATGCCGCAGTTGGCGAGGTCGGAGGCTACGGCGACGAATATTGCGATCATTGCCAACAGGCCGAAGTCGGCTTCTGTCAGCATGCGCGTCAGAGCGATGTTGGTGCCGAAATTGAGTACGGCCGACAACACTCTGTCTATGAACGACCATCTATATACTTTACCCGAGCTCATGAGGCGACAAAGGTAGTGATTTTTTCTCAGTAGGCCTGGGGGTGGCGCTGAATTCGTGGTGGCTGTCGGCGCAGAGGTAAAGCGGTGCTTCGGGGCCGAGGTTGAAAATCAGGTCGAGGATGCTGAGGCGGTCGATGAATCCGAGCACGTCGCCGCGTACCTGCCAGTAGCGGCGGGGGCAAGGGAGTGCCGTGAAGTCGCAGCGCCGCAGGTCGTGAATCTGCGCTATCGTGTCGCCTGCGGGCATGTCTGTGGCAGTCAAGGCGTGATTGGTGAGGGCTGATTCACTGACAGTCTGCGCCGCCGGGGCGAGGCCGAGAATGGCGCGTATGGTGCCGTCGGCGGCAGTGACGAGGGCTCCCACACTGCGGCCGCAAACGTCCTCGCTGAACAGCGGGGCGAGGCGGTCGATGTAGAATTCGAAGAATGGTGTGCGGCCATAGGCCGATTCGAGGGCTGTGCGGTGCACCTCCCACCAGCGTCCGTGGGGCGACACGAGGGTGTGCTCCCAGTCGCGGGGGGCGTCGGCTGCGGGATGGCTCACGGGGACGGTGAGGTCGAGGCGTCCGCGGGTGTCGGCGATGGCGTAGCGGTGGGCGCTCTTGAGGCGTTTGTCGAAGCGCATACGCGTGTCGATGAGCGCCGCAGGATACATGGCAGCAGTGGCGTAGAAGGCTACCGAGCCCCATAGTTGAGGCGGCAGGAGTACCGCGCTGCCGGAGGGGTAGCGCTGCAGGGGATGACGCTCATTTGCTGTCATAAAGCGCAGGCTTGCAGGTGGTTACTTGTCCGGGTTGGCGTCCTTGAGGAAACGGTTGAAGCGGATGCCGCCGTCGAAGAGTGAGCGTGTCGGGTCGATGGATGCAAGCACGATGATGGGTGTTCCAACGATATGATCCTCAGGCACGAAGCCCCAGTAGCGCGAGTCCTGCGAGTTGTCGCGGTTGTCGCCCACCATGAAGTAGTAGTCCATCGTGAAGGTGTAGGTATCGGCGGGGGCACCGTCGATATATGCTCGACCTTCGGCCTCGTTGAAGTATGCTTCCGGGTGGCCTTCATAGTTGCGGATGCATCGCTTATAGAGCGTCCATGAGTCTTCGTCGAGAGCTACTGTGGTGCCCTTGGCGGGAATGAGGATGCCGGTGAGGCCGCCGAAGTTGCTCACTGTCCAGTCGCCGTCCTTGCCGTAGGGGAATATGGCGCCGGTGAGGTTGAGATCCGGGAAGTAAGTGGCTATTTCGTTGAATTTTACCGACTTTATCATCAGGCCTGAGTCTGTCATGCGGCTTATCATCAAGGCCGTTAGCGGTGCCATATATGCGTATGTGTCGCCGCCGCCGATGAAGGGGATGAGATTCATGCGCGAAGTGGAGCCGGGAGGGTAGGCGTAGACGTCGGTGGCAGTGATGTCAAGTTCCTTGAGGTCGGCATCTTCGATGGGACGCGAGGTGGTGAAGATGTAGTTGAACTGCACATTCTCGGGGAAGGTGCGAGCCTCGCCGTCAATATATATTGTGTCATTTTCGATACGGAAATTCTGGCCGGGCAGACCCACGGCACGCTTCACGAAGTTCTGACGGCGGTCGACGGGTCGGTAGATTATCTCGCCGAACATCTCGGGGTTGGCCTTGATGTAGTCGCGGCCGTACTGCTCCACGAGCATGTCGTAGTAGAGGGGTGTTTCCTCGTATTTTGCGGCAACAGTGTCGCCGGCGGGGAAGTTGAACACCACGATGTCGCCTTCCTCTACCTTGCGGAGACCCTTGAGGCGGCGGTAGCTGTTGGCGGGAGAGTCGAGGTAGGACTTCATGCCGAGCAACTTATTGTGTACCAGCGGGAAATGTACGGGAGTCATGGGCACGCGGGGGCCGTAGACCATTTTGTTGACCCAGAGGTAGTCGCCTGTGAGGAGGGTCTTTTCGAGCGAGCTCGATGGTATCTGATAGTTCTGGCCCACGAAAGCGAAGACGAAGTATACCAGGATGAGGGCATATACGATTGCATCGACCCAGCTCATCACGCTACGGGTGAGCTTGTTGGGGCTGTTTTTCCACCAGGTGAAGGGTATGTAACCGGTGATGTAGATATCGAAGAGGAGCACTTCGAAGATGGCGAGCCACCATCGCTGCATCCAAACTACCCATGCGAGGAAGATAAGGCTGACGATGGCGAAACGTATCCAACGTGTTGTCTTTACGGCTTTTAAGCGCTCGCTGAAGGACAATTTCTTTTTCTTGGGCGCAGGGGCGGAGGCTGTTGCTCCGGTGGTGGTTTCTTCCGTATTGGGGTCGGAGGCTGTTGCTTCCGGGCGGGAGGTTTCTTCCGCTGCGGGGGCGGAGGAAGGGGTATTATTAGTAGGGGTATTTTCGTTCATAATAATGATTTTCGGCAAAATTAGCTAAAAGCGCCCGTAATAGCAAATTTTCGGCCACCTCACATGCGAAAAAGGCGCCTCACCGCCTGCCTCCCGCCACCTCCGACAAACCTGCTCCGCAAACGCGGAAGCCGCGGCAGGAGGGGTGGTGTGGGAGTGTTTGCAATTGTAAATATGGCGTGGGGTGTTTGTCTTTGGGTGTTACGAAAAGGAGGGCTGTTACCTTAAAAAATGCGAAGAACCTGAGGGGCGGGTTTGCCGAGCCGGAAAGGTGCGGGTGGCGAGGGCTTGGAATTGTTGATAACTTTTCAATAATTTTTTGTGTTTCTATATGTAAATTCTCGCCAAAAAGCAGTAATTTTACGCGTCTTTTATGAGGCCTCCACGCTGCTGTCGCGAGCATAGCTCGGCGAGCCTGCTGTAAGCCTCCGTTTTCCCGCCGTGAGCGTCGGGCTGAGTGCCTGCGCCCGCGACGCCTCATTTGTCACTAAAGCGCTATGGAAGAAGCTGTTTACCATATCCCGGCCTTGTTGGGTCCCACTATCGACGGGCTCGACATCGTGCCTGCGGGCATCTATGTCGACGTCACCCTCGGTGGCGGCGGTCACACCCGTGCCATCCTGAGCCACCTCGGGCCCGACGGCCATCTCTATAGCCTCGACCAGGACCGCGATGCCATAGCCCGCGTGCAGCCGTCGGATATCTTCACCCCTATCCACGGTAATTTCCGTCATCTGGCCAACTACATGGACTACTACGGCGTCCTTGGCCGCGTGGACGGTGTGCTGGCCGACCTCGGCGTATCCTTCCATCACTTCGACGATGCCGCCCGCGGCTTCTCATTCCGTGCCGACGGCCCTCTGGACATGCGCATGAATCCCGAAGCCACACGCACCGCCGCCGACCTCCTCGCCGAGCTCGACCTCGACAGCCTCACCACCCTGCTACGCCTCTACGGCGAACTGCCCCAGGCGCGCCGCGTGGCCAAGGCCCTCGTGGATGCCCGCGGCAAGGGCGCCGTCGATACCACCGGACGCCTCACCGATGTAGTGCGCCCCCTGCTCTCGCCGAAGAAGGAGAAGAAAGAGCTCGCCCAGGTATTCCAGGCACTCCGCATAGCCGTCAACGGCGAGATGGACGCCCTCGAAGCCTTCCTCGCGCAGGCGCTCGAGACCCTGCGCCCGGGGGGCCGCCTCGCGGTGATTACTTATCACTCGCTGGAGGACCGCATGGTGAAGAACTTCATGCGCACCGGTCGCACCGACGGTCACGACGAACGCGACCTGTTCGGCCGCTCCTTCGCCCCCATGAAAGCGCTTACGTCCAAGCCCATCGTGCCGGACGATGCCGAGATAGAAGCCAACCCCCGCAGCCGCAGCGCCAAGCTCCGCGTCGCCGTCAAACTATAAACCGCCCTCGCCTCAATGTCGTTCATCTCGTCCTTCTTCTCGAAAATCGGTCGCACCCTGCAGTCTGCCCTGGCTGCGGTGTGGTACTATATCGCCCTGGGACTGAGCAAGGTATGGAGCGGCATAGGCTATATACTTCGCGGCGACGGCGTGTCGAGCCTCTTCTTCCGCGACCATCTGCTAACCACCTGCCTCTTCCTCATCGCCGGTCTGCTGGTCATCGCCATGCGATTCGAGTGCCTCACCAGCGCCAATAAAATCGACCGACTCAACGACCAGATCAACGTGATGCGCACCGAGAAGCAGCGCCAGCGCTCGCAGTACATGACGCAGGTGCGCGAGTCGGCCATGATGCACCTGGTGGACTCCCTCAACCTCGGCCTCGCCCTCCCCGAGACGCACGCCAAAGAACTGCATATCAAACGTACCGAACAATAAAGCCACCTCTCTCCACCTATGCCCGCCCACCGCACTCCCACCCCCGGCCAACATCAGCAGATGATTGTGAGCCGCTTCGGCCTGATATTCTTCGTGGCTGTGTTCCTTGCTGTCTGCATAGGCTACCGCCTGGTAGACAACACGGTGATACATGCCGCCAACTGGCGCCGGATGGGCGACTCCACCCTGACCTCCGTCAAGCCGGTCTATCCCATCCGCGGCGAGATACTCGCCTCCGACGGCTCCATCCTCGCCACGAATCTCTACTTCTACAACGTGATGATGGACCTTCGCTGCGAAGGTTTCAAAATCATCGAATTCACCCAGGCCCTGCCGGAGTTGTGCGACTCCATGGCGGCGCACTATCCCCCCTACGACGCCAAGAAATGGCGTGAGAAATTCGACAGGCAGCTCGCGCTTCCCAAGAACAAGCGCAGCCGCAACTTCGTGCTCTGCCGCTCTATGCCGAAGGCCGAGTACACCCGCATACGCGAGACCTTCCCCTTCTTCCGCGACTGCACCAAGCGTTCGCAGTGCGGCCTCAAGAGCGATGCCATCCTCAAGCGCTCCTATCCCTTCGGGTCGATGGCGCGTCTGAGTATCGGCCGAGTGGGACAGACAGCCGAGTGCGCCGAGGTTCATGGCCGCTCGGGCCTTGAGTGCGCCCTCGATACTCTCCTCTACGGCATCCCCGGCGTGCAGGTGCGCGGCCTCTCCACACGTGGCACCAAATATGTGGTGGATACCCCCGCCGTCAACGGCTACGACGTCTACACCACCATCGACATCACCATCCAGGACATCCTCGAGAGCGAGTTGGGCCAGATGCTGCTCGACGCCAAGGCCGAGTGGGGCGCAGCCATGATAATGGAGACCGCCACCGGCGATATCAAAGCTATGTCGAACCTCGAGCTGGACAAGAAATCGGCCACGCCGAAATATATCGAAGCCCTCAACCGCTGCGTCCTGGCCTACGAGCCCGGTTCGGTGATGAAGGTGATGTCCATGGCCGTGGCACTTGAGAAAGGCTACGCCAAGCCCGTGAGCCGCGAGTACCCCATCGGCCACACCTACAACTTCCTCAACCGCCCCATACGCGACACCCACTCCCCCGGGTCGCTCCCCGTGAGCCGCTTCATCGAATACTCCTCCAATATCGGCATGGTGAAGCTCATGGTACCGCACTATACATCGAACCCCAAGCAGTTCGAGTACGACCTGACCGAGATGGGATTCTTCGACCGCCTCAACAGCGGCATCGGCGGCGAGACACGTCCGCGATTCGTCAAGGACCCCAAGCTCATCGACCTGTCGCGCCTCGTCTTCGGCTATTCCTCGGCCATACCGCCGCTCTACACCTGCGCGTTCTACAACGCCGTTGCCAACGACGGCAAGTTTGTCCGCCCGCGACTGATGCGCGGCTTGCGCACCCCCGAGGGAGTCGACTCCATCATCCCCGTGGACTATGTCCGCGAGCGCATACTCTCCTCCGAGAACGCCGCCATCCTGCGCGAGATGATGCACGGCGTGGTGTGGTGCGAAGGCGGTACCGCCAAGATACTCAAGAACGACCTCGTGGAAATCGCCGGCAAGACAGGCACCTGTAAGATAGCCCTTGAGCGCCCTGTCTTCGACGAGAACGGCGACTCAATCAAGTACACCACACCCTTCAAGGGCGGCTACCGCGAGGGCCACTACCGAGTGACATTCTGCGGATTCTTCCCTTACGACAATCCCCGCTACACCTGCATCGTGGTTATCAACGACCCACAGATGCCCTATCGCGGTCCGGCAGTAAGCTCCGGCGTGGTGCTCAAGAACGTCGCCCTCAAGATGTATGCCCGCGGCATGCTGTCCGAGAATCCGCGTTTCGACGAGACCTCCGGCAGCGGCGACGGCCCCATCCTCTACTCATCGCTCGATGCCCGGCGCAATCATATAGTGCGCTCCGAACTGAACCTACAGAAGCCCCGCGCCCTGCGGCAGCCCGCCGACAGCGTGCCTGCCGGGTGCGTGCCGGACGTGCAGGGTATCAGTCTGCGCGAAGCCTTGACGCGCCTGGAGAGCCGCGGCTATTCGGTAGCTTTCGAAGGCGCCGGATATGTGGCGTCGCAGAGCCCCGCCCCCGGCACCCGCGCATCACTCGGCACACAGATAAAGCTCACACTACGTCATGACTAACGATATACATACCATCACACTCGATACCCTGCTGGACGCCCTTAGCGACGTCCGCCGCCACGACAGCGGCGGCGACTGCGTCATCACCGCCGTCACTTCCGACAGTCGCAAGGTGCAGCCGGGCACACTCTTCGTAGCCGTCCCCGGCACCGCCGTCGACGGGCACGACTTCATCCCCTCGGCGCTGGAGCGCGGCGCGTCAGCCATCGTTGCCGAGCACCTCGACCCTGCCGTGCTCGCCTCCGCTCCCTACGGTACAGCGCTCATCACCACCACCGACAGCCACGAAGCCATCGGCCGCCTCGCCTCGCGCTTCTACGGCGACCCCTCCGACGAGCTGACACTCATCGGCGTCACCGGCACCAACGGCAAGACCACCGTGGCAACGCTGCTCTACGAATCCGCCCGTCTGGCCGGCCACAAAGCCGGACTCATCAGCACCGTGGCGAACATCATCGACGGCGAGGCTACTCCCGCCGAACATACCACCCCCGACCCCGTGCTCCTCAACAGCCTCCTGCGCCGCATGGTCGACGCCGGATGCACCTTCGCCGCCATGGAGGTGAGCAGCCATGCCGCCGACCAGAAGCGCATCGCCGGACTTACCTTCGCCGGGGGCATATTCACCAACCTCACCCGCGACCACCTGGACTATCACAAGACTGTCGAAGCCTATCTCAAGGCCAAGAAATCCTTCTTCGACAATCTTCCAGCCGAAGCCTACGCCCTCGTCAACGCCGACGACCGCAACGGGGCCGTGATGGTGCAGAATACCGCCGCCTCGCGCTACACCTACTCCACCATGGGTGCCGGCACATACAACGTCAAGGTGATAGAAGACCGCCTGGACGGTATGCTCCTCGAGATTGAGGGACGCCAGGTGGAGACACTCTTCACCGGTCGCTTCAACGCCTCGAATCTCGCCGCCGTCTACGGCGCCCTCCGCCTCGGCGGTCTCGATACCGATGGTGCCCTGCTGTTGCTGAGTCAGTTGCGACCCGTCGCGGGACGTTTCCAGACCTTCCGCTCGGCCTCCGGCGTCACTGCCATCGTCGACTTCGCCCATACGCCGGACGCCCTCGTCAATGTCCTCGATACCATAGGCGAGATAGCCCCGGACGACTCCGCTATCATCACCGTGTGCGGCGCCGGCGGCAACCGCGACCACGGCAAGCGCCCCCAGATGGCTGCCGCCGCCGCTTCGCGTTCCGACATCCTCATCCTCACCTCCGACAATCCCCGCAATGAGGACCCCATGGCTATCATCGACGATATGCTGGCAGGACTCGACGATGATGGTCGCGCACGCACTATCGTAGAACCCGACCGTCGCCGCGCTATCGAACGCGCCGTAGAGGCCGCCCACCCCGGCGACATCATCCTCATCGCCGGCAAGGGTCACGAGACCACCCAGACCATAGGCTCCGAGACCTATCATTTCGACGACCGCGAGGAGGCCTGCCGCGCTCTCGGTATTCCCCTGAAATAGACCAAGGAATAAGAACAAGCTCACAGCATTTGCCAATAACTAAATAAAAGACCACAGATGTTATACTCCCTATTCGCCTACTTACAGACCGGTGGCTATCCGGGCGTGCGACTGATGAACTACATCACCTTCCGCTCCGGCCTCGCCTTCGTACTGGCGCTGCTTCTGGCCATCTTCGCAGGCCAATATATCATCAAGCGTCTGCAACTGATGCAGATAGGCGAAGTAATACGCGACCTCGACCTTGAAGGCCAGAGCAAGAAGAAAGGCACCCCCACGATGGGTGGTATCATCATCATTCTGTCTATCGTCATCCCCTGTCTCCTGGTGGGCAACCTGTCCAATACCTACCTCCTGCTGATGCTCCTCACTACCGTGTGGCTCGGCGCTATAGGTCTCATCGACGACTACAAGAAATTCAAATACCACAACAAGGACGGTATCAAAGGCAAGTATAAGATTGTGGGTCAGGTGGGTATAGCCCTCATCGTGGCCGGCACCATGTACGCCAGCCCGTCGATGGTGATGGTGGAGAACCACGAGGTGATATCCGACGAAACGCACCGCGTGGAGGACGTGATATACGACCAGGGTACCAGTAAGTCGCCCCAGACCACCATACCTTTCGTGAAGAACAACAACTTCAACTACTCCTGGGTGACCGGCTTCCTCGGCGAGCACGCCACCACGGGCGGTTGGATAGTGTTCCTGCTCGTGACACTCTTCATCGTCACTGCCACCAGCAACGGTGCCAACCTCAACGACGGCCTCGACGGTCTGTGTGCCGGTCTGTCCGCCATCGCCGCCACGGCACTTGCAGTGATGGCCTATCTCGGAGGCAATATCATATACTCCTCCTACCTTAATATAATGTACCTGCCGGGTTCGGAGGAATTAGTGGTATATATGGCCGCCTTCATCGGCGCCCTGGTGGGCTTCCTGTGGTACAATGCGTCGCCGGCGCAGGTATTCATGGGCGATACCGGCAGCCTCATGCTTGGTGGCGTCCTTGCCGTCTTCGCCATCCTCATCCGCAAGGAGCTGCTGCTGCCCATACTATGCGCCATCTTCTATCTGGAGGACCTCTCCGTCATCCTCCAGGTGGCATACTTCAAGCGCACCCACGGCGGCCGCATATTCAAGATGACCCCTCTGCACCACCACTTCCAGAAAGATGCCGGCGTGGTGCCCGCACTTATACAGCGCCCTCTCCGCGCTATTGTAGAACAGAAAATCGTCACCCGCTTCTGGATCATCGGCATCATCCTCGCCGTGGTGACCTTCGTAACATTGAAAATACGCTGATATGACAACCGCAAATAATGAAACTCCCGCCCGCCGCCTCGTAGTGCTCGGTGCCGGCGAGAGCGGTACCGGAGCCGCCGTCCTTGCCAAGGACCGCGGATTCGACGTGTTCCTCAGCGACAGCGGCGCCATCGCGCCGCGATATCGCGAGGTACTCGAGAAAGAGAACATCCCCTACGAGGAAGGCGGACACACCACCGACCTCATCCTCAACGCCGACGAGGTGGTGAAGAGTCCGGGCATACCCTTCGAGGCTCCCATCATCAAGGCGGTGATGGCCAAGCATATACCCATCATCAGCGAGATAGAGCTCGCCGGACGATACACCGACTCGCGCATGGTGTGCATCACCGGGTCGAACGGCAAGACTACCACCACGATGCTCATACACCATATCCTGGTGCACGCCGGTATCGATGCCTCGCTGGCAGGTAACATAGGCCACAGCCTCGCCTGGCAGGTGGCACGCGACCCGCACGCTGTTTATGTGGTGGAACTCAGCTCATTCCAGCTCGACAATATGTACGACTTCAAGGCCAATATCGCCGTGCTGCTCAATATCACCCCGGACCATCTGGACCGCTACGAGTTCAAAATGCAGAACTATGTCAACGCCAAGTTCCGCATCCTTCAGAACATGACGCCGCAGGATGTATTCATCTACTGGCAGGACGATCCCGTCATCACCGAGCAGCTTCGCCGCCTGGTGGTGGATGCCCGGTGCCTCCCCTTCGCCGAGCATCAGCACGACGACAGCGCCGCCTACATCGACGAGGAGGATATGCTCGTCTTCGACACCCCCGGCACCTCCATGCGTATGCCGCGCGCTGACCTGGCTCTCAACGGCCTCCACAACGTGTTTAACTCTATGGCCGCAGGCCTCTCGGCATGTGTCTTCGACATCCGCAAGGACGATATTCGCCAGGCGCTGTCCGACTTCGGCGGTGTGGAGCATCGTCTCGAATTCACCGCCGACATAGACGGTGTGCGCTGGATCAACGACAGCAAGGCCACCAACGTCAACTCCTGCTGGTACGCCCTCGAAGCCATGACCACCCCGGTGGTGCTCATTCTCGGCGGCAAGGACAAGGGTAATGACTACAGCGAGATACTGCCCCTGGTGAAGGACAAGGTGAAGGCCATCGTGGCTATGGGTCTGCACAACGAGAAGATAGTGGAATTCTTCAGCCCCCATGTGCCCGTGACCGATACATCGAACCTCGCCGACGCCATCGCCGCCTGCCGCAGCCTCGCCGTTGCCGGCGACACAGTGCTCCTCTCGCCCTGCTGCGCTTCCTTCGACCTCTTCAAGTCCTACGAGGACCGCGGCCGTCAGTTCAAAGCCGCCGTCATGGCACTGAAATAGATAAACCAACTCACATCCTCCTCAATAATATGAACGATCTCCTCACCGGCGCCGCCGAGAGTGCCCTGGCCCAAGAGCCCGACTTCGTCATCCCCGAAGGCCGGACTGCCTCGGCGCGCAGCACCGCCGAATCCGCGCCCGCTGTCAAGCAGCGCAAGCGCATCGACTATCACATGTGGGGCACCTACCTGCTCCTGGTGATGATAGCTACCCTCGAACTCTTCTCCGCCTCCATCCAGGAGGTGCGGGAGGACGATATCTTCGAACCCATCATACGCCATGGCCGCTTCATCGTGGGCGGTTTGGTGCTGATGCTCATCCTCCAGGCCATCCACTACCGCTGGCTCTTCAAGCTCATCCCGCTCTATGTACTTTTCTCCGTGGGTATCATGGTGGCCGTGCTCGTGGGCGGCGGCGAAATCAACGGTGCCGCGCGAGCCATACGCATCATGGGTGTGCCCGTGCTGCCGGCGGAGTTCATGAAGCTCGCCGTGGCACTCGGCATGGCGTGGCTGCTGGCGCGATTCCAGATACCGGGCAAGCGCGACATCACCACCTGGGGCGTCGTGGCATGCCTCGTATTCCTGGGCACATGTGCAGTGCTGCTATTCTCGCAGGGCCTGTCGAATACCATCATCGTGGTATCCATCGGCCTCGCCATGATGTTCGTGGGCGGCATCAAATTCCGCAAGTTCTGCATCATCCTCGGCGTGATAGCCGTGGCCGGCGGTATAGGATACATATATAAGACGAAGACGAAAGCCGCCTCGCCCGTGACCGAGCGTCAGGAACTTATCAACAAGCTCAACCATATCGACGGCGAAGATGTCGACGGCCAGGGTCGCGGACGTGTGTGGAACAACCGTATGAGCGCTCATTTCCGCCCCAACAAGTGGGCCGAGCCTTTCAGCACCGAGCATCAGCAGGAGCAGCTCAGCTTCATCGCCCAGGCTCGCGGCGGTATCACCGGTTCAGGCGTGGGCAAGTCGCGCGAGAATGCCCGTCTGCCGCTGGCATATTCCGACTATGTATATGCCATCATCATAGAGGAGACAGGTCTGATAGGAGGTCTCGGTGTCTTGCTGATATACCTGTGGATACTGGGGCGAAGCGCCAAACTGACACTTATCTTCCGGCACACCATGCCGGGAGTGATGGTGATGGGCTGCGCATTCGTCATAGTGTTCCAGGCGCTCTACCACATGGCCATCGTGTCGGGTGTCTTCCCCGTGTCGGGCCAGCCTTTGCCGCTGATAAGTAAGGGCGGCATATCGGTTATTGCCATCTCGCTGGCCTTCGGCGTGATGCTCAGTTGCGCCCGACATGCCGTGCACAACTCCGACAGCGTGGCGGCACAGAAGAAAGAGAGCGATCTGCTGCCCGATAAGGCCAACGGCCTCAACCTTACCACCCCCGAGCGTGTTGATTAATATATCCCGGCCCTACAATTCAACTATGTATCTCAGGCAGGGTGTTAATCACTAAATATAAGGCGCAAGCCTTGCCAAAAACAGAAAGATATGAGCACAAAGCCATCCACCACCTGCCCAACGACTCCTCTGCGTGTACTCATCAGCGGCGGAGGCACGGGCGGACATATATTCCCGGCGCTATCTATCGCCGATGCCATCCGTCGCCGCTGCCCGCAGGCCGAGATAATGTTCGTCGGCGCCCTCGGGCGCATGGAGATGGAGCGTGTGCCGGCGGCAGGATATGAGATAGTAGGTCTGCCGGTGAGCGGCTTCGACCGCCGTCACCTGTGGCGCAATTTCTCCGTGCTGTGGAAGCTCTTCATCAGCATGCGCCAGGCACGGCGCATAGTGCGCGAATTCAGGCCCGACATCGCTGTAGGCGTAGGCGGCTACGCCAGCGGCCCGCTGCTGAAGGCTGCACAGCGTGCCGGTGTACCCACCTTGCTGCAGGAGCAGAACTCATATCCCGGTGTCACCAACAAGCTTCTCGCCTCAGGTGCTGCCGCTATCTGTGTGGCTTATCCCGGCCTCGACCGTTTCTTCCCGGCCGACCGTATCATCATGACCGGCAATCCCGTACGCGCCTCGCTGCTCAATCCCGGATGTACGCAGGAGGAGGCCAAGGAACGACTCGGGTTCGACAAGAAAAAACGTCTGGTGCTCTTCGTAGGCGGCAGCCTCGGCGCTCGCACCCTCAACGATACCATCATCGACGCCCTCGCCGACGACCGCGTGGCCGGGGCAGACTTCAACGTGCTGTGGCAGACCGGTCGCACCGGCTACCCCCGATGCGAGAAGGCTCTTGCCGAGCATCCCGCCGCCAATGTGCGCTGCATGGAGTTCATAAGTGACATGGCTGTGGCCTATCGCGCCGCCGACCTTGTGGTGGCACGTGCCGGAGCAGGCACTATCAGCGAGCTTGAACTGCTGGGCAAGCCTGCTATCCTCGTGCCGTCGCCGAATGTAGCCGAGGACCATCAGCGACACAATGCCGTGGCGTTGGCACAGCGCGGCGCAGCGGCGATGGTGCTTGATGCCGACGCCCGCAAGCAACTGTGGAGCGAGACGGAGACCATCCTCGAGAACCCCATGACGCAGAAGATGCTCTCCGAGAATATCAGCAAGCTCGCCCTCCCGGACAGCGACGACCGCATAGTTGACGAAATCCTCAAGATCGTCAACAAGTCGGCGGCAAAAAGCTGATGCAGCAATGCCTGAAAAGGCATCCATCCCGTAGGGTCGCCAGAGAAGGCACCCATCACGTAGGGTCGCTCCATGGAGCGACCGCTGACTGCAATGACGTGAGCAGGAACTCGGTCGCTCCATGGAGCG
>CAMWKV010000045.1 GCA_947174915.1 uncultured Porphyromonadaceae bacterium | reverse complement strand
GCAATCAGAGAGCCGACGAGATAGCCGCACGCGACTCTTCCATCAACTGCCCGAGGTCATGGCCATCCGTAGATGGGAAGATGGGGTTATGGATTGTCAGGTGGATATGACCGGGGACCGGGAATTTCTTGAAACGTGGAAGTACCTTGAACGCACCATCGATAGTCAGAGGAACCACCGGGAGATTGAACTCCACCGCCAGACGATAGGCTCCGCGCTTGAACGGACGCATCTCGCCCGTCCATGTCCGCGCACCTTCGGGGAAGACCACGAGCGACATTCCGCCGCGCAGGAGCTTCTCGGCCCTTTCCATAGTCTTGCGGGTGGCCGAAGGCGAGGAATTGTCGACAAAAATCTGACGCGCCCAGTGGCAGGCCCATCCGACAAAGGGAATCTTGCGCAGGCTCTGCTTCATCATCCACCGGAAATTATGACCCAGATAGCCGTAGATGGTGAAAATGTCATAAGCACCCTGATGATTTGCCACGAACACATAGCTGACATTGGGATCGATATTCTCGCGCCCGCTGACCGTAACCCTCACAAATGCCAGCCAACAGAAAAGACGTGACCAGAGTATTTCGGGATAGTAGCCCCACCAGCGCCCGAAGCCGAGAGCCGAACCTGTGACCGTAATTACTGCTGTAATGACCGTTGCCACAATCAGCAGAGGACACATCACTAAAATCTGGTAGACACGATAGATGAATAGCATGGGTGAAGAATGGTTAGAAATATCAGATACAAAAATACACATTATTCTCAAAACTTCAAAAAATGTGCAATTTTATCAACAATCCTCAACTATCACATCAGTTATCACCTTTATTATATATAACAATCATTAACGATATTATATATAACAATCATTAACGACTATGAAAACATGACCCATTGTGTGACTCGTAGCCGCCCCGATGACAGGTCAATGATAGCGTCGCCGACCATACGCGGGCTGTTAAAGATTCTTTCAATCGGTTAAAGAAATTTTTCTTTAATTCTTGTAAACACCGAGGATTTGACGTAACTTTGCACTATAAAGCGGGTCACATAATTGATTCGCTTTATCCGACGTCAATTTTATTCCGGTCACTTTCAGTGGCCTCCACCGATAGCTCAATTTCATTATTCCAATCTAATAATTTCTTTAATTTCAATTCCAACTATGTGGTTAACTTGCTCATCTGTAGGAAGGAAGTTCGTGATGGCTCTCACGGGCATTTGCCTTATCCTATTTGTCACGTTTCACTGCTTGATGAATGGTGTCGCACTCTTTTGGCCCTCAGGCTATAATGCAGTCTGCGAATTTCTCGGTGCCAACTGGTATGCCCTCGTAGCATCCATCGGACTTGCCGCGCTTTTCATCATCCACATCTTCTATGCCGTGTGGCTCACCATCCAGAACCGTAAAGCTCGTGGCAATGACCGCTACGCAGTCGTAGCCAAACCCGCTCAGGTTGAATGGGCCTCACAGAATATGCTCGTACTCGGCATCGTGATTCTCGCCTTCCTCGTGGTTCATCTCATCCAGTTCTGGGCAAGAATGCAGCTCGCCGAAATCCTCCACTGTGACTATGTTCACGACGGTCTCGCAGTGCCTCCTGCTGCCGGTACACTTTTCATCCAGATTGCATTCAGCCAAGTATGGACTCCTATTGTCTACATCATCGGCTTCATCGCTCTCTGGTTCCACATGAACCACGGCTTCTGGTCAATGTTCCAGAGCTGCGGCTGGGACAATGACACATGGCTCCCCCGCCTCAAAGCCATCGGCTGCTGGTGGACCACAATCGTCATCGCCCTCTTCATCGCTCAGGCCATCGTCTTCACCGTCCGTGCCAACACCAACAGTTTTGAAAAGGAAGTGATGGAATATGTCCAGTCAAAGAGTCCCGTCTACTCTCTCGACACTGATGCCAACGTAGCTCCCAACTGCTGCGAGAGCGGTTCGACAACAGTCATCATCGCAGAATAACCCCCAAGGGTTTTAATCATTAAAGAATAAAAAATACCAATCAAAAGATATGGCAGATATTAAGAACCTTGAGGGTATGATTGACTCTACCCCCATCATGAAGGATTACGCCGACATCGAATCCTCCAAGCTTCCTGAATATCAGATTGATTCAAAGATTCCCGAAGGTCCCCTCGCACAGAAATGGACCAACTATAAGGCTCATCAGAAGCTCGTCAACCCCGCCAACAAGCGCAACCTCGACGTAATCGTCGTCGGTACGGGTCTTGCAGGTGCATCAGCAGCCTCAACCCTCGGCGAGCTGGGCTTCAATGTCCTCAACTTCTGCATACAGGACTCACCCCGCCGCGCTCACTCAATCGCAGCTCAGGGCGGTATCAATGCAGCCAAGGACTATCAGAACGACGGCGACTCCGTCTATCGTCTTTTCTACGACACAATCAAGGGTGGCGACTTCCGTTCACGCGAGGCCAACGTCTACCGTCTTGCAGAGGTGTCAAACAACATCATCGACCAGTGCGTGGCTCAGGGTGTTCCCTTCGCCCGTGAATACGGCGGCCTTCTCGCCAACCGTTCATTCGGTGGCGCACAGGTTTCGCGTACCTTCTACGCCAAAGGTCAGACCGGCCAGCAGCTCCTCCTCGGCGCCTACGCTTCGCTCAACCGCCAGATCAAGAAAGGCACAGTGAAGTCGTTCAACCGCCGCGAGATGCTTGACGTCGTAATCATCGACGGCCGTGCACGCGGTATCATCGTCCGCAACCTCATCACCGGCGAAATCGAACGCTACGCCGCCCACGCCGTAGTACTCGCCACCGGCGGTTACGGTCGCGCCTTCTTCCTCTCCACCAACGCCATGGGCTGCAACGGCTCCGCCGCTGTACAGGCCTTCAAGAAGGGTGCCTACCTTGCCAACCTCGCCTTCACTCAGATTCACCCCACCTGTATCCCCGTACACGGCGAAGACCAGAGCAAGCTCACCCTCATGAGCGAATCGCTCCGCAACGACGGCCGCATCTGGGTACCCAAGAAGATTGAAGATGCCGAAGCTATCCGCGCCGGCAAGAAGAAACCTACCGACATCCCCGACGAGGACCGCGACTTCTACCTCGAACGCCGCTACCCCGCCTTCGGTAACCTCTGCCCCCGCGACATCGCCAGCCGCGCCGCCAAAGAACGCTGCGACGCCGGCTACGGTGTAGGTACAGGCAACGCCGTTTACCTTGACTTCAAGTACGCCATCGAGCGTCTGGGCTAAGACGTCGTACGCGACCGCTACGGCAACCTCTTCGACATGTACCAGATGATCTCTGACGACAACCCCTACGAGACTCCCATGATGATCTTCCCCGCAAGCCACTACACCATGGGTGGTATCTGGGTAGACTACGAGCTCCAGACATCCGTCAAGGGTCTCTTCGCTATCGGCGAATGTAACTTCTCCGACCACGGCGCCAACCGCCTCGGTGCCTCTGCTCTCATGCAGGGCCTCGCCGACGGCTACTTCGTGCTCCCCTACACCATGCAGAACTACCTCTCCGACCAGATCAAGGTAGCCCGCAGCACATTCGACACCTCGCACCCCGAATTCGACAAGGCCGAGGCCGACGTCCGCGCACGCATCCAGCGCCTCATGGATATCAAGGGTACCAAGAGTCCCGATGAAATCCACAAGCGCCTCGGACATGTGATGTGGAACCTCGTAGGTATGGGCCGCACCCTCCAGGGTCTCGTCAAGGCTATCGACGAAATCGAAGAAGTACGCAAGGAATTCTACAACGATCTCCGCGTAGTAGGCAAGGCCGACGACCTCAACACCGAGCTCGAAAAGGCACTCCGCCTCGAAGACTTCCTCGTGATCGCCCGTATGATGGCTATCGACGCCCTCAACCGCAACGAATCCTGCGGTGCTCACTTCCGCGAAGAGTACCAGACCGCCGACGGCGAAGCCGCCCGTCGCGACGACCAGTACATGTACGTAAGCTGCTGGAAGTACACCGGAGACAATGTGAAGCCCATCCTCATCAAGGAACCGCTCAACTACGAAGCCATCAAGGTACAGACCCGTAACTACAAATCCTAATAACCACGCAGCCTCGGGACATCCCGGGCTACCAAAGAATCATCAACAATGGAACATAACATCAGCGTTAATCTGAAAATTTGGCGTCAACGTGGTCCAAAGGAGAAAGGACAGTTCGTCAACTATAAGCTCGACAACGTATCCACCGGCTCGAGCTTCCTCGAGATGCTCGACATGCTCAACCAGCAGCTCGTAGAGCGCGGCGAGGAGCCCGTAGTGTTCGACAGCGACTGCCGCGAAGGTATCTGCGGCATGTGCTCGCTCTACATCAACGGTCACCCCCACGGCCCCGTGCAGGGCATCACCACCTGTCAGCTCCACATGCGCAAGTTCAACGACGGCGACACCATCACCATCGAACCCTGGCGCTCTGCAGCATTCCCCGTCATCCGCGACCTCATGGTAGACCGCAACGCCTTCGACAAAATCCAGCAGGCCGGCGGCTACGTATCCTTCAACTGCGGCGGCGCTCCCGATGCCAACGCTACCCCCATCAGCAAGGAAGTAGCCGACACCGCCATGGACTCCGCCACCTGCATCGGTTGCGGCGCCTGCGTGGCAGCTTGTAAGAACGGCTCCGCAATGCTCTTCGTATCCGCCAAGGTAAGCCAGTTTGCTCTCCTGCCCCAGGGCCAGGTAGAACGCAAGCGTCGTGCACGTGCCATGGTACGCAAGATGGATGAACTCGGCTTCGGCAACTGTACCAACACCGGTGCATGCGCCGCCGAGTGTCCCAAGAACATCCCCCTTAGCAACATCGCCCGTCTCAACCGCGAGTTCATCAACGCCAAGTGCTCTGAATAATCCCACCCCCCATACCTCAAAGGGTGCGACCTCCCGTCGCACCCTTTTTTATATAAATGCGTGAAAAGGTTTGGTGGGGTGGAAAGAAATTGCTAACTTTGCAGCCGGAATCGTAATCTCTGGCAGGACATGCAGCCTGCGAATATTGCGACGTAATGTTAACATTATAATATACAAGACAATGGACCTTATTAAAATTGCCGAAGAGGCTTTTGCCAGCGGTAAGCAGCATCCCGAATTCGGACCCGGCGACACCATCACCGTATCCTACCGCATCAAAGAAGGCAACAAGGAACGTATCCAGCAGTACCGCGGCGTTGTAATCCGCATCAGCGGCGAAGGCAGCAAGAAGCGCTTCACCGTACGCAAGATGAGCGACAACATCGGTGTAGAACGTATCTTCCCCATCGAATCGCCCTTCATCGACTCTATCGTAGTGAACAAGTACGGCAAAGTACGTCGTGCCAAGCTCTACTACCTCCGCGCTCTTACCGGCAAGAAAGCCCGTATCAAAGAACGCCGCGTTGTCAAGAAATAATTCTTCGGCTTCGTCCCGAAAAAGGAAATCCAGTATCGGGTTTCCTTTTTTATTTTTGAGAAAATGTCTATCTTTGGGAAATTTCACGGCATGAAACACCTCCTTACCATCATACTGGCCCTCTTGGCACTGGCTGCCGATGCTGCCGATGCGCTGACATTCGACGGTGCACAAGCCACATCAATAGGCATTTACATCAAGGGCCTGCGGACTGACAGCGTATTGTGCGAGAGCTACGCCGACCTCGGCCTCACGCCCGCCTCGGTGATGAAAGCACTCACCACTGCCAGCGTACTCAGCACCCACGGTGCCGATACCACCTTCACCACCTCGGTCTACCTCGACGGTAGCCGGCGCGGCGACACATGGCATGGCAATCTCGTCATCGATGCCGTCAACGATCCCACCCTCGAAAGTTGCAACTTCAAGAGCCGCCTCGGTTTCTGCGACAGTATCGCCGCCCACCTCAAAGCTATGGGCATAACAGCCATCGACGGTGCCGTCGCAGTCAAGGAGAAGCTCACCGATGCCGGCCCAAACATGAAATGGGAATGTGAGGACATACCATGGCCCTATGGTACCGGACTGCACGGCCTTAACTGGCGCGACAACTTCGTGAAAGTCACGCCGGCCACACGTAGGATTTCTCCCGAGGCGCCGGGGCTCGAACTATCGGTGGTGAAATCGCGCACCAACGACATCGTACGCGGCGTGTGCTCTAACCGCCTCATAGTGTACACCCGTGACCCCGCCGACAAAAAATACTCTATCAACGTATCCGTCCCTGACCCCGCGGCAGTATTCAAGGCCGAGCTCACCGCTACCCTCAAACGTAGCGGCATCTCTGTCGGAAAAAAGAAACTGCCCACCACCGACGACCACGCACCAGTCTACTCGCAGCAGTCACCCGCCTGGGGCGAAATCATGAAAAGCCTCATGGTACGGTCCGACAACCTCTTCGCCGAAGGCATGCTCCGCACGCTCGCGCCAGACGACAGCCGCAAGGCCGCCATTAGCTACGAGTGCGAACTATGGACATCCCGCGGTATTGACACACGCTACGCCACCATCTTCGACGGCAGTGGCCTCACCCGCGCCAATCGTCTGTCAGCCCGTTTCTTAGGCAGCATCCTCGAATGGATGGCACGTTCGGACTACGCTGCCACCTACGCCGGATTCTTCCCACGCGCAGGACGCGACGGCACCTTACGCAACTTTCTGCCCAAATCGCCCCTTACCGGGCAGATAGCACTAAAGACAGGCTCGGTGAGCGGTGTACAGACCTACGCCGGATACAAACTTGACGACAACGGCCGCCCCACTCACGTCATCGTAGTACTCGTCAACGGTTTCTTCTGCCCACGAAAAGAAGTACGCGAGGCTACCGAGACACTCCTCAACAGCATATTCCTCCCCTAACCCCTCTCATAAATCCCATGCCCACAATAGATACCCTCATAGGCAGCTGCATCGACCTCGAAGGCGTCCTCCGCGTGCTACGCGAACGCGACAGCGCTGAGGCTCGCACCCGCCTCGAAGCCGCCGTAGATACCCTCACCTACCAGCTCGACGAATACTTTGCCGAGCAGGCAGCCCTCGACTACGCCACGGTACCCGAAGAAGAACACCCCGGCCAATCCCCGGCCTACGAACCCGAAATACCCGCAGAGAAGTCCTTCACCGAGGCGGTATCCGAGGCGGTACTATATACCGAGCCCAAGGAAGTAGTGGCACCTCAGCCCGAGGCTCCCGAGGCCGTAGTATATACCGAGCCCATGGAAGTAGTAGCGCCTGAGCCCGAGGCTCCCGAGGATGTAGTATATACAGAGCCCGTAGTATATACAGAGCCCGAAGCACCCGCCGAGGCGGCCTACACAGAGCCCGTAGTATATACAGAACCCGAAGTGCCCACAGAGCCTGTCTACACCGAGCCCGAGGCTGTAGTATATACCGAGCCCGAAGCACCCGCTGATGCCCCCGAAAAGACATCCGTAGCCGAGTTCCTGTCGAACCGCCAACAGGCACCCAACACCCGCCTACTACGCGCATTCACACTCAACGACCGCTTCCGTTTCTGCCGCACCCTCTTTGCCGGCAACGACGCCGACTTCACCGACACTCTCAGGCTGCTCGCTGATATGGACAGCTACTCCGAAGCCGAAGACTATCTCCTAAATGACCTGCTATGGGACAAGGCCGATGCCGACACCGCTGACTTCCTCGCCATCTTGTCCGAAAACATGCCCAAGTGATGTCCGGTAAACTCTACGTCGTTCCCACCCCCGTGGGCAACCTGGGCGATATGTCGCCCCGCGCCATAGAAACCCTGCAGAAGGTGTCGCTCATCCTCGCCGAAGACACGCGCACATCGGCCGTGCTCATGCGTCATCTCGGCATTGACACACCCATGGCAAGCCACCACAAATACAACGAACACAAAGACCTGGCCCCCGTGCTCGACCGCCTCGAAAGCGGCGAAGACATAGCCCTCGTGAGCGACGCCGGTACCCCCGGCATCTCCGACCCGGGCTTCATGCTCAGCCGCGAATGTCGCCGTCGCGGCATTACCGTAGAGACACTTCCCGGCCCTACGGCATTCGTCCCCGCGCTGGTCAATTCAGGGCTGCCCTGCGACCGCTTCTTCTTCGAAGGCTTCCTTCCTCCCAAGAAAGGACGTGCCACACGCCTCGAATTCCTCGCTACACTACCAGTCACTTTCATCGTCTACGAATCTCCTCTCCGCACAGCCCGCACACTCTCCGACCTCGCCGCCGCCTGCGGCGCAAACCGTGAGGCCGCCGTATGCCGCGAGATATCAAAACTTCACGACACCACACACCGCGGTACCCTCGCCGAACTATCACAATACTTCGAATCGAACCAAGCCCGCGGGGAGATTGTTATCATTATAGCACCTCCTACAAAGGATGAAAATTGCCGCCGCGTGCACCGCAACAAATATCGCGACAATGATGCTGCCGAGGAGCCTGCTAACGAAGACAACATATAACACAAAACTATTTATTATGAAAAAGATTTTTGTCCTCTGTCTTGCCGGCGCACTCCTCATGACCGGTTGTAACAACAAGCAGAAAGAAGAGCAGCTCCAGCAGGCTCAAGCCCTGGCAGAAGCATCGCGTGAAGAACTTGCCGGTGCGGTGGCCGACCGTGACTCCCTCCTGAGTCTCGTCAACGACATATCTTCCAGCATGGAGCAAATCAAACAACTCGAGAATATCCTCACCGTGCAGGGCGGCAACGAGACTCCCGGCCAGCGTCAGCAGATTCGCGCCGACATAGCAGCCATCCAGAGCACTCTCGTAGAGCGCCGCAAACAGCTCGAGGACCTCGAAACACGTCTGCGCAACACCAACCTCAACAACGCCAATCTGCAGAAGACCATCACCTCGCTCCACAGCCAGATTGAGCAGCAGACCACCGAAATCAGCACTCTCCGCGCAAGTCTCGACGAGGCCAAAACACGCATCGGCACTCTCGATGCCGCCGTCGACAGCCTCAACACTACTGTGACAAATGTCACCGCACAGCGCGACTCTACCGAACAGGCAGCTACCAACCTCGCCAACGAGCTCAACACATGCTACTATGCCATCGGCACTAAGCACGAGCTGAAGGAGAACAAAATCCTCGAATCCGGCTTCCTCCGCAAGACCAAAATCATGGAAGGCGACTTCGACCAGGCATTCTTCACCCGCGCCGACAAGCGAACTCTCACCGCTATCGACCTCAACTCCAAGAAAGCCGAAGTGCTCACCAACCAGCCCGAAGGTTCCTACCGCATTGCCGACGTCAACGGTCACAAGGTACTTCAGATCACCGATCCCGCTACCTTCTGGAGCCTCTCCAACTACCTCGTAATCAAAGTAGACTGACAATAATCACTCTATACTGCCCTTACCTCTGCTACACCCTGTGGCAGAGGTAATTTTTTCACCGAGACCACGAGGACGGCCCTTAGCGATGTCGATTGAACGAAAAAAAATTTGTACATTTGGCTCAGTAAACACTAACCCTATCTCTATGCGACATATAATTACTGTCCTCGCAGGCACGATGCTGACCCTCGGGCTGGCAGGGAGTTCCTGCGGCACCAAAAACGACTCCGCCCCGGCCGAGGAATCCGTATGGGAATACGACGAATTCGGCGCCGGAATATTCTGCCGTGAGCCGGGCCGGAAGACCGTCCATCTGATATTCACCGCCGACTCGGCTTTCGAAGCGGGAGAGTATGCACTCGACGCTATGGCCGCACGAGGCGCGAAGGCATCGTTCTTCTTCACCGGCAACTTCCTCCGCGACAGTCTGCGCAATGGCGCCGTGGTACGCCATGCTATCCGCGATGGTCATTATGTAGGCCCTCACGGCGACCGCCACATACTCCTTGCGGACTGGGATGCTGCCCGCACTACCCTCGCCTCACGCGACAGCGCCGTCGCTGACATGGAGGCGGCCTACCGCGAACTCGCACACTATGGTATCCATCGCGACGACGCCACCATATTGATACCCTCTTTCGAATGGTACAATACCGAACACGTCCAAGCCTTCCGCGACGCGGGTCTGTTCACTATCAATCTGAGTCCGGGCATAGAGACCTACCGCGACTACACCACACCCGACATGTCCTACTATCACAGCTCCGAGTTCATGTGGGAGCAACTACTGTCGCGTGAATCCGGCGACGGCCTCGACGGTGCCATCATCCTCATACACCTTGGCACACACCCTGACCGCACGGACAAATTCTACCGCTACCTACCCGCCATCCTCGACACCCTCACCACTCGCGGCTACCACTTCACCGCCCTGAAATAAGAGTTATGAGTTATGGGTTATGGGTTACGAGTTATGGGTTATAAAGTAAGCCCCGGGCGTTATGACGTAGGGTCACTCCATGGAGTGACCGCTTTCAGGCTACAACCAATTGACTTCCAGGCTGCAACCAATTGACTTCCAGGCGATACAGAGTCGAGTCAGCGGTCGCTCCATGGAGCGACCCTACGTCAGAGAGAACCTTTTACCCCTACCTTCAGCATGCTGAAGGTAAGTGTATAAAAATGCGGCAGCGCTGTCCGGAGTGGGACAGCGCTGCGATATATGAAGGGAGGGTATTCTTATTTGAGAGCTTCCTTAACAGCGTCGTTAGGAACCATTTCTTCTTTGAAAGTGTAAGCACCGGTCTTGGGGGACTTCACCATACGGATAACCTTGCTGTATGTACGTCCTTCACCTTTCTGGAGCGATGCAACGGTTTTCTTTGCCATATCTGAGAGGTAGTATTATTTGATTTCTTTGTGAACTGTAACGCGCTTCAGGATGGGGTTGTACTTCTTGAGTTCGAGGCGCTCAGTGGTGTTCTTACGGTTCTTGGTAGTGATGTATCGGCTGGTGCCGGGCATGCCGGAAGCCTTGTGTTCGGTGCATTCGAGGATCACCTGGACGCGATTGCCTTTTGCTTTCTTTGCCATAGTAGGGTGCTATTGAATGATTAGAAACCGATGACTTTGATGTCAGAATCCTGGAGGTATCCCTTTTCGGCAGCCTGCATCATAGCGGCGTTGAGACCGAGCTTGTTGATGGTGCGGAGACCGGCAGCAGAGATGGTGAGCTGAATCCACATGTCCTGCTCTACCCAGTAGAACTTCTTGTTGAAGAGGTTGACGTTAAATTTGCGTTTGGTACGACGCTTCGAGTGCGAAACGTTGTTACCAACCATCGCTTTCTTGCCCGTGATTTGACAAATCTTTGACATGGCTGTAAATGGTTTATCGTTATATTTCTTTTCTATTACGTTGCAGTAGTGATTGTGGGCGGGAGCAGCACTCTCATATCGCGCGCGGGTGCATCATTCCTGAGCGCTTTTGTGCTTGTCCCACAATTCAGCGTGCAAAGTAACAAAAAAATTCCGACTCTACCAAATTTTTCCCGCCTTAGTGTTAATTTTTTTACACTTAAGGCTCATTTTTAGAGGCTTTAAGTCTCTCAGCGCCCGGTTCAAGCTCCTTCATGCCATCAGCGATAGCCGCTGCCTCTTGCCGGAGGCGTTCGGTGAGTCCGGTATTTCGTTCGTCGCCGCGGCGCGTATCGACAGCCTTCATGAGACAGTCCGGAGCGGCGAGGATGATACATAATGAGCGCGCGCGGGTGACGGCGGTGTAAAGGAGGTTGCGCCGCAGCATGCGCGAATTGCGCAGCGGCACTATCACCACGGGAAACTCGGCGCCCTGACTCTTGTGGATGGTGATGGCGTAGGCGAGTTTGAGCTGTCCGGCAGCCTGCTCGTCGTAGAGCACCACACGCCCGTCGAACTCCACCCGGATGGAATTCTGTGCCGGCACAGAGCCGACAACGGTACCGATGTCGCCGTTGAAAGTCATCAGCTTGTAGTTGTTGACGCACTGCATCACCCTGTCGCCCACACGGAACTCTCCTGCCGGAGCACCTTCGGGATTGAGTGCGTCGCGGAGTAGATCGTTGAGAGCATCCGTACCTGCATTGCCACCATGCATAGGTGCAAGCACTTGAATATCAGCGGGTGTATAGGAGTAGCTTGCCGGCAGACGACGGCTGACAATATCTACCACCTCCTGCGGCATGCTTTCAGGGTCGACATTGTCGATGATGAAGAAGTCCGACTCCTTGCTACGGTCGTCCACGGGCATCTCGCCATTGTTGATACGGTGTGCGTTGGTGATGATATGGCTGTGGTCGGCCTGGCGGAATATCTTGTCGAGCCTCGCCACGGGTACGACGCCGGACTGTATCACGTCGGCAAGCACATTGCCGGCGCCTACGCTGGGCAACTGGTCCACGTCGCCCGCCAGAATCAGACGTGCGCCTTCAGGGAGGGCTGCGAGCAGGCTATTGAAGAGACGGAGGTCTATCATCGAACTCTCATCGACAATGAGGACATCGCAGTCGAGCGGATTGTCCTCGTTGCGGCGGAAGGAACTGAAGTCCGCTTCGAGCAGACGGTGCAGGGTGACGGCATGCTTGCCGGTGGCCTCCGACATGCGTCGTGCAGCTCGGCCGGTAGGAGCTGCCAGTAATATCTTGAGCCCCATACTGCGGTACATTGATATGATACCGCGGATTGTAGTGGTCTTACCCGTACCCGGTCCGCCGGTGAGCACCATCACCTTGCTCTTTGCTGCCATGTCGATGGCCTGTTGCTGGGCTATGTCATAGACGATACCTTCGGGCGCCTTGGCCGGCACATGCACTATCTGCTCGGGCAGCGGCGTTGCGGCCAGTACTGCGAGGCGACGGGCGGCTGACGTCTCGGCCCGGTATAATCCAGGCAGGTAGAGGTGCCCGTCAGCGTCGACAATCTGCGCCGTGGCGATGAGGTACTGCAGCGACTCGTCTACATCAGCAGCGGAGATGTCACACAGGTGCGCCACAAGTCCGCGGAGCGTGCTGCGTGTCTCGAATACATTACCACCCTCGGCGGCATTCTGCAACAGATAGAGGCAGGCGGCACGGCAGCGCTGCGGGTCGGCACTGTCGATACCGAGTACACGCGCCACCCTGTCGGCGGTGATGAATCCTATGCCTTCGACGGCGGTAAGAATGTAGGGATTCTGCTTCACGGCTGCCGCCACTGTATCGCCGAGAGTATCGTAGGCGGTATTGGCGAGCGATGAGGTGAGGCCGAAAGCGAGCAATGCCACTACAGCACCGCGCCTTTCCTTGCCGTCACCCCAGGCCTTGGCTATCTCCTGACGCTGCTTGTCGGATATACCCTTCACGCGGCTGAGGCACGCTATATCCTCGTCCATCAGCTTCATGGCGTCGGCACCGAGGGCGTTGACAATCTTGGCAGCGGTAGCCTTGCCGACGCCGGGAATCACGCCGGAGGCAAGATAGGTGCGGAGGCCATCGGTAGAATCGGGTACGACCTCGCGGAAGGACTCGACGGCAAACTCCACACCATACGACTGGTGCTCCACCCATCGGCCCCGTGCTACGACAGTGATACCCTTGGTGACTCCGGCGAGGTTGCCAACGAGGGTACAGGTCTTACGCGGCGAAAGGGCGGCCGTACATACCGACCAACCGTTCACCCCGGTGTACTGCACTGAGCGTATAATACACCGAAGCTCAACGACTTCTGTATCAGAAGAAGGAATTGTTTGCATCGTAATCCGGATTCTCGTCAGGCTGCTGATTCGACTGACGGGCGGGATAGTAATTGCCGTCGTTCTGTTGATATGAGCGGCGGTAGGGGATGTAATTACTGTCCGTATACTGTGCCGGGCGACGGTAGCCGAAGGTATTGCCGTCGGCCTGCCTTAACGGTTTACGATAAGAGTATGTATTACCCTCCTGCTGCTCGTCGCCCACGGGACGGCGGTAGAATATGCGCGAGGCGGTGAGCCATTCGCTGTCAGTGCGGGTGATGAGGCGGGCGTTAGTATAGGCCATATCCAGCGTGAGGATGGTATGAGCGATATATGCTCCGGTACTGATGGCCTCAAGCACGAGAGCTACATCCGGCTTGCCGCTGCCGTCGAGCGACAGAGGCAGTAGTAGTGATATCTGCTTGCGATCCGGATAATATATAGGTATAGCAGCTTTGAAATTCCACCTCACTCGCTTGAGAGCCATACCCACGGCATCCTCGATACGATTCTTGATGCGGTTGAGCACAAGGGTATCGGTCTTGATGCGAGAGGACAGGGCGGTGAAATCTATGCGGCCGTTGATACGCACTTCGTCGAGCCAGGAGATATTGTCGATAAGGAATTGCTCGGGCATACGTTCGCAGCGGTCGAGGATATGCGGCCAGTTGAAACTACCGATGGGCCACTCTACATTGTAGACGAGATCCGTCACGGAGTTGTAGTAATGCGCTGGCTGAGGGAGGTCGGCGCCGAACTCACGGGTGATGTTCTGCATGTTGGCGTCGAGGCTGCCCACGAAGTCTATGAAGAACCACTTCTGCTTGCCGGGACGTTCGTTGCAGATGAAGAAAGCATATACAGGCGAGTAGACGCGGTCCACGAGTCCTGTATTGAAGATGCAGTATTTGCCGTTGCCGCTCACGCGGATTTTCGTCTTGCGGCCGGGCTCATCCTTGCCGAGCTCGTCCTCATACTGCAGGCGTTCGAAAGTGAGCTGGAGATAGTTCTTGAGGATGGAATAGTTCTCGACCTTCGAGCCGCCGAAGTGCCACTGCTCCGGGAGAGCCTTGTGAGCCAGCTTGTTGATAGCGAGGTTGTAGCCGTCGCGGGGGCTGTCCTTGGTGCCGTGGAAGTAGGCGAAAGCCATTAGTTTCTCGAAGGCCGTCATCTTGTCGGGCGACTTGCGCACGGGAGCGGGACGGCGCTCGAATGTCGCGGAGACAGCAGTAGCATCGGCAGCGGACACTTCGGCAGCAGCGCCGGCAGGCTTACGGCGTATCTTCCACACGCCGGGCACGCCTTCGGGAGCGACGTTGACTACATCGTAGCGGTCGCTGAGGTATTTCATCACGGCCTCGCGCAGACGCAGGCCGTCAGCGATTTTCGCCAACTGTTCGGAGATGGCGCGGCGTCCTACCTGTGCCATCATCATCCAGTCGGAGTCGTAGCCTGTCGGCTCGGGTAGGATGTCGTCAAGGAGTGTAGCGAGGGCGTCGAGTGCCTTCTCACGCTCTTCCGGGTCAATTTCCACTGCGGGCTTGACGATACTTTGCGACGTCACTGCGGGAGTGCCGTCGCCTTCCTTGAAGCGCACCATGGGCGCGGATGAAGGATCACCGGGGATGAGGTTGCCGAGCTCTACGGTATCAGAAAGATAGCGTTCGAGGGCCACTCCCATCTTGAGGGCGCCGAGACGTCCGAGGGCCTCACGGACAGCTGGAACGCCGATTTTTCCCGCGGGCACCCATTCATTGCCATTGTGCTGCCATGAACGTATCACTCCTGTCATAGTAGACTTGAAGTGCTCGATGGCATCAGTAATATCGCCATTATCCGCATGATAGTCCGGCGTAATGTGAGACTTGGGGTTGGCAATCTTCACCAGCACATCCGGTTCTCCGGCAGCGACGTCGCCGTGGCGTACGGCGAAGAACTGCGGCTGCGAGCTCACGGCATCGAGGAGCGAGCCGAAATTGAGACTTGTCAGCAGCGACGACAGCGACGGGTCGGCTGCAGCGATATCCTCCAGTGTAGCCTCGCCAGTAGCAACGGAAGCCGAGGCAACGGCATCGCGGAGCTGCTGACGCATACGGTTCACTCGCGGTATCTTGTTGGCATTGAGACGGAAGACGGAGATAGGATCCGCATCGTCGGTCTGGCGGAAGTCATCAAGATACTTGACGCCGCTGTAGTGACTGTCGAGAATCCCGGGTAGATTGGAGACATTAAGTCCGCATGAGGGATAAAGCTCATTAGCCTTGTTGCAAAAAGTTTCTTGCGACACGTACAAGCCTCGGAGGGTGGGTACATGTGCATAAATATTCTCAATCTGCTCTTTAGTAATAGAGGCAGGACTGTTTTCGTTCACAGTATTAATGAACGTTTCATCTGTTAACACCATAAAAGGTGGATTTTTAATGTACTCGTGTGAATTTCGGCACAACGAGAAA
>CAMWKV010000044.1 GCA_947174915.1 uncultured Porphyromonadaceae bacterium | reverse complement strand
GCAAGATGAAATACCGCTCCAGCTACGGCCAGAACCTGCTGCAGCACTCACGCGAGACTGCCAACCTCTGCGCCGTGATGGCCTCCGAGCTCGGTCTGAACCCGAAGAAGGCACGCCGCGCAGGTCTGCTCCACGACATCGGCAAGGTGCCCGACGAGGAGCCCGAACTGCCGCACGCTCTGTTAGGTATGAAGCTCGCCGAGAAGTACAAGGAAAAACCCGATATCTGCAATGCCATAGGTGCTCACCACGACGAGGTGGAGCAGACCTCGCTCCTCGCTCCCATCGTACAGGTGTGCGATGCCATCTCCGGTGCCCGTCCCGGCGCCCGCCGCGAGATTGTGGAGGCCTACATCAAGCGCCTCAACGACCTCGAACAGCTCGCCATGTCGTACCCCGGCGTACTCAAGACCTATGCCATCCAGGCCGGCCGTGAGCTCCGTGTCATCGTGGGCGCCGACAAGATCGACGATGCCGAGACAGAGAAGCTCTCCGCCGAGATAGCACGTCGCATCCAGGATGAGATGACCTATCCCGGTCAGGTGAAAATCACCGTCATCCGCGAGACTCGTTCGGTGAGCTTCGCCAAATAGTAGTGTGCTCCCTCCGCTCCGACTTACTGTAAGTCAGCATCTTTCCTTACTACAAACTCAGCACATACTATGGCAACAGATAAAGAACGCCCTGATGGCGACGAGGCCGAAGGCACCGCCGACATCCCCCGCACTCACATACGTCGCGAGGACTGCCGCCGCCGCAAGCTACACAGCTTCGACTGGCTCGCCGATATCCCCGGCGACCGCGCCGGCTCCGACATCGTGGAGGTGCAGTTCAAGAACACCCGCAAGGGCTACTACCGCAATACCACCAACCTCATCCTCGGCCCCGGCGACCTCGTGGCCGTAGAGGCGGCTCCCGGCCATGACATTGGCACTGTGACGCTCACCGGTGCCCTCGCCGAGATGCGTATGCGCCGCGCCGCAGGCAAGGCGCAGCCCGAGCCGAAGAGGGTATTCCGCATGGCCAAGCCTGCCGACATCGAGAAATACGAGGAGGCAAAGGCTCGCGAGGACGATACTATGATTCAGGCCCGCAAGATTGCCGAGAGCCTGAAGCTCAATATGAAAATCGGCGACGTCGAATACCAGGGCGATGGCAACAAGGCCATCTTCTACTACATCGCCGACGAGCGCGTGGACTTCCGACAACTCATCAAGATACTCGCCGAGACCTTCAAGGTGCGTATAGAGATGAAGCAGATAGGTGCGCGCCAGGAGGCCGGACGAATTGGCGGTATCGGTCCCTGCGGTCGCCCGCTATGCTGCTCGCTGTGGATGACGAATTTCGTGTCTGTATCCACCAGCGCCGCCCGATATCAGGATATTTCACTCAATCCGCAGAAGCTCGCCGGACAGTGCGCCAAACTCAAGTGCTGCCTCAACTTCGAGGTGGACGCTTATGTGGAAGCCACTCGACGCATGCCCCCGCGTGACGTGCGCCTTGAGACGGCCGATGCCACCTGGTACCACTTCAAGTCCGATGTATTCAACCGTACGGTGACATACTCCTCGGACAAGAATGTGGCAGCGAACCTGGTGACTCTCGATGCCGACCGCGTATTCGAGGTGATACAGCTCAACAAATCCGGCGAGAAGCCCGTCGCTCTCATCATCGAGGATGATGACAAACCGAAGCCCAAGTCGGACTTCGGCGATATCCTCGACCAGGACGAGCTCACCCGCTTCGACCGCAAGAAGAAGCGCCGCAATAAGGGTAAGAAGGACGGCAAAGCCGACGGTGCCCAGCCCGCAGCCCGTAAGGAGGGCGCGCCGAAGCAGGAAGGTCAGCGCAAAGAAGGCTCTCCCAAGGGCGGCACTCCTCGTAAGGACAATACCCCCAAGGGCGATGCCCCCCGCAAGGAAAGCGCCCCCCGCCCCGAGGGCGCGCAACAGGGTGCACCCCAGGGCGACGGACAGCGCAACAAGCGCCGCAAGCCCAAGAACCGTCCTGCCGGAAACAAACCCGCTAACAACGGCAACGATGCGTCTGCATAGTCTTCGTGCCATGGCCTGTGGCTTCGTCGCAGCACTGCTGACAGTGTGCGCGGCCTGCTCCGTCGACGGTCATCACGGCAACGGCGACGACAACTATTACAGCGCCTTCGGCACCATGTCCGACGCAGCATGGGCTTACGCCCGTCCGCTCAACTTCACCGTCGACACTCTGCGCGATGCCGGACCGGTGGAAGGCAAGCTCCTGCTCACCGTGCGACACACGGCGGGCTATGAGTATGCCAACCTGTGGCTCGAGCTCACCACCGACCTCGACCATTCAGCACCCGATACCATCAACCTGCGTCTGGCCGACGACTATGGTCGTTGGCTCGGCAAGGGCAGCGGCCCGTCGGTACAGATTGTCGATACCCTCGCAAGGCCGGTGAGCCTGCGCCGCGGACAGCGCCTGCGGCTGCGACACATCATGCGCACCGACTCGTTGCAGGGCATAGAACTCGCCGGTATCACCTTCATCCCGGCATCACAAGAATAGGAATCACCTCAAGGAGCAGGCCGGATTATAATGTATTGCTTTCTTACTATAAAGAACAATCAGTAAGCCTGCCGCTCGGACTCTCAAGAATAAAATTCGCAACAGCATGTCTTTCGACAGTATAATATTCGATATGGACGGCACCCTGTGGGATGCTGTGGACAGCTACTGCGAGGTGTGGAACGCCACCATCGCCGACCTCGGTTTCGACCGTCAGCCTGTCACCCGCAGCGAGTTGGCCTCTCTGATGGGGCTCCCCCTCACCGTTATCTACGACCGTCTCATAGGTTCGGGCTACGACCATGAAGCCTTCATGGAGCGTCTGGGCGTGAACGAGGAGAGTATGATGCCTCGCCTCGGCGGAGTACTATATCCCGGCGTGAAGGAGACCATTGCGCGGCTGGCACAGTCCAAGCGTCTGTTCATGGTGAGCAACTGTCAGGCCTCCGGTTTGCCGAATTTCCTCACTTTCACCGGACTGGAGCCGTACTTCACCGACCATCTGTCCTATGGGCAGACAGGGCGCGAGAAGGACGAGAATATCCGCGACATAGTGGAGCGCTATGGCCTCGCCAAGCCGCTCTATGTGGGTGATACGCAGGGTGACTGCCGCAGCACGCACGCCGCCGGACTGCCTTTCGCCTGGGCCAAGTTGGGCTTCGGCAGGGACGTCGAGGGCGCCGACTATGAGCTTGAACATATCACCGACCTCGTGCCGCTGTGCGAAGGATGACCTATTATATATGAAAATGAAAGAATCTATCTCCTCGCGTCTCGACGTGGTGCTCCTTAGTGCCGATGAGCAGCAGCGCCGCCTCGACCGTGTGTATGCCGGTATGGCGGCAGCGAATATCTCCACCGCCCTCGTCCGCGACAACGCCAACCTCTACTATCTCACCGGCCGAGTGTTCCGCGGCTATATATATCTTGAGGCCGGACACGCGCCTCTCTACTTCGTGCGACAGCCCACGACGCTTCATGGCGGTGACAGCTTGCATCACATCCGCAAGCCCGAAGACATCGCCGGCATCCTCGTCGAGCAGGGACGCCTCACCGCTGAGGCATCCTCGGCACATGCGGTACCTGCAATAGAGCTTGATGCGCTGTCATATAGCGATGCCGTGCGACTGGCCCGCGTATTCGGCAGTGACGCTCCGGCGGCGAATCTATCGCCGATACTGCGTGCCGCACGCTCTGTCAAGACCGACGAGGAGCTGCAGGCTCTCCGCGAGAGTGGTATGCGACAGACGAATGTCTACCGCCGCATACCGCGCATGTACCGCGAGGGTATGTCCGATATCGAATTGCAGATAGAGATAGAATACCACTCGCGTCTGGAAGGCTGCCTGGGTCAGTTCCGCATTGCCGGAGCCGACATGGAGCTCTTCATGGGCAATGTCCTGACGGGAGAGAATGCCGACACACCGTCGCCCTACGACTTCGCTATGGGAGGTGCCGGCATAGACCCGTCGCTGCCCGTGGGCGCCGACGGCACCATCATCAAGCCGGGTCTGCCCGTGATGGTGGACGTCAACGGCAACTATACCGGCTACATGACCGACATGACGCGCTGCTACTACATCACCTCGCTGGAGTCCAAGGCTTCGGAGGCGCTTGAGCTCTCGCGCCGTATATGCCGCGAACTCGCAGCAATGATGATACCCGGCACTCCCGCCAAGGACCTCTACGACCGTGCTCGCGCCATAGCGGAGGAGGAGGGTATGGAGGACTACTTCATGGGCCACCGCAGTCATGCAGGCTTCGTGGGCCACGGCGTAGGCATAGAAATCAACGAGCTGCCTGTGATAGCGCCCCGCTCGCGCGACGTGCTCCGGGCCGGAAATGTTATAGCCCTCGAACCGAAATTTGTCATCCCCGGCATCGGTGCCGTGGGCATTGAGAATACGTATATCGTGCGTCCGGAAGCTCCCGGCGAGTGTATCACCCTGGCGCCCGAGGAGGCTGTGTGCCTCAACTGATACTGCCCGTCAGTGCTACGGACGGTCGAATAAATGAATACTATGAATCTGAGTAAGAAGCTGAAGTCCAAGTCCTTTCGTCTGGTGGGCGAAGCCGCCGACGCCATGCAGCGCGAGTGCTATGTGGTGGGCGGATATGTGCGCGACCTCATCATCGGCCGCCACTCCAAAGATATCGACTTCGTCACCGTGGGCTCCGGCATAGAGCTGGCGACGAAGGTGGGGGAGAATATCGGTCCGCGCGCGCACCTGGCAGTGTACCGCAACTATGGTACGGCACAACTCCACTTCGGCAAGACGGAACTTGAGTTCGTCGGCGCCCGCCGCGAATCGTATTCACGCGACTCGCGCAACCCCATCGTCGAGGACGGTACCCTCGACGACGACCTGGCGCGCCGCGACTTCACCATCAACGCCATGGCTATCAGCGTTAACGCCGACACCTTCGGTGAGCTCATCGACCGCTACGATGGCCTCGGCGATATAGAGCGGCGCATCATACGCACGCCGCTCGACCCGGATATCACCTTCTCCGACGACCCTCTGCGCATGATGCGCGCCATACGCTTCGCCACGCAGCTCGATTTCGATATCGAGCCGGAGACCTTCGCCGCCCTCAACCGCAACGCCGCACGCATAGAGATCATCAGCGGCGAGCGTATCAAGGACGAGCTGATGAAAATCATGGCGTCACCGCGTCCGTCGAAGGGCTGGTACCTGCTGCTGCGCTCGGGGCTGCTGGATTTCATATTCCCGGAACTTGTGCGCATGAAGGGTGTAGAGGTGGTGCACGGGCGTGCTCACAAGGACAATTTTGTACACACCATGACGGTGCTCGACAGCGTGGCCGCAGCATCGGAGAATGTATGGCTACGCTGGGCCGCACTGTTGCATGATATAGGCAAGCCCGTCACGAAGCACTTCGACGACGAGCGCGGATGGACTTTCCACAATCACAATTTCATCGGCGCCAAGATGGTCAAGAGTATCTTCCGCCGCATGAAGTTGCCTCAGGGCTCCGAGCTCACCTATGTGTCGAAACTCGTAGAGTTGCACATGAGGCCTATAGCGCTGGTGGAGGATGAAGTGACCGACAGCGCCGTGCGCCGTCTGGCCAACTATGCCGAAGCCGACCTTGAGGACCTCATGGTACTCGCCCGCGCTGATATAACAAGCAAGGACGAGGCGCGCAAGGCAAGATACCTGGCCAACTTCGACCTGGTGGAGGAGAAATTCCGCGACATCTTCGCCAAGGATGCCGAGCTGAACCGAAAGAATCCTGTCAACGGCAATGAGATAATGGAACTCTTCGGACTGCCGCAGAGTCCCGAGGTGGGCTACTTCACCAAGAGTCTCAAGCAGGCCATCAAGGACTGCGAGATAGAGGACACGCGCATCGCGGCCTTCGAATATGTGCTTGCGCTGGCACGTGAGAAGGGTATAGAGCCGCTCTTCGATCCCATAGAGCGCGAGAAAGAAGTCGAAGCTGCTGCCGAAAGCGGCGCGGCAGACAAGTCGCAGCCTGATAAATCACAGCCCGACGAATAAAAATCAGAGCCATGACTGCCGAACTACTGGGTGCTGAGGTATTGCTGGAATTGCCATACGAGGCTAATGAACAGCAGGTGGCCGTTGTGGCCGCTCTGGCCCGCTTCCTCCTGGAGCCGGCCGTGCGCGAGCGTGCATTCATCCTCAACGGTTATGCCGGCACGGGCAAGACGTCCATCATGGGCGCCCTCGTGCGTGTGCTCAAGGCTCACAAGGTGCCTATGATGCTGCTCGCTCCCACGGGACGCGCCGCCAAGGTGCTCAGTAACAATACCGGCGGCCACCGTGCATATACCATACACCGCAAGATATACCGCCATAATCCCGAGGGCGGTGCCGGCGCATGGGGCATGCCCGTACAGGCCGACAACAAGCTTACCAATGCAGTCTTCATCGTCGACGAGGCGTCAATGATAGGACGAGCCGACGACCGAGGCACATCCTTGCTCGATGACCTCATCACCTACGTTTTCTCTCAGCCGGGCAACAGACTCATCCTCATCGGCGACACCGCCCAGTTGCCACCCGTAGGAGCCGATACGTCGCCGGCGATGAATCCGGATGTGCTGCGTTCGCTCGGCCTCAAGGTGAGCCGCGCCATCCTCACCGAGACAGCGCGTCAGGCAGCCGACTCCGGCACACTATTCAACGCCACGCGTCTGCGACGCACCATGGTGAAGATACGCAGCCTCGAAGATGGAGCAGCACCCATGCCCATACCGAAGTTGCGTATGGAAGGTTTTCGGGATATCGACGTAGTCGACGGTGAGATGTTGCCCGAGGTGTTGTCGCATGCCTACGACAGCGAGGGTGGCCCGGCCGATACCATCGTCATCACCCGTTCGAACCGTCGCGCCACGGAGTACAACGCCGCCATCCGTGCCAATGTGCTCTACCGCGAGGAAGAGATATGCCCCGGCGACCTGCTCATAGTATCGCGCAATCACTACTTCGGCCGTACCATAGGCGGAGTGGACTTTATCGCCAACGGCGACATCCTGTCGGTAGAGAAAGTATACGGCACGGAGGTATTCGCCGATATCCGTTATGCCGACGTCCGACTGAGCCTCCCCGCGCCGGATGGCAGCGGCGAAGGCATATCCTTCGACCTCAAGATTATCCTCGACACCCTCTCGTCTACCGAACCCACACTCGCGCGCGAGCAGTGGGAGGGCCTCTATCGCCATCTTATGAGCGATGTAGGTCCCTATGCTGCCTATCCGGCTGACAGACGGCAATTTGCGCTGCGCACCGACCCGCACTGGACGGCGCTGCATGTCAAGTACGCCTATGCCATCACCTGCCACAAGGCTCAGGGCGGACAGTGGAGCAATGTATTCGTGGACTTGAGCTACATCCCCGAGGAAGCCCTCGGACTGAACCTCTACCGCTGGCTCTACACTGCCGCCACACGCACCCGCCTCCACCTCCACCTCATCACACCCCCGGAGGTACTCCTGGAAGACTATATAATATAATAGCTCTCCTCTTTCGTTTTTCCGAGCAAGCGGATCTACGATGACGGGTATGACAGGGTATTTGTATCTGTCGAATGTGAGAGTTTTTATTTTACCGGTTAAGTTATAAACCTTGGTTTCCTCGCCAACTCCATCAATGGTGAGTTTATTTCGTCATACGGTTATATTTTGGTAAGATACGATTAGATAAATAGCCGGTTGGAGCGTATTTGTGCGGGAGTATATAACTGTCTGTCAATGCGTATTTTTGCCGTTTCCTGTATAGCTGTTTCTGCAGAAAAACAATCCTGACAATCAATAAAATTTAACATTGCTGTATCCAAATGTTGCTCATCCATATAGTTAACTTTGTGTCATGAAAACAGAAAAGATAAAATTGAAATTAAAAGACGGAAATATCGTGGAAGCTCAGGCTCCGCTGATAGTGTCGGCAAGTAGAGCAACTGATATTCCGGCGTTTTATAGCAAGTGGTTCTTTGACCGACTTCAAGAGGGTTATGTACGGTGGCGTAATCCATATACAGGTAAAGATTCATACGTTTCATTTGATAAGACCAAATTTATCGTTTTCTGGTCTAAAAATCCCGAGCCTATTATTCCGTACTTGCCGCTGTTAATGCAGCATAAGATCTTCTGCTATTTTCAATACACCCTTAACGAATACGATGCAGAAAGACTTGAGCCTAATGTACCACCATTAACAACAAGAATTGAGACTTTTAAGCGCATTGTTAATATTTTAGGCAAAGGCTCTGTTGTGTGGCGTTTTGACCCTATGGTTCTCACCGATAGAATCTCAATAGATGATTTGCTGCACAAAATCGAAAATATCGCTAATCAACTGACCGGCTATGTTGAAAAACTTGTGTTCAGTTTTGCTGATATAGCGACCTATAAAAAGGTCGGGCGAAATCTATCGGCGGCAGGTATAAATTATCGTGAATGGACCGAAAATGAAATGCTTGATTTTGCCCAAAAGTTATCTGCATTGAATCTGGGCTTGGAATTGGCCACCTGTGCTGAAAAGATTGACTTGTCTCAGTTCGGTATAAATCACAACCACTGCATTGACTCTGATTTAATTTGCCGACTTGCGCCGGACTTACAAAATGAAATCAGCACGCTAAAAACGGACAAAGGACAGCGAACCCTATGCGGCTGCATAACCTCAAAAGACATCGGGGCATATAATACTTGTCCTCACGGTTGCGCATACTGCTACGCCAACACCACCCCCTACTGTGCCCGGCAAAATTACCTCCGCCACAAACAATCCCCCCAAAACGATTCAATAATCTGATTAATCATCTAATACTATGAATACACTTCATTTTTTCGTATCTTTGTGGCAGAATACTTTATTGCTAACCCATGGAACAACGGATCATCGAATGTGTGCCCAACTTCAGCGAGGGCCGCGATAAGGAGATAATAAAATGTATTACTGATGCCATTGAGAGTGTAGGTGCTGAGGTGGCGCTGCTGGATGTCGACCCCGGTGAGGCTACCAACCGTACGGTGGTGACTTTCGCAGGTACTCCCGAAGCGGTAGTAGAGGCTGCCTTCCGAGGTATCAGCAAGGCTGCCGAGCTGATAGATATGAGTAAGCACCACGGCGCTCACCCTCGTATGGGGGCCACGGATGTATGTCCGCTGGTGCCTGTGAGCGGGGTGTCGCTGGAGGAATGTGCCGAGCTTGCCCGTGCTCTTGCCGAGCGTGTGGCTACGGAGCTGCACATCCCCGTATATGCCTATGAGAGCGCCGCCTTCCGCCCTGAGCGCAAGAACCTTGCCGTGTGCCGTCGCGGAGAATACGAGGGTCTGAGCGAGCGCCTCGGCGGTGAGGATGGTGCCGACTTCGGCGACCGTCCTTTCGATGAAGCTGCCGCACGCACGGGTGCTACGGCTATCGGTTCCCGCGACTTCCTCATTGCGGTGAACTTCAATCTCAATACGACTTCTACCCGTCGCGCCAATGCCATTGCTTTCGATGTCCGCGAGAAGGGCCGTCAGTTGCGCGAAGGTGGCAAGCTCACCGGCAAGCCTCTCTTCGATGAGAATGGCAAGCCTCTGATGCAGCCCGGTACACTCAAGGGTACTAAGGCTATCGGATGGTATATAGATGAATATGGTATAGCGCAGGTGTCGATGAATATCACCGATGCTGCCGCCACGCCACTGCACCGTGCTTTCGACGAGGTGTGCCGCCGTGCCGATGCGCGCGGTGTGCGTGTGACGGGTACTGAAATCGTGGGTCTGGTGCCGCGCAAGGCTCTGCTCGATGCTGCCGACTGGTTCCTGACCCGCCAGCAGCGCAGTCTCGGTATCCCTGACAGTGAGAAAATACGTCTGGCTGTACGCTCGATGGGTCTCGATGAACTGAAGCCTTTCGAGCCTGCCGAGAAAGTGATAGAGGATGTGCTCGCGGCAAGACGTCCGCAGGCTCCCCGACTTGTGGACCTCACGGCGCGTAAGTTCGCCGAGACTACGGCGAGTGAGTCGCCGGCGCCCGGCGGCGGCTCGGTGGCGGCCTACATGGGTGCTCTCGCTGCGGCACTCGGCACTATGGTGGCGAATCTTTCGGCGCACAAAGCCGGGTGGGACGACCGTTGGGAGGAGTTCTCCGACATGGCCGTGCAGGGTCAGGCTCTGATGGAACGCCTGCTGCAGCTGGTGGACCGCGACACCGAGGCTTTCAATGCCTGCATGGCGGCCTACGGTATGCCCAAGGGCAGCGATGCTGAGCGGATGCGACGCGACGAAGCCATACGCACGGCTCTGGTGGGCTCGGTGCGTATACCGTACTCCACTCTCTGCGAGACTATGGCTATCTTCCCGCTGCTGAAGCAGGTAGCTCTCCAGGGTAATCCCGCTTGCGCCAGCGATGCCGGTGTGGGCGCGCTCGCAGCCCGTGCCGCCGTACACGGCGCCGTGCTGAATATGCGTATCAACGCGGGCGACATCAAGCCTGCCGATGCCTCCGTGACGGAGATGCTGGCCGAGGCTGCCGACATGCAGCGCCGTGCCGATGCCGCCGAAGCGGAAATCTTAGGAATCGTCAACAATAAAATCGCAGCCGTATGAGCCTCGATACCGAAATCTTCCGCGCTCAAGTGAGCGAAGGCATTCCTGCGGACATCCCTGCCGCAAAGCCCTATGACACTACAGTGAACCATGCGCCGCGCCGCAAGAAAATCCTCAGCCCCGAGGAGGAACGTCTGGCGCTGGCGAATGCCCTGAGATATTTCCCGCCGGAGCAGCATGCGGCTCTCGCGCCGGAGTTCGCCGACGAGTTGCGCCGCTACGGTCGTATATATATGTATAGGTATCGTCCGGACTATGCCATGCACGCACGTCCTATCGATGTCTATCCGGCGCGCTCGCGTCAGGCTGCGGCCATCATGATGATGATTCAGAACAATCTCGACCCCGAGGTGGCTCAGCATCCGCATGAACTCATCACCTACGGTGGCAACGGCGCGGTGTTCCAGAACTGGGCTCAGTACCGTCTGGTGATGCGCTACCTCAGCGAGATGACCGATAGTCAGACACTTGTGATGTACTCCGGACATCCGCTGGGACTCTTCCCGTCGTCGTCCGACGCTCCGCGCGTGGTGGTGACAAACGGTATGGTGATACCGAACTACAGCAAGCCGGACGACTGGGAGCGTTTCAATGCTCTCGGTGTGAGCCAGTACGGTCAGATGACTGCCGGCTCATATATGTACATCGGTCCGCAGGGTATTGTCCACGGCACTACGATTACGGTGCTCAATGCGGCGCGTCGTCAGGCGCAGCGTCTCGGCCGCCCTGTCAAGGGTATGGTGTTCGTCACCGCCGGCCTCGGCGGTATGAGTGGTGCGCAGCCCAAGGCCGGCAACATCGCCGGTGTGGTGAGTGTCACTGCCGAAATCAACCCTGCCGCCGTAGAGAAACGTCGTGCCCAGGGGTGGGTGGATGAGGTACACACCGACCTCGACGCCCTCGTGGAGCGCATTCGCTCTGCCCGTGAGGCGCAGGAGACTGTTTCGCTCGCATATCAGGGCAATGTGGTGGACCTATGGGAACGCCTGGCCGACAGTGATATAGACGTAGAACTCGGTTCGGACCAGACCTCGCTCCACAATCCATGGGCAGGCGGCTATTATCCCGCCGGTCTCTCCTTCGAAGAGGCCAAGGCTATGATGGCCGACAATCCCGAGGAGTTCCGACGCAGTGTGCAGGATTCGCTGCGCCGTCAGGTGGCGGCAATCAACCGTCTCACCGCCCGCGGCATGTATTTCTTCGACTATGGCAATGCCTTCCTGCTGGAGAGTTCGCGCGCCGGAGCCGATGTGATGGCTGCCGACGGCAGGAATTTCCGCTATCCCTCGTATGTGGAGGATATCATGGGGCCGCTCTTCTTCGATTATGGTTTCGGTCCCTTCCGCTGGGTGTGCACCTCGTGTTCGCCTGACGACCTCGCCGTCACCGACGCTATCGCCGAGGAGGTGCTCAAGCAGGAACTCGCCGAAGCACCTGAGGATATCCGCGGACAGCTTGAGGACAATATACACTGGATTCAAGCTGCCGGCGAGAACAGGCTCGTGGTGGGTTCGCAGGCTCGCATTCTTTATGCCGACGCCCTCGGGCGCGCGCGTATAGCGCTGGCATTCAACGATGCCGTGGCCGACGGACGTCTGTCGGCGCCCGTAGTGCTGGGGCGTGACCACCACGATGTGAGCGGCACCGATTCGCCCTACCGCGAGACGTCGAACATACGCGACGGTTCGCGTTTCTGCGCCGACATGGCCGTGCAGAATGTGATAGGCGATGCCTTCCGCGGAGCCACATGGGTGTCGATTCACAATGGCGGCGGCGTAGGCTGGGGCGAGGTAATCAACGGCGGCTTCGGTCTCGTTGCCGACGGCACCCCCGAGGCGGCACGCCGCATACGTTCCATGCTGCTGTGGGATGTCAACAACGGCATCGCCCGTCGCGCATGGGCCCGCAATGAAGGTGCTCTCGCCGCTATCCGCCGCGAGATGGACCGTACACCGGACCTCACTGTGACAATTCCCAATATCGCCGACCCGACTCTCATCGAAAATACTCTTGCCAACCATGAATAATACTTTCACTATCTATCCCGGTGCCATCACCGTCAGCGCCGTATGCGAAGCCGTGGACTCCGGAGCTCATATAGTAATAAGTCCTGAAGCTACCGCCCTCGTGGAGCGCGCTCGCAAGTATCTTGATGACAAGGTGCTGTCGTCGCCCGGTCCGCTCTATGGTATCAACACCGGTTTCGGCTCGTTGTGCAATATTTCCATAAGTCACGACGAACTGGAGCAGTTGCAGAAGAATCTCGTGATGAGTCATGCCTGTGGCATGGGCGCTACACTCGAGCCCGTGGTGGTGAAGACTATGCTGCTCCTCAAGGTGCAGTCGCTCTGCTACGGCAACTCCGGCGTGCAGCTCGCCACGGTGGAGAGGCTCGTCGATTTCTTCAATGAAGATGTCATTCCTGTGGTGTATGAGCAGGGTTCGCTCGGCGCGTCGGGCGACCTGGCGCCTCTGGCCAATATGTGTCTGCCTCTGCTCGGACTGGGCGAGGTGTGGTACAAGGATGAACGCCGTGCCGCCGCCGAGGTGCTCCGCGAGAAAGGCTGGGAGCCGCTGGCGCTGATGTCGAAGGAGGGTCTGGCGCTGCTCAACGGCACTCAGTTCATGTCGGCGCATGCCGTACGCGCCGTATACGAGGCTAAGCGACTCCTCGATGCCGCCAACCATATCGGCGCCATGAGCCTTGATGCTTTCGACGGACGTCTCGAACCCTTTGGCGCTCTCGTCAACGAGGTGCGTCACCACCGCGGGCAGATTGATGTGGCGGCCGATGTGCGTACTATCCTCAGTGGCAGTCAGCTGGCCGAGCGCCCCAAGGAGCATGTACAGGATCCGTACTCCTTCCGCTGCATCCCCCAGGTGCACGGCGCCGTGCTTGATGTCGTACGATATGTTACGGAGGTCATCAATGAAGAAATAAGCAGTCCGACGGACAATCCCACCATCTTCCCCGAGGCCGACCTCATCGTCAGCGCGGGCAACTTCCACGGCGAACCCATAGCCATGCCGATGGACTACCTCTGCCTGGCACTCACGGAGCTGTCCAATATCAGTGAGCGACGTATCTACAAGCTCATCGGTGGCACGCGCGGACTGCCATCATTCCTTGTGGCAAAGCCGGGTATCAACAGCGGTTTTATGATAGCGCAGTATGCCGCTGCATCGATTCTGAATCAGAGCAAGAGCCTCTGTTGGCCGTCGAGCTGCGACTCGATACCGTCGTCGCAGGGTCAGGAGGACCATGTGTCGATGGGTTCTAACTCCGCCACCAAGCTCCTGCGCGTGGTCGATAACACACGTCGCATTCTTGCCATCGAGCTGATGACGTCGGCACAGGCTCTCGAATTCCGCCGTCCGCTGATGTCGTCGCCCGTTGTAGAGGCTCTGCACAGCGCCTTCCGTGCCGCCGTGCCTTTCGTTGATGTCGATACGGTGATGTATCCCTTGTTGCAGCGCAGTGAGGACTTCCTCCGTCGCACAACATTCTGTTAGTAAGGAGTATGTATATAGTGAACATCGGTCGCCTGTGCGGTATCCTCCCTGCCGACTGCCACCGTCTGCGCGGCAGCGAGATGGCGTCGGGCATGAGCTCCATAGAAAATGCATGGCTCCATATCGAGGGAGCCAAGATAGTGGATTTCGGCAAGATGCCGGCACCCGAAGCTGCCGGCGGCGAGGCTGTGGATGCCCGTGGAGGCATGGTGCTTCCGGCTTTCTGTGACTCACATACCCACATCATCTACCCCCGCTCGCGCGAGGATGAGTTCGTCGATAAGATTCGCGGGCTGTCCTATGCCGAGATTGCCCGTCGCGGCGGCGGTATCCTCAACACTGCCGACGCCCTCGCCTCCGCCTCGGAGCAGTCGCTCTACGACAGCGCCCGCCAACGCGCCATGCAGATGATTGCCATGGGCACGGGAGCCATAGAGATAAAGAGCGGCTACGGACTCGACACCGCCGGCGAGCTGAAGATGCTGCGTGTGGCGGCCGCGCTCCGAGAGAGCATCCCTGCGCGCGTACGCATCACCTTCCTCGGTGCTCACGCCGTGGCGCGCCCCTACGCCGGACGGCAGGGCGACTTTGTGGATATGCTCATAGCTGATATGCTACCCGCCGTTGCCGCGGAGGGTCTGGCCGAGTATGTGGATGTGTTCTGCGACGAAGGATTCTTCACCCCCGCCGAGACAGCCCGCATCCTCGAAGCGGGCGCACGCTTCGGCATGCGTCCCAAGATACATGCCAACGAGCTTGCCAACAGCGGCGGCGTGCAAGTTGGCGTGGCGGCAGGTGCCATCTCCGTCGACCATCTGGAGAACGCCGGCGACGCCGAGATGGCGCTCCTCGGACAGTCCGATACCGTCGCCACCATGCTGCCGGGGGCATCATTCTTCAGCCGACTGCCTTACGGACCGGCACGCCGTGCCATAGAGGCAGGAGCCACTGTCGCCCTCGCCTCAGACTATAATCCGGGTTCGTCGCCATCGGGCGATATGCGCATGGTGTGGGCGCTCGGATGCTCGCAGATGTTGATGTTGCCCGAGGAAGGACTTGCCGCCTGCACCATCAACGGCGCCGCAGCTATGGAGCTGACCGACAGCATGGGAGCCATCAGCCCCGGACGCGATGCCACCTTTATCCTCACGCGCCCCTTACCCTCCCTGGCCTATATCCCCTACGCCTACACCCAGCCCTGGATATCCACCATGTATATCCAAGGCCGCCCATTTGAAAGCTGAGGCGCCGCACACACCTGCTTTCCTCAGCGGCCTCAGCGTGCACTATTTCATGAGCAGACTTCGGGTGTCTCAAGCCGCCTGCGGAGCAGAGCCTATCGCCCTTGCAGGGCAAAGAACACAGAGGGTGTGCCATTTTTTAGTGGCACACCCTCCTATATTACCGTACAGTATATTCTTAGAATTTATATTTGAAGCCGAACTGGAACATGCCCTGGGCGCCGAAACCGGCTTCGGCATACATTGCCCACGAGCGACTGAGATCCACCTGCGCGCCGATGGGCACAAGCTGGAAAGCGCAGTACGTCTTGTTGTAGCTGTCGCGGCCGAGAGGCTGCATGTGGCTGATATCCACACCGAGACCCACCTTGGCGTAGAGACTTACGATGGAATTGCGGTAGTATCCGTAGCGGGCGTTCATCATGATGGCATGATAAGCGATAGAGCTATGCTCGGGACCGCCCTTGGTGGTAGTGGAAGAGAAAGTGTACGAAGGACCGATCCATAGTTTGTTGGTTACGCGGAAGTTGGCGCCGAGATTCAGGGCACCCCAGGCAGTGTTTACACCATGCCATCCGTCGTGCATATTAGTGGCATCCATTTGAGTGTAGGCGCCGTAGCTGGCAGTGATTTCAGCTTTTTGAGCGTTGGCACCGACGGCAGAAGCCACTGCGAGAGCGGTGCATAGAATCATTTTTTTCATAATAGTAGGCGTGATATTTATCAATGTCATAAAA
>CAMWKV010000043.1 GCA_947174915.1 uncultured Porphyromonadaceae bacterium | reverse complement strand
GGGCGATGGGCACGCGGTAGGGGGAGCAGCTGACGTAGTTCATGCCGAGTTTGGCGCAGAAGATCACGGAGGAGGGTTCGCCGCCGTGTTCGCCGCAGATACCTACTTTGAGTTCGGGCTTCACGCTGCGGCCTTTCTCTACGCCCATGCGTACGAGCTGGCCTACGCCTACCTGGTCGAGTACTTCGAAGGGATCGGTCTTGATGACGCCGTGTTCTTTGTAGAACTTGAGGAACTTGGGTGCGTCGTCGCGAGAGAAGCCGAAGGTCATCTGTGTGAGGTCATTGGTACCGAAGGAGAAGAAGTCGGCAACCTGTGCGATTTCATCGGCTGTGAGGGCTGCACGGGGTACTTCGATCATTGTACCTACGAGGTAGGGTACGGAGTCGCCCTTCTCTTCGAATACTTTGACTGCAGTGGCGTTGATGACGTTGGCCTGGTTCTGAAGCTCTTTGAGTGAGCCTACCAGGGGCACCATGATTTCGGGGTGTACGTTGATGCCGCGAGCCTTGCAAGCGAGGGCTGCCTCGATGATGGCGCGGGTCTGCATCTCGGTGATTTCGGGGTAGGTGATGCCGAGGCGGCAGCCACGGTGACCGAGCATGGGGTTGAACTCTTCGAGGGAGTCAACTTTTGCTTTTACTTCTGCGAGGGTGATACCCATTTCGTCGGCGAGCTCTTTCTGAGTAGCAGTCTGGTGGGGTACGAACTCGTGCAGAGGGGGATCGAGGAGGCGGATTGTCACGCCGTAGCCGTCCATTGCTTCGAAGATGCCTTCGAAGTCGCCGCGCTGCATGGGGAGGAGTTTGGCGAGGGCTGTCTTGCGGCCTTCGAGGTCGGAGGCAAGAATCATTTCACGTACGGCTTTGATGCGGTCGCCTTCGAAGAACATGTGTTCTGTACGGCAGAGTCCGATGCCTTGTGCGCCGAACTTGCGTGCCTGGATGGCGTCGCGGGGGGTATCGGCGTTGGTGCGGACGAGGGTCTTGGTGTACTTGGCAGCGAGGTTCATGATGGCTGCGAAGTCGCCGTCGAGTGCGGGTTCGGTGGTGGGTACCTGGTTTTCGTATACTTCGCCGGTAGAACCGTTGAGTGAGATCCAGTCGCCTTCTTTGAAGGTCTTGCCACCCATTTCTACGGTCTTGGCAACGTAGTCGATTTTGATTTCACCGGCACCGGATACGCAGCATTTACCCATACCGCGGGCAACTACTGCAGCGTGGCTGGTCATACCGCCGCGCATGGTGAGGATGCCCTGTGCAACTGCCATACCGCGGAGGTCTTCGGGAGAGGTCTCAATACGTACAAGTACGACTTTCTTTTTCTTATCGGCCCATGCCTCAGCTTCTTCTGCGGAGAATACAATCTGGCCGGAAGCAGCGCCGGGGGATGCGGGGAGACCCTTGGCAACTACGGTAGCGCGCTTGAGGGCTTCCTTGGAGAATACGGGGTGGAGGAGTTCGTCGAGCTTCTGGGGCTCCATGCGCTTGAGGACGGTCTTTTCGTCGATTTCGCCTGCGCGGAGGAGGTCCATGGCGATTTTCACCATAGCAGCGCCGGTGCGCTTGCCGTTACGGGTCTGGAGCATCCAGAGCTTGCCGTCCTGGATGGTGAATTCCATATCCTGCATGTCGCGGTAGTACTTCTCGAGGCGGTCGGCGATAGCGAAGAGTTCCTGAGCGCAAACGGGCATGCTCTCTTCGAGCGAGGGATATTTGGCTGCGCGTTCTTCTTCGCTGATGCCCTGGAGAGCTGCCCAGCGGCGGGAGCCTTCGAGGGTGATCTGCTGAGGAGTACGGATGCCGGCAACGACGTCTTCGCCCTGAGCGTTGATGAGGTATTCACCGTTGAAGATATCTTCGCCTGTAGCGGCGTCGCGGCTGAATGCCACGCCGGTAGCGGAGTTGTTGCCCATGTTGCCGTATACCATAGCCTGTACGTTAACGGCGGTACCCCATTCTTCGGGGATCTGGTTCATGCGGCGGTAGATGATGGCGCGCTCGTTCATCCAGCTGTCGAATACGGCGCAGATGCCGCCCCAGAGCTGTTCCCAAGCGTTGTCGGGGAAGTCCTTGCCGGTGTATTCCTTAACGGCTGCCTTGAAGAGCTTCACGAGGTTCTGGAGGTCTTCAACCTGGAGTTCGGTGTCGAGCTTGTAGCCCTTTTCTTCTTTCACCTTGTCCATGATTTCCTCAAAAGGATCGATATCGGTCTTGTTCTTGGGCTTCATGCCGAGGACAACGTCGCCGTACATCTGAACGAAGCGACGGTAGGAGTCCCAAGCGAAACGGGGATTGCCGCTCTTCTCTGCCAGCGAAGCTACGGTGGCGTCGTTCATACCGAGGTTGAGGACGGTGTCCATCATACCGGGCATGGAGGCGCGAGCGCCGGAGCGAACGGAAACGAGGAGGGGATTAGCGGGGTCATTGAACTTCTTGCCGGTGAGTGTTTCTACATGGGCGATAGCGTTCTCTACGTCTTTCTGGATGCGCTTCACTACTTCGTCACGACCGTACTGGGTGTACTCGTTGCAGACTTCGGTAGTGATAGTGAAGCCGGGAGGTACCGGCATACCGAGGAGGTTCATTTCGGCGAGGTTGGCGCCTTTGCCACCGAGAAGGTTGCGCATTTCTGCATTGCCTTCTGCTTTGCCGTCACCGAATGTATAAACTCTTTTCATTCGTATTGATGATTATTTGTGTTGTTAGTTTTTACGCAATTGAAGAATGTCACTGACAGGACAACGCTGTCGGTTGCTACAAAGTTACGAACTTTGAGGCAAAAATCAAAGACCGTGCGTGATTTTTCACCTTTTTTGAGTGACGTTGCTTTCTTTTGGGGATTTCTGTGGGTGCAGTATGCTGTCTGTCGGGATGTTAGCCGCCGAAGTTGTCATAGTGGATATTTTCGGGTTCAACGCCGAGCTTGTCAAGCATTCCGTTGACAGCGTTGCTCATCGGGCCGGGACCGCACATGTAGTACTCGATGTCTTCCGGGCTGTCGTGGTCTTTGAGGTAGGTGTCATATATCACCTGGTGTACGAAGCCGGGGGTGTACTTGACGCCTGCTGCATCTGCTGCGGGGTCGGGTCGGTCAAGGGCAAGATGGAACTTGAAGTTCGGGAATTCTTTTTCGAGTTGCAGGAAGTCGTCGAGATAGAATACTTCGTTGAGGGCGCGGGCGCCGTAGAAGAAGTTCATCTTGCGGTTGGTGGTCTTGAGCGTTTTGGTCATGTGCATGATCTGCGCGCGGAGGGGAGCCATGCCGGCACCGCCACCAATCCACATCATCTCGTTGTTGCTGTCGAAAATGGGGTGGAAATCACCATAGGGGCCGCTCATTATCACTTTGTCGCCGGGCTTGAGAGAGAAAATGTAGCTCGAAGCGATGCCGGGCGGAACGTCCATGAAGCCTGTCTGAGGTTTCGGTTTCATGGGGGGAGTGGCGATGCGGACTGTGAGCATGAAGCGGTCGCCTTCAGCAGGATAGTTTGCCATCGAGTATGCGCGGACGGTAGTCTCAGAGTTGTGGCACTTGAGGTCGAAGAGGCCGAATTTCTCCCATGCCGGCAGGTATTCGGGTCCTATCATGTCGCGGTCGATGTCCTTGGCGTAGTCCATATCGAAGGGTGGAATCTTTATCTGAGCATAGCTGCCGGGGATAAAGTCCATGTGTTCGCCAGCGGGGAGTGCAACTATAAATTCCTTGATGAAGGTGGCTACGTTGCGGTTCGACACCACTTCGCACTCCCATTCCTTGACGTTGAGCGCCGACGCCGGTACGGTGATGTCCATGTCGCTCTTCACCTTGCACTGGCATGCCAGACGCCAGTGTTCCTGCATCTCGCGGCGGGTGAAGTGAACGGCTTCGGTGGGCAGCGGGTCGCCACCGCCGACGGGCACTTGCACTCGGCACTGACCGCAACTGCCTTTGCCGCCGCAAGCGGAGGGGAGGAAGATGTTGTTGTCGGCCATCGTGCTTAGTAGCGATTTACCAGCCGAGGCAGTGATTGTTTCGTCGTTATTGATGGTAATCTTGACGGGACCGCTCTGCACCAGATAGCGCTTGGCGATGAGCAGGATGATGACAAGTATTATTGTAGCGGCAAGGAAGAATCCCACACCTGCAATGAGTGTTAGGGTTCCGTTGGCGCTAAGCATACATAGTGTAGTGTTCATGACATCAGAGTTTGATACCGAGGAAGCTCATGAAAGCGATTCCCATAAGTGCGGTGATGATGAAAGTGATACCTACCCCACGGAGAGGTGCTGGCACGTTGGAGTACTGAGCCACACGTTCGCGGATAGCTGCAACGGCAGTGATGGCGAGTAGCCAACCGATACCCCATCCGGCGCCTGCGCAGAGAGCGGTACCAACGGAGGTGAAGTCGCGCTGCTGCATGAAGAGCGAACCGCCGAGGATGGCGCAGTTCACAGCGATAAGAGGCAGGAAGATACCCAATTGCGAGTAGAGCGCCGGAGCGTATTTCTCTACCACCATCTCCACCAGCTGAGTCATGGAGGCAATCACAGCGATGAAAACGATGAGCGAGAGGAAACTGAGATCAACATCTGCGTACTCGGGGCCGAGCCATGTGAGGGCTCCGGGACTGAGGACGTAAGTGTTCAGCAGATAGTTGATGGGCAGCGTGATGGTGAGCATGAAGGTTACGGCAATACCGAGACCGAAGGCCGTCTTCACGTTCTTGCTCACGGCAATGAACGAACACATGCCCAGGAAGTATGCGAAGATCATATTGTCGACGAATATCGACCGTATGAATAGATTCAGATTGTCCATAGTGTGCGTTAGTTATCGGTTATGATCTTCTTATTTGTCTTGGAGGTCCTTGTTGAGGCTGCGGTGTACCCAGATGATACAGGCCACGGTGATGAGTGCCATCGGCGGGAGAATCATCAGACCGTTGTTGACATATCCGGCCTCGTAGAAGCACTGCGGTACTACCTGGTAGCCGAAGAGTGTGCCTGAGCCGAGAAGTTCGCGGAAGAAGGCAACGATGACGAGGATGATGGTGTAGCCGAGGCCGTTACCAACACCGTCGAGGAACGACGGCCAGGGGCGGTTCGCCATAGCGAAGGCTTCGAGGCGACCCATGAGGATACAGTTGGTGATGATGAGGCCGATGAACACTGACAGTTGCTTGCTCACATCGTAGGCATATGCTTCGAGGAGCTGCGATACAGTCACCACAAGTCCGGCTACTACCACGAGCTGTACGATGATGCGGATATTTGTGGGGATAGTGTTGCGAATCAGTGAAATAATGACGTTGCTGAAGGCGAGCACGGCGATTACTGACAGACCCATCACAAGAGCCGGCTCAAGTTTTGCAGTCACGGCCAGTACTGAGCAGATACCGAGAATCTGCACCAGCACGGGGTTGTCTTTCGACAACGGATTGAAGAAAACAGATTTATTTGCCATTGTCGCAAGTGTTAATCATTAGTACTGTTGAGACTGTCGAGGAAGGCGGCGTAGGGGGCGAGACAGTTGTCTATCATAGCTCCGACGCCCTTGCTTGTGATAGTGCCGCCGGATACGCCGTCAACGTAGTCGGCTCCATCGGGAGGATTCATGCCGGATTTGATGACGGAAATAGGAGCGAAGTGGCCGTTGATAACCAGACGTTTGCCGGCGAACTGACCGGAAAATGTCGGTTTCTCAATCTCGGCGCCGAGGCCGGGAGTCTCTCCCTGGTGGGCGAAGTATGCACCGTACACTGTACTACCGTCGCTATCAACGGAGATATATCCCCAGATCGGGCCCCACAGACCTGCACCGTACATAGGCATGATGTACTTGACATTGCCGTCGGCGAGAGTGCACTGATACACGGGTAATTCGCGCTCTACGGCCGGGAGCTTGCTTTCGCGGGCTACATCAATAGCGAAGGCGTCGGCATCGGTGCGCCGGCCCTCTTCGTCCACGATGAAGTCTGTTGTAATATACTTATTATATGTGTCTATGATGTCCTTCTCCGGGAAGATGTTGACGCTGGCGAGAATCTGTCGCATCTTGTCGGCGTCGGCATTGGCCTGCTGGCGGTCGCGGAGGGAGATAGAGGTGAGGGCGAGAGCCGTACCTACTATCACTACGAGTACGATGATATAGATCATCGTATATGTATTGCTCTGCTTGTTCATGCGCGTGAAGTTTTGGCGCGTTTGAGGCGACGGTTGATATTGGCCTGTACTACGCAGTGGTCGATGAGAGGTGCGAAGCAGTTCATCAGGAGGACTGCAAGCATGGCACCTTCAGGATAACCGGTGTTGTACGTGCGGATGATGATGGCGATGGCGCCGATGAGGAAGCCGTAGATGTATTTGCCGGTTGTTGTCCGGGCGGCTGTCACCGGGTCGGTGGCCATGAAGACTGCAGCGAAAGCGAAGCCGCCAAGGAGCAGCTGCTCGCCGGCGGGAATGAACGAAGCCGGGTAGAGCGGCGATGTGAAAGCATTGGCAATCAGGCCAGTCACGAGGCCGCCGACGACTACCGACAGCATGATGCGCCACGACGCGATGCCTGTAGCGAGCAGCAGTACGGCACCTATAAGGATGCAGAGTGTGGAGGTCTCGCCGAAGGAACCGGGTATGAGGCCGACGAAGGCTTGCCATGCGTCAATCACCTGTCCGTTGATACCTGTGAGGACGATGTCAGGACCGTTCTGAGTTGCAATCTGACCTAATGGAGTAGCGCCGGTGAAGGTATCGGGGAGGGGAGTCCCGAAGCCGAAAGGTGCGCCTGTGGCCACATAGACTTTATCACCTGACATCTGCGCTGGGTAAGCAAAAAATAGGAACGCGCGCGCGATAAGGGCGATGTTCACCACATTGTAGCCTGTGCCGCCAAAGACTTCCTTGGCGAAGACTACAGCGAATGCCACTGCCACAGCGAGCATCCACAGTGGTATCTCGGCAGGGCATATCATAGTGACAATAATACCCGTGACGAGAAAACCTTCCTGGATTTCTTCGCGACGCCACTGCGCGAAAGCGAATTCGATACCAAGGCCTACCACATACGCCACCACTACGCGGGGAAGAATCGTGAGGAAGCCGTAGAGCACCAAATCCCAGAAGGGCATCACGGTCTCGCCCAGTGCGAGCCAGTGCTGATAGCCGGTATTATACATACCGAAGAGGAAACAGGGGAGGAGAGACAGCACTACGATAATCATTGTACGCTTGGCGTCAATGCTGTCGTGGATATGTACACTGCCGGGCGCCGAGGTGGTGCGGGGAGTATAGAGGAAGGTCTCGAAGCCGTCGAACACGGAGTGGAAAGCGTGATACTTCCCTCCGGGCTCGAAGTTGGGCTTGACCTTGTCAAGGTAATTCCTTAATCGTGACACTTGCTGAAGTTTTAGATATTCTTATTCAAGTTCTTTGCGGATATAGTCGAGTCCTTCGCGGACAATTGACTGGAGAGGTATTTTGGAGGTGTCGGCATACTCGGCGGCGGCGAAGTCTTCCGGTGCCACCTCATATATGCCGAGGCGTTCCATGGCTTCGATGTCGCGAGCATGGATGGCTTTGAGCAGATATTCCGGCAGGATATCCATGGGAATGTACTGTTCGTACTGGCCGCTCATAATCATAGCGCGACGACCACCATTGAGGCGTGCATCGGGCACGAAAGGCGCTTTTCTGAAGTGTCCGGGGAAGCTGGCGCTCTCGCTCATCTTGTCAGGCGAGAGAGAGGCCCAGCCCATGAATTCGTCGCGGTCATCACCCTCGGCTATAACGGTAATCTGGCGGTAGGGGTAGCGGAGGTAGCCGTCGTTTCCGATGGCTGTGCCTGTGAGGACGTTGCCGCTGATGATACGTCGGTGATGCGAAGCAGGCTTCATGTGTGATGCCAGCAGATTCTCTACCGGAGCGCCTACAAGGGTGGCGGAGAGACCCGGGGTGTTCACTTCCGGACCGGCGATAGTGACTACGGTGCGCCATTCCCACTCACCGGTGCGTACATATTTGCCGATGCGTCCGAGGGTAGGGAGGTCGAGGGTCCATATTATCTCGCCTTTGTTGACGGGGGATATGTTGGCGGCTTGTACACCTGCATTGCCTGCTGGATGCGGGCCGGACACTTCCACCATTTCGGCGCCCTTGATGTCACCGAGTTGCCACCCGGCGGGGTGCGAGATATACACCTTGCCCGAGGTGACCATGTTGAGGATGTTTACGGCAGCCTCGTAGTCGGCTTTGTCGAAGAACGGCTGAACCATTGATGCCGATGCAGCAAGGGGTGCCGTGTCGATGGCTGTGACGAAGATATTGCGCACCTCACCTTCGGGCGACGGTACGATGTCGTAGGGACGCTGGCGCATGAGAGCGAGGAAGCCGTTCTCGGCGAGCAGGCGTCGTGCAGCAGTACCATCGTTTACCTTCATCGGCGAAGGATTTGTCGCTTCTTTCGGCCCGGCGGCAATCTCAATGCGGAGAATCTTGCGACGCTCACCGCGAACGACCGCACGCACCGTGCCGGCGATGGGCGATACTAACTTGATGTCTGTATGTACTTTATCGAATAATAGTGCTGTGCCGATACTAACACTGTCGCCTTCATGCACGCACACTTTGGGGACAAATCCGGGATAATCTTCCGGACAGATGGCGACAGATGTAACGGCGACATCTTCTATCTTCGCATCCGGTGCCACGGAGCCCGCTATGTTGAGCTTCAAGCCCTTTTTGAGCTTTAATTTCATGGTTTTCGTGTTTTTAGTTGGCTAATATGTGGCAAAGTTAGGTCTTTTTAGTGAAAATTCATTAATTACATGATTGAAAACAAGTTTGTCTTAACAAACAATAACATTACAGCGGATGTGCATTTCCGACCTCCGGTGATGCTATTATGCGAGATTAACAGTATTTGCTGAAAAATGACTATCTTTGCGCAAAATTGCAACAATGCAGGTACTCTACGAAGATAATCACATCATTATAGTCTCCAAGGCATCGGGAGAAATCGTACAGGGCGACAAGACCGGCGATACCCCTCTTAGCGAGACTGTTAAGCAGTATATTAAGGAGCGCGACGGCAAGCCCGGCAATGTGTTCCTCGGAGTTGTACACCGTCTTGACCGTCCGGTCAGCGGAGTGGTAGTGTTTGCCAAGACATCCAAGGCTCTCTCTCGCCTCAATGCGATGTTTGCCGCCGGCGATGTCCACAAGACCTACTGGGCCATCACCCGCGGAATGCCCGCCGAACCAAGCGCCACGCTCACGCATTGGATTAAATCAGTCGAACGCAACAACAAATCATACGCTTCTCTGACTCCTTCCGATGGCGCCAAGGAAGCTCGTCTTGCCTACCGCCTTATTGCTCAGGGTGACAGATTCAATCTCCTTGAAGTCAATCTTATGACAGGCCGCAAGCACCAGATTCGCGTGCAACTTTCTTCGATAGGCTGCCCCGTGAAAGGAGACTTGAAATACGGCGACAAACGCAGTAATCCCGACGGCAGTATATCACTCCATGCGCGTCGCATCCGTTTCGTTCACCCCGTGAGCGGTAAGGAGATAGACGTCACCGCCCCCGTGCCCGACGATAATCTCTGGCATGCGCTTGAAGAGATAGCTGAGGGCAAGTAATCCATATCATACTGTTGAATATGAAATCATCCGACCTTAAAATAGTATTCTTCGGTACACCCGATTTTGCAGTCGCAAGTCTCGACGCTCTCGTCAAGGCGCACTTCAATGTGGTGGCTGTCGTGACGATGCCGGATAAACCAGCCGGACGCGGCAAACACCTGCAACAAAGTGCTGTCAAACAGTATGCTGTAGTAGCCGGACTGCCCGTGCTTCAGCCCGAGCGACTCAAAGACGAGGAGTTTGTGGCAGCCCTCAGAGCGCTTAATGCCGATCTATTCATCGTGATTGCCTTCCGCATGTTGCCTGAGGTGGTATGGACTATGCCGCCGCTCGGCACATTCAATCTTCACGCATCCTTGCTGCCCCTATATCGTGGAGCTGCTCCCATCAATCGCGCTGTGATGAACGGCGACGACCGCACGGGAGTAACAACGTTCATGCTCAAGCATGAGATAGATACCGGTGACATTCTTCAGCAGGAAAGCATTGAAGTGGGGCCTGATGAGAATGCCGGTTCGGTACACGACAGACTGATGACACTCGGTGCCGAGCTAACTCTAGACACGGTACGCCACATTGCCGCCGGCGATTTGAAGCCTATTCCCCAGGAATCGTTGCTCCAAGGTGTGGAACCTACACCCGCACCAAAGATATTCAAAGATGACTGTCGTGTAGATTGGACACGCCCGGGTGCTGACGTTCACAATCATGTGCGCGGCTTGGCACCTTATCCGGCAGCTTGGACTATGCTATATTTCGGCACCGAAGAGCAGGGCACGGTTAAGATTCTTGAGACGGCACGTCTTGACGCAGACACAGCGGCATCTCTCGCCGTCGGTGAAGTAGCTTTCGAAGGCAAGAAAGTGCTTGTCGGTACCGGCGACGGCGCAGTGGCATTGCTCACCGTACAGCCTGCCGGCAAACGTCCTATGGCGGCATCCGACTGGTTACGTGGCCTTCGCGCAGAGCCTCAGTCTGTGCATTTTGCATGATTGTAGAGCCGAATTTAACACACTTTAGTTAATATTTCGAGCTGCGGCAGTTGAAGTTTGAGTAAAAATCACTAACTTTACGCCAATATTCGTACTGTCTAATACACTCGGTCGAACCTTATTGCCTCCGAAGTGTTGTCAATGTATAGGAGATTGAAGCGACAAGGCGGGTCTCCGAAATATATTGACATATCAACTTAAAAGGCAAAGAATTATGGAAAACGAACACTATCCCGAACGCAAAAGCAGCCGCGACGCTATCGCCGACGGCAAGTCCAATAAGATCATGCGCGCCATCTTCGGTGCAATCATGGTTATTGTATATGTTGGCATGGGTGTCCTCCTTCTCATCAATTTCTTCGGATGGGATGGCGACTGGGCTTGGACACGCTATGTAGTTGGCATCGTTCTGGTTATTTATGGTATCTGGCGTGCTTATCGTCAGGTGTCAGGTATCGACTGAAAATATAGATAAGACTATGACTGTCAACGGACTCTTAAATAGAACCCTCGTAGGCGTCTGTGCTTTCGGAGTACTGACGCTTTCGTCGTGTCTGAAGTACGAGAAGGATTCTCATTCCTCCACTTCCGGCACTACTACCATGGTGTGCGATAATAGTTTCGAGAATATCTTCCAGCAGGAAGTCGATGTGTTCGAATACCAGTATCCGGATGCGCATATCCTTGTGCGCTACGGTACACAAGCCGAGGCTTTCGACTCTCTGTTCAGTATGAATACACGCAGCATCGTTGCTTGCCGTGACATTACCCCCGAGGAGCGTAGCGCTCTCAAAGCCCGCTATAAGAACCAGCGCGGCGCGAATGTCAACGTCCGCTCGTCAAAGATTGCTGTTGATGCTGTCGCTTTCATCGTCAATCCCGCCAACAATGTAGAGAAGCTCACCGTCGATGAGCTCGGTGACATCGTAGGCGGCGAGACAACGAACTGGGATCAGATACAGCCCTCAGAACGCGGTAAAATTAAGGTGGTCATAGACCGTTCCGGCTCCAGTATGGCCACATATCTCAGCGACTCGCTGCTCCAGGGACGTCCCCTCGGCGAGACGGTATTCGCTGCCGGGTCTATCGCCGGTGTGTTTGAAGCCGTTGAGAAAGATCCCGATGCAATCGGTGTCCTTGGCGTGAGCTGGATTACCTCTGATATGGACAGTGCTGACATCAGCAAGGAGGACCTTGCCAAGAGTATTCTCAGTGACGACCCCGTGCAGGGGGCTACTCTGACACAGCGTGTCAAGGTGCTCAAGGTATATCGCCCCGGCGAAGCTCGTGCTTACAAACCTTATCAGCAATACATCTTCGACGGATCATATCCCCTCTTCCGCCAGATATATATGATTACTACTGCCTCTACGAGCAATGTTGCCGGCGGATTCTACTCCTTCGTCACAGGCCCCATAGGGCAGAAGATAATAATGAAGACGGGCATCCTGCCCGCGACTGTGCGCACCATCCAGGTAGAACTGCCTGAATGACAGTGCGTCATGCAATGGAAAAAGTAATATAAAACAAACGATTATAAGTAATTATGAGAATTAAGCTTTTCTTATCCCTGCTTCTTGCCGGCGGCCTCCTGGCCTCGGCTCAGACTCAGGGCTTCAAGGACGGTATCGAATACTACAAGGCCGGCCAGTATGCTAATGCAAGAACTATCCTCGAACGCACCCTCAATGATGCATCGACCGATAAGTCTCTGGCCAACTATTATCTTGGTCAGGTAGCTCTTGCCAAGGGCGAGAAAGCTCAGGCAAAGGACTACTTCGACAAGGGTCTTGCTGCCGACCAGAGCAACCCCTACAACTATGTAGGTCTCGGCGCGCTCGACCTCCTCAACGGCAATGCCAAGTCTGCTTCCGACTACTTCGGTGAAGCTCAGAAACTTGCCAAGAAGAATGTGGAAATCACAGTGGCTATCGCTCGCGCTTACTATAACGCTGACCCCGTAGCCTATCAGAAGGATATCGAAAAGTACCTTCTCAAAGCTCGCAAGGATTCCAAGAGCAAAGACGCCAACATCTATGTGCTCGAAGGTGATATGAGCATGGACAAGGCTGACTACGGCAACGCAGCTGCCAAGTACGAGAACGCTATTACTAACGACCCTTCAAACTCCGAAGGCTATGTGAAGTTCGCCAACGCATACTTTAATGTGAACCCCGACTTCGCTATCGAAAAGCTCCAGGAGCTCGTCAACCAGCATCCCAACAGTGCCCTCGCTCAGCGTGAACTTGCCGAGAAATACTTCAAGGCCAACCACTGGAAGAAAGCTTCCGAGCTCTACGGCGAATATATCAAGAACCCCAACCACTTCACCGAAGACAAGGCTCGCTACGCCGTGCTCCTCTACTGGGCCGAAAAGTATCCCGAAGCTATCTCGGTTTCTGACGAGATTCTCGCAACTGATCCCACCAACTTCCAGACTCAGCGTGTGAAATTCCTCACCCAGACCGCTATGCAGAAGTACCCCGAAGCTATTGCTTCCGCTCAGAAGTTCTTCGCAAGCCATGACCAGAAGGAATTCAACGCCAACGACTATGTAACCTATGCCGACGCTCTCAGCGGCAACGGCCAGGACAGCCTTGCTGTGGTTCAGTACGAGACAGCAGTTAAGCTCTTCCCCGAGAATACCGACCTTCTGAAGAACCTCAGCTCAATCTACAACAAGAACAAGGACTACGCCAAGTCGGCTGATGCATACGCCGCTTACCTTGAGACTCAGGCCAACCCCTCCCCCGACGATTTCTACGGTATGGCTACCCGCTATCTCCAGGCTGCCGGTTCGTCGACAGATACCATTCAGGCTCGCGAACTCTCGCAGCGCGGTATCGTCTACATCAACAAGCTCATCGAGAACCCCAACATCAAGCCTATCCCCCAGTTCTTCCAGCGTCTTGCCTTTCTTGAGATTGCCGGCAACAACAAGCAGCCCAACGAGGCTTCTGTAGCGGCTCTCACCAAGATGGTAGAACTTCTTGATCAGGATCCGGCCAATAAAGATCCCAAGAACCCCTCCAACCAGCTGAACCTCTACAAGAACGCTTATGCCTTCATGCAGCAGTACTACAAGGGCATCAAGGATAATGACAATTACAAACTGGCCGTTGACAACTACAACGCTATCAACGAGCTTCAGAATTCCGCTCAGTAATAGACTGCTATACTAAATAGAGTACCTTTCAGCCCGGAGCATCGATGCATAGCATCGGTGCCCCGGGTCTCCTCACTTAAATCTCCCTCTTATGAGTGTAGCTCCGCTCGCAGAACGACTACGTCCGACCTCCCTCGACGACTATATAGGCCAGCAACATCTTGTTGGTCCCGGAGGTATTATACGTCGCATGATAGAATCCGGCAATGTGGCATCCTTCATCCTCTGGGGACCTCCCGGAGTAGGTAAGACCACACTTGCAAAAATAATAGCCAACAGTACCGAGAGTAGTTTCTACACTCTATCGGCTGTTACATCAGGAGTCAAGGAGGTTCGTGAAGTCATAGATCGCGCCCGTATAGAATCGCAGGGCATGTTCGCCAAGGGGCGCCCGATACTTTTTATAGATGAAATCCATCGCTTCAGCAAGTCGCAGCAGGATAGTCTGCTTGGTGCTGTAGAGAACGGTACAATCACCCTCATAGGCGCCACCACTGAGAACCCGTCCTTCGAGGTGATACGTCCGTTGCTCTCGCGAGCCCAGGTCTACACTCTGCAGCCGCTCAACGAATCAGAACTTGATGTCCTGCTTAATCGTGCGCTTACCGGCGACGAGCTCCTGAAGAATCAGGAGGTGAGAGTGGAGGAGAAGGCTGCCTTGTTCCGCTATAGCGGCGGCGATGCGCGAAAGTTGCTCAATATCCTCGACTTGTTGCATCAGTCTACTCCACACGGGCAGGCGCTCGTTATCAATGACCGCACCGTGTCCGAACGTTTGCAGCAGAATCCGCGAGCCTACGACCGCAACGGCGAGATGCACTATGACATCATATCCGCCTTCATCAAGAGTATCCGAGGGAGTGACCCTGATGCCGCCGTCTACTGGCTGGCACGCATGATAGCCGGAGGTGAGGACCCTGAATTTATTGCCCGCCGCATGGTAATTCTTGCATCCGAAGATATAGGTCTTGCCAACCCGAACGCAATGCTCATCGCCGATACCACCTTCTCGGTTATTCAGAAGATTGGTATGCCCGAAGGACGTATTCCGCTGTCGGAGTGCGCCATCTACCTGGCACAGTCGCCCAAGAGCAACTCGGCATATCTGGCAATCGATGCAGCTCTCGCCGAAGTATCACGCAGCGGCGACCTCCCGGTGCCTCTGCATCTTCGCAATGCTCCTACGGCGCTTATGAAAGAATTGTCGTATGGCAAGAATTACAAATATGCCCACGACTATCCGGGCAACTTTGTTCGCCAGCAGTTCCGCCCCGATGCTATTAAGGATATGACCTTCTGGCATCCGTGTTCCAACCCCGCAGAGGATGTCATGACTCAGCGACATCGTGCCCGCTGGTCCGATGGTACGAAAGAATAATACACAGATGAAAGAGAAGATGCTCGTCACCGGAGGCTCCGGCTTCATTGGGTCGCATATAGTAGGCGAGCTGCGCCGATTGTATGATGTGACTCTCTGCGGACGAGCCGCGGAGAATGATGTCCGAGCCGACTTGACAACTGATGTACCACGTCTGCCGGAGCATTATGATATCGTTTTTCATGCAGCCGGTAAAGCTCACACATACCCGTACACCCCGGTGGAGCAGCAGGAGTATTTTGATGTCAATTTTCAGGGTACTAAGAATTTATGCAGTGCACTCGAAGCCGTTGGAGTGCCACGCTCATTCATATATCTCTCTACAGTAGCTGTCTACGGTTGCGATAGTGGCGAGGATATAGACGAGTCTTGGCCGCTTAATGGCTCATCCCCGTATGCCCTCAGCAAGATTGCCGCCGAACGCTATCTCACCGACTGGTGCAAGGCTCATGGTGTTATCCTCAGCATCATACGGGCACCCCTTATAGCCGGGCCCAATCCTCCCGGCAACCTCGGTGCCATGATAGCCGGCATCCGTACCGGACGTTACCTTCGTATCGGCGGCAGCAAAGCGCGCAAGAGCATGCTTATGGTGCAGGATCTGGTGCTACTCATTGCCATGCTCGCAGATAGAGGCGGTATATATAATGTAAGTGATGATACACAGCCTACTGTGGCTTCTATTGAGGAGACCATAGCGCGTCAACTCGGGGGCCGGCGTATCGTGGCTGTCCCCTATGCTGTAGCAGCAGTCTTGGCTCGTATTGGTGATTTGCTCGGGCATCGATCGCCCTTCAATACATTCAAACTCAAGAAACTGACAGCCACGCTTACTTTCAGTAACGCCCGTGCTAAAGCCGACCTCGGATGGTCGCCCACCTCCGTCCCGGACAATTTCAAAATCCGATAGGCATCCGGGCGCGAGATTTTTTGCATAAATGACGAAAATTGTTGGGCGTAAGTTATTGTTATATGCGAAAAAATGAGTATCTTTGCGGCGATTTTAGCCCATGCTGAGGCCGGAATGTGTCGGTGTCAGCTCTTGTTAATGTCAATAGTATGATAAAAATTACATTTCCTGACAATAGTGTGAAGGAATTTGAAGCCGGCGTAACGCCCCTTCAGATTGCTCAATCCATATCTCCCCGCCTTGCCCGCGAGGTGCTTGCTGCCTCTGTCGACGGTGCAGAGTGGGATCTTACTCGTCCCATCGAGAAAGATGCTGCTATTAAGCTCTTCAAATGGGAAGACCCCGAAGGTAAGCA
>CAMWKV010000042.1 GCA_947174915.1 uncultured Porphyromonadaceae bacterium | reverse complement strand
ACTCTTCAAGACATTAGTGATCGCTGTCCTTGCCGGCGGCATGCTCGTGGCCGAGACTGGCTGCTCTTCGTTTACAAATACTGGCAAAGGCGCTCTTATCGGCGGTGGTGGCGGTGCTGCTGTCGGTGCCGGCCTCGGCGCTCTCATAGGCGGCGGGAAAGGTGCCGGTATCGGTTCGGCTATCGGCGCTGCCGTAGGTGCAGGTGCCGGCGCGCTCATCGGCAAGAAGATGGACAAGCAGCAGAAACAGCTCCAGGAGGAACTCGGTAAGCAGGCTCAAGTCGAGCAGACTACGGACGCTAATGGTCTTCAGGCTATCAAAGTCACTTTCGACGGCGGTATCCTCTTCCCCACAGGAAAATACACTCTCAATCCGCAGGCGCAGGCCGACCTCGCACGCTTCGCCGTATCGCTCAAGCAGAACCCCGACACCAACGTCCAGATTTACGGTTTTACTGACAACACAGGCTCGTTCGAAGTGAATCAGAAACTCTCCGGCGAGCGCGCCGACGCTGTCCTCAGCTACCTCGTCAATGCCGGCGTGTCGCCTACACGCCTTACCGCACAGGGCATTCCTATGGCCGACTATGTGGCATCCAATGACACCGCTGCCGGACGAGCTCAGAACCGCCGTGTGGAGATTTACATAACAGCCAACCAGGATATGATTAACAAGGCCAACGCCGGTACCCTCAACTGATTTCCGGACTTAAGGCTACACTTGTCACCCCTGCCTCAGACCTTCTGCGGCAGGGGTGACCTTATGTGTACTCGGCACTACCCTCCGCCTTAGTCCCCTGTTAACTGATCTTGTGGACCGGCGTTAACAGATATTGCGGAACGGGTCTTATTACGGAAACTTGATGAGGTCGGGACAAAAAAATGGGGATACAGCTATGTATATGGAATTTTATCCGTATTTTTGCAGAGGGAAACTTCAAGAATTTTCAATCCTGCGGCTCAATATATAATATTTAGCCTTCGATTTCGTTTCTTTCTATGGAGAAGTTTTCTTCCGATGACTTAAATCAACCTTATCAGTTCTTATGGTAAACGTAATCGGCCTTGGCTATATCGGCCTCCCTACAGCTCTCATGCTCAGTGCTCACGGCGTTGAAGTCGTTGGCACAGATTATAATACATCCCTCGTAGATACACTGCGCCAAGGCAAGACGACCTTCAAGGAAGATGGTCTTGAAGAACTCTTCCGGAAGTCACTGGATGCGGGCATAAAATTCTCCGATAAGTATCAGGTCACCGATACTTATATCATCTCCGTGCCGACGCCTTACGACAAATTCTCAAAAAAGGTAGATCCCTGCTATGTGATAGCCGCCGTCAAGGATGTCCTCAAGGTGTGCCGCAAAGGTGCTACCATTGTGATTGAGTCTACCGTGTCGCCCGGCACCATCGACAAGCACATCCGCCCCGTCATCGAGGAGGCCGGATTCGAAATCGGCAAGGACGTACACCTCGTGCACGCGCCCGAACGTATCATCCCCGGCAATATGATGTACGAACTCATCCACAACAACCGTACTATCGGTGCCGACAGCAAGGAAGTCGGCGAGGCTGTCAAGAAGCTCTACGCCTCTTTCTGCCAGGGAGATATTGTACTTACCGACATACGCACCGCCGAGATGACGAAAGTGGTAGAGAACACCTTCCGGGCAGTCAACATAGCCTTCGCCAATGAGCTCGCCAAGATTTGCCGCCACGACAATATGGATGTCTACGAAATCATCCGTATCTGCAATATGCATCCGCGTGTCAATATCCTCCAGCCCGGACCAGGTGTAGGCGGACACTGCATATCGGTTGATCCATGGTTCCTCGTAGGCGACTATCCGAGTCTGGCCAAGGTTATCGACGAATCCATGAAGACCAACGACGGCATGCCGGACTTCGTCCTCAACCGCATCTACGAGATTATGAAGGCCAACGGCCTTACCGACATCACCCGCGTGGGTCTCTATGGCCTCACATACAAGGAAGATGTCGACGATGTGCGCGAATCGCCCACGCTCCAGCTCCTCGAGAGCCAGGAACGTCACCTCGCCACCGGTCTTAAGGTCTACGACCCTCTGATAAGCACCGATATGGTGCCCAATCAGTACCACGATTTCGACAGCTTCATCAATGATGTAGACCTGGTGGTGCTCATGGTAGGTCACTCGCATCTGAAGGAGAATCTCGACCGCCTCAAGGACAAGATTGTCCTCGACACACGCAACATCTATCACGAGCCCGGCACATACAAGCTCTGAGGTTCGACACCCGAATATACGGTACTATGAAAACTGTAATGCTCGTCTTCGGCACCCGTCCGGAAGCCATCAAGATGTGTCCGCTCGTCAATGAGCTGAAACGTCGCGAATCAATCAAGACTGTAGTGTGTGTCACCGGCCAGCATCGTCAGATGCTCGACCAGGTGCTCGCCGCTTTTGATGTCGTGCCGGACTATGATCTGTCGGTGATGAAGCAGAAGCAAACTCTTTTCGACGTCACTATCAATATCCTCGAACGCATAAAGGATGTACTCGAAGAGGTGCGCCCTGATGTGGTGCTCGTTCATGGTGACACGTCTACGACTTTCGTCACAGCACTCGCATGCTTCTATCTTCAGATTCCTGTGGGACATGTGGAAGCCGGGCTGCGCACATACAATATTTACTCGCCCTATCCCGAGGAGTTCAACCGCCAGGCAGTAGGTATTGTGAGTCAGTTCAACTTTGCCCCCACGGAGATGTCCAGGCAGAACCTCCTCAATGAAGGCAAGAAAGCCGAGACTATCCATGTGACAGGCAATACTGCCATCGATGCCCTCAAGACTACCGTCCGCAATACTTATTCGCATCCCGAACTGGACTGGGCTGCCGACAGCCGCCTGATTCTCATCACGGCGCATCGTCGTGAGAACCTCGGCGAACCGATGTACAATATGTTCCGCGCCATCCGCCGTGTCCTCGACGAGCACCCCGATGTGAAGGCCATATATCCCATACACATGAATCCGGCTGTGCGAGAAGCAGCAACGGCTGTGTTTGGCGATGAGGAACGCATGCATATCATCGAGCCGCTCGACGTGCTCGACTTCCACAATTTCCTCGCCCGCAGCTACATGATTCTTACCGATTCGGGCGGTATCCAGGAAGAGGCTCCGAGCCTCGGCAAACCGGTGCTCGTGATGCGCGATACAACAGAACGCCCCGAAGGCATTGCTGCCGGGACGCTCAAGCTCGTCGGTACCGACGAGGATGTTATCTATAAGAATTTCACCGAGTTGCTCGACAATCCGGAATCATACGCCGCCATGGCGCACGCCTCTAATCCTTACGGTGACGGCCACGCCTGCGAACGCATAGCCGACATTCTCGAGTCCACCCTCTAAGCAGACTGACACCGCATAGCCGCCCCAGCAGGTGACTCCTGCGTTCAATATCTAAGATTGAATTTCTCGAGCAGGAAGGCAGGGTGATATGACATCTTCGCATAGCGGAGACCGGGATCGCCGGAGTCGTCCTCGCGGTTGATGAAGCGAAGCGACGGGTGTAGCCCATGCATGTATTCCGCAAAAGCTTTGTTGATCATTTCACCGGCGCCGGCTACCTCGTGGTCGGCTTTTTCTATGTGCAGCACCAGTGTGTCACCTACGATTTCTCCAGCAGTGAAAGCCACGGCACGCCCGCTCTCGTCGCGTAGTATACCGCCTACGAATCCAAAGTCGTCCCACGCCTCAAGGACGCGTCGCGAGTGGTCAAGTTCATAGTCGGCCATCTCCTGACACTCCTTCTCGGCGGTGTTGTGCAGATGATTCATCAGCTCGATTGCTTCGGCTGCGTTGGTGCTGTCGATAGGGTCGAGGCGCCAGCCTGGATTGTCAGCGATGAAGCGGTTCACATGGTTGCGCTTCTTGTTGTAAGCCTTGCCTGTGAGGGTGGCGAGTGCCTCTATCGAGTAGATATAGTCGCTCCATATAGGCAGCACCCACAAGTCGCGAGGGGACAGCTCCATCATGTCGTCGAGACGGTCGCGGGGTACGGCGGAGAAAATCAGAGGTATGCCGCGATGCCGACAGTAGTCCTTAAGCAACGCCACACTCTCCCGCAGAGGCATGGCTCCGCAGGGGATGGCGAAGGCCGTGAGACCGCTGCCGTCTTCGCTCAGACCTTTGATGAACAGTGTGTCGTGTACCACGCAGTACTCATAGTCGAAGTAGCCCGTCCACATGGCAATACCGCCGAGGGTATAGTCGCAACTTCTCGACCCGCTCATGCCGAGATAATGCCGGAGCACCGGGAAAGCGCGTGGGTCGACAGTCTTGAATTCAAGGATGTCAGACGCAGGACGCTTCTGCCGGGCACTTTGAATGGTGACTTGCCTTCGGCTGATATTTCGGTATGAACGTGGAGAGAGTTGCATAATGGCGGATTTAGAAGGTGAATAGATTATTACGGATTATTGAGCTGATTCGACTACACTTGCGGGTAGGGCATTATTGGTCCACCTCGGCTGTGTCGCCTGGTTTGTGGAGGCAGTGCATCGTAGTGCGTGCCTTGACAGCTGCGTTCAGATTGTAGGCATCGAAGTCGCAGGCTGTCTCGTAACTGCCCTTGAAGTGCATAGGGAAGAAATCGCCCACGGCAATAGTGTCGAGGAACTGGCGTGCGCCTGCACTGCAATTTTCGCCCTGACGGGTGTCTACGGGGAAGAATGCAACGTCAAGCGATGGGTGAGCCTCGGCGATGCGGTCGAGTTCCACTGTGAATTTCTCCTGAGCTTTGTGCGCTTCTCGGGAAGTGCTCTCGGCGTCCCAGTGCCAGTTGTTGAGGTCACCGGCATGGAAGAAGGTGGTACCGTCACTCATAGTCACCACATAGCTGACACCGGCATCGGTGCTGCCATAGGCCTGTACCTTGGCGATGCCGCCGGGGAGGTCTTCGATGGTGTCGCCGGCGCTCATCCAGTCGATAGGCATCGTGTCATGAATCTCGCGGGTAGGGATATCGTTCGACAGCACATAGAGACGCTTGTGGTCCTGTGCGAGATTGAAAATGTCTGTGTTGAAGTGGTCGGCGTGATTGTGGGTCACAAAGAATACTACCGGTTTGTCGGTGTCTTTGCGAAGGAGTTTGACAAGGTCATGTGCAGGGTCGCGATAGTAGTCGAATACCATCACTACGTCCGGGCAGTCGACGATGAAACCCGAATTATCCAGAAATGTTACTTGTGCTTTCATAGAGAGGAAGAATGTTTTAACAGTTAGTCGTCCGATATTGGACTTTCTGCTATTAAAACGCTCTTCCCCTCCTTGTAGTTCGCTTCAGCTATCCCTTATCAGCACTCGCCGGGGATGTAATGGTGGGTGTGGGTACACTCGCGCAGGGTATGGTCAACGATGATGTGACGGTTGGCCATGCCTGCAATTTCGCTCATCTGATGGCTCACCAGCAGTATTGTAGATTCGCGCACTATATCGGCGACGATGCTGTATAGGTGTTTCTCGAAACGAGCATCGATGTAGCTCAGCGGTTCGTCTAGAATGAGTACAGATGGTTCTTTGACGATGGCTCGGCCGAAAAGCGCTCGTTGTAGCTGTCCGCCGGACAGACGGCCGATGGGCCTGTCGGCGAGCTCGCGCAGTTCTATCATCTCCAGCACCTTGTCGATGCGTTCTTCTTTGGCTGCGGCTTCACGGTCGATGCCGAGAAATCCGGATGCTACCACTTGTCGGACGCTTACGGGGAAGTGTGAGTCCACACTATTCTTCTGCGGCAGATAGCCGGGGCGGAAGTCGCTGTGAGGCGAACTCAGTTCGCGTCCCTGCGCATCGAAGTGTACCACCCGGCCCGTGTCGGGCTTGAGCAGTCCGAGGATGAGGCGGAGGAGAGTAGTCTTGCCGCCGCCGTTCGGGCCCGTGATAGCTATGAAGTCACCGTGGTCAACGGTGAGATTGACGTCGCTGAGCACGGTGCGGCCCTGGCGGCTGAAGTTTACGCCACAGAGCGATAGCAGGGGCTTGCGGTCGCTGCGGTGACTACATGCGGCGCAAAGACATGGATCGCTATGGCCGGGCAATTTCATCAGCTACGAGTTTTAATTGACCCTCCCAGTCATAGTCGAGGGGATTGATGGTGACAAGGCGTGCGCCTATGCCATTGCTGAGCGGTTCGGCCTGACGCGAATCGTATTCCTGCTGGAAGAAGAGCACTTTCACACCTGCGGCACGGGCTTTGTCGATAGCTTCCCGAAGCATTTTGGCCGACAATTCTTTGCCCTCAGTGCCGAGGCTGAGTTGCGTCATACCGTAGTCGCGTGCGAAGTAGGACAGCGACGGGTGCCACACGGCAAAGGTGGTGCCCTGCAGTGGCGTCAGTATGCTGTCGAGTTCAGTGGAGAGGCTGTCGTAGTGTGACATGAGTCGGTCGAGGCGCGCATTGATTACTGCAGCGCTGTCGGGTGTGTGCTTGATGAGAGCTGTCGCCATGTTGTGGGCGATAGTACGTGCTCCGTCTACGCTGCTCCAGTAATGAGGGTCGGGCGCACCGTCGTGCTCGTGACTTTCGTGACCTTCATGATTGCATTCGTGGTCGTGATGTTCGTGACTTTCGTGGCCGTGGCCGTCGTCTGCGTGCCCTTTGTGCATGCCGTCATGGCCGTGGTGGTGGCTGTGGGTACCATAGATATAGTTAATGCCCGCGCCGGTGTTCACATATTCGGCTTTGATTGACGACTCAAGGCGTTCCTCGAAGGGGAGCACACCGGTGGCGAAATAGATAGCGGATTTGTCTGCCGCCAGACGGTCGCCGGTGGAGGGATCGAAGGTCTCGGGGTTACTGCCCCGCGACAGCATGGTTTTGACGGTATACGAAGGACCTGCAAGCTGTTCAAGTATCTGACGCTGAGGCTCTATGCTTACTGTCAATACTTTAGATTCGCATGTGTTGGCGTCGGAGTTCTCTTGCCCTGACTTGCTGCCGCAGGCACCCGTCAGCAGCATGAGGGTGGGGAGGATACCGACGAGGAGTGTTTTATTCATTGCCTGATAGATAGCGGTCCATGGCAGCCGCCGCATGACGGCCATCACCCATGGCGAGGATTACTGTAGCGCCGCCGCGGACAATATCGCCGCCGGCAAATATCATGGGAATGGAAGACTGCATGTCGTCGTTCACCATTATGGTACCGCGTGAGCTTACATCGAGACCGTCGAAGTTGTCCGGTATCAAGGGATTTGGCGATACGCCGACACTCACGATGGCGAGGTCTATGGCAATCTCGTCGATGGCGCCCTCGATGGGCACAGGACGTGGACGACCGGATGCGTCGGGTTCACCGGCCTTCATGCGCTGCACCCGTACGGCGCGCACACGGCCACGCTCGTCAGCGAGGTATTCCACGGGATTGGCCATGGTGACGAACTCTACGCCCTCTTGTTTGGCATGCTCTATCTCTTCGACTCGGGCGGGCATTTCGGCTTCGCTGCGGCGGTATATTATCATGGCTTTCTCGGCTCCCATGCGCAGTGCTGTTCGGACGGAGTCCATTGCAGTATTGCCGCCGCCGATGACGGCTACTGTGCGGCCAAGTGGTGCGGGAGTGTCACTACCGGGCTGTCCTGCACCCATGAGGTTGATGCGGGTGAGGTACTCGTTGCTGCTCAACACGCCGCAATAGTTCTCTCCGGGTATGCCCATGAAGCGGGGCAGACCGGCACCGGAAGCCACGAAGATGCCCTGGAATCCTGCGTTCCGTAAATCGTCGTAGCTCAATGTCTTGCCTATGACAGTGTCGGTGTGGAAGTGTACGCCTGCCAGACGCAGAGCATCGAGCTCGGCGTCTACGATGCTGTTCGGCAGTCGAAATTCGGGGATGCCGTATTTCAGCACCCCACCTACTTCATGAAGAGCTTCGAAGACCTCTACGTCATAGCCCATCTGAGCCATGGAACCTGCGAAGGACAAGCCCGCAGGTCCCGACCCCGCAACTGCCACCTTGATGCCCTTACGGGGAGCTGCGTTGGCAGTGGCTCCTTCGGCCCGGGCGTCGGATGCGGTCTCTTCGGACGCGTGCATGCGGCGTTCGGCGAGTTCGGCATCGGCAGCGAAACGTTCCAGATAACCTATGGCGACAGGAGCCTTACCCATCTTGTGGTATATGCAACGGCTCTCGCACTGCTTCTCCTGCGGACACACACGTCCGCAGACGGCTGGTAGGGCGCTGGTAGTGCGCAGCACGCGGGCGGCGAGGTCGTTGCGGCCACGCTGTATCTCTTTGATGAAATCGGGGATATGTATCGATACCGGGCATCCTTCCATACATGTAGGGTTGGGACAGTCCAGGCAGCGGGTAGCCTCAAGGACGGCCTGCTCGGCACTAAGACCTTGATTTACTTCGGCATTGGAGTGTATGCGATAGTCGGCAGGGAGCATTGGCATCTCTGCGCGAGGGATGGCTGTGCGTTCTTTCGCCGGCATGGCAGCTCGTAGTGCCTCGCGCCACGAGGCATTGCGGCCTTCGTCTATTGTTTCCTTCATAGTGTTCATTTTTGAGGGTCGTAGGCCTTCATACGCATTATCATCTCGTCGAAGTCTACCTGGTGAGCGTCGAACTTGGGTCCGTCGACGCATACGAAACGCATCTTGCCGCCTACATTGACGCGGCAGGCGCCGCACATGCCCGTGCCGTCGACCATGATAGTATTGAGCGAACAGATAGTTGGGACATTATATTGCTTGGTGAGGAGTGCCACGAATTTCATCATCACGGCAGGACCTATGGCCACTACCTCGGCCACGTCCTCGCGGTTGAGTACTTCCTCTACACCGGCTGTCACCAGACCTTTGCGGCCTGACGAGCCGTCGTCGGTCATCACAATAACATCGTCGGACCAACGGCGTATCTGATCCTCAAGAATGATAAGGTCCTTCGTGCGCGCTGCCAGGACAGTCACCACGCGATTGCCGGCTTCTTTCATACCCTGGACGATAGGCAGCAGGGGAGCTATACCCACGCCGCCACCGCAGCAGAGTACCGTGCCGTCACGACGGCCTATAGCTGTCGGTTTGCCGAGCGGCCCCACGAGGGCGGTCAGAAATTCTTCCGGTTCGAGAGCGCAAATCTTGCGGGTTGACACACCTACGGCCTGGATGACGAGGCTGATAGTGCCTTTCTTTACATCTGCCTCGCTGATAGTGAGGGGGATACGTTCGCCGCCTTCGCCGCAACGTACTATTACGAAGTGCCCCGGCCGACGAGCTTTTGCCACCTCGGGCGCCTCGACTACCAGTTGCACCACATTCTCAGAAAAATGTTCCTTAGCTACGATTCGATTCATATCATTTCACAATAGACTGCAAATGTACGCATTTTTTTCTCAGCGCGCCCCATCAGATTCCCGCTATTTTTCCTGCCTTGCGGGGGAGAGTGCGCTGCCAGCGGAGGAAGATGGCTGTACAGGTGAGGGCGGCCAGGATGCCTGCAAGTTCGGAGTAGGCTATGGAGAGACCGATGCCTTCGGTATATGCGCCGAGCGGTGCATAGCAGATGAAGGTGACGCAGAGGGCTGTCATGAACATTGCAGGTATCATGGTGATGAGGTAGGCTCTGCCGGCTTTCGCCAGATATACGCTGCAGGCCCACAGGGTGAAGATGGACAGTGTCTGATTGCACCAGGCGAAGTAGCGCCAGAGGATGTCAAAGTTTATTCTCAGCAGGACGAAGCTGATTGCGATTATCGGTACAGTGACGAGGAGTCGTTTCACGAACTGTTTCTGGCTCATGCCGATGGCGTCGGCTACTATGAGGCGGAGGCTTCGCATGGCGGTATCGCCGGTGGTGATGGGAGCCGCTATTACGCCAAGCACTGCCAACAGTCCGCCGAAAGTGCCGAGCCACTTGACACATACGTCATGCACAAGGATGCCGGCGTCCTGGCCGTTGTCGGTCATGTATGATGCCAATTTGTCGTACCCGCCGGTGAAGGCGATGGCCGCCGCCGCCCATATCAGGGCCACTATGCCTTCGGATACCATTGCGCCGTAGAATACTTTGCGGCCATGTCTTTCATTATTGAGACAACGTGCCATCATGGGGCTCTGGGTGGCATGGAAGCCGGAAATAGCTCCGCAGGCTATAGAGATGCACATCATGGGGAAGAGGGGTGCTACCTCCCTTGAGGGATGACGGTTGTAAAGGCCGTCGGAAAATCCGCCGGGTATCTCTACGCCGTTGATAATCATATAGCCCATGATACCGACTGCCATGAAAAGGAGGGCAAAGCCGAAGAGCGGGTAGAGGTTGCCAATCAATTTGTCGACGGGGAGCAATGTGGCGAGAATATAATAGAGGAATATGCACACGGCCCAGAAGGTGGCGTCAAGGTGTTCGGGTGTTAGTGTGGCAAGGAGGTTGGCTGGCGTTCTGACGAAGACGGCGATGACCATCAGGAGCAGCACGCATGTGAAGACACTCATTATGACTTTGAGCTTCTTGCCGAGCTCGCTACCTACTATCTCGGGGAGTGACTTGCCACCCATGCGGAGGGATATCATTCCTGATATGAAATCATGGACGGCTCCGGCGAAAATGGTACCCAGTACAATCCATATAAATGCTGCCGGACCATACATGACACCCATAATTGCGCCGAAGATGGGTCCGACACCGGCGATATTGAGGAACTGGATTAGAAAGACTTTCCAAGTGGGCATCTCCACATAGTCTATACCGTCGGCCATAGTAGATGCCGGGGTAGGGCTGGCAGGATCGGTGTTGAATATTCTCTCCACCAAGCTGCCGTATATAAAATATCCGGCTATAAGGGTGGCCAGGGCAATCAGAAAAGTAATCATAAGGTATTATTTTTTATCGGTTAGGTGCTTGTCTATCAGTAGCCGTCAGTCGTCGCAGTAGTGTCGGAGTACACGGCGGTAGGAGTTGAAGATTTTGCTCTTGGAGACGAATCCTACATAGCGGCCTTGATTAACGACGGGGAGGTTCCAGGCTCCGGTAGTGTCGAAGGTTTTCATGACCTGATCCATGGTCTCGTCGAGTTCGATACGCGCAGGTGGCATTGACATGAAGGTGCTTACGCGCATACGACGGTATAGGTCTGGGCGGAACATGATGTTGCGTATTTCGTCGAGGAGCACTATGCCGACGAGTTCGCCGCCTTCGTTGAGGACGGGGAACAGGTTGCGTTTGCTCTTGGCGATGACGTCTACCATGTCTTTGAGTGTCATGTCGGGGTAGACGGGGAGGAAGTCGTTTTCAATGACGTTGTTGATCTTGAGGAGTGTGAGGACGGCCTGGTCTTTCTGGTGCGTGAGGAGTTCGCCGCGCTTGGCAAGACGCATGGTGTAGATGGAGTAGGGCTCGAATATTTTGATGGTGCCGTAGCTGATGGTGCTGACGATGAGAAGGGGCAGGAAGAGGTCGTAGCCGCCGGTGAGTTCGGCGGTGAGGAAGATTGCCATCAAGGGCGCATGCATTACGCCGGACATCACTCCCGCCATGCCTATGAGGGCGAAGTTCTTGGTGGACAGTTCGATGAATCCGAGGTGGTTGATGATGAAAGCGTAGAGGAAGCCGAGCATACAGCCTACATAGAGCGATGGTGCGAATGTACCGCCGACGCCTCCGCCGCCGTTGGTGGCGGAGGTGGCGAATGCTTTTGTGGCCACGATGAGTCCGATGTAGAGGGCGAGGAACCAGAACTGATTTCGGTCGCCGTAGAAGATTGAACCGTCGACGATAGAAGAAGTGTCGCCGGCCAGGAGGCCAGTGATGGAGCCGTAGCCTTCGCCGTAGAGCGGCGGGAAGAGGAAGACAAGGCCCGAGAGAATGGAGCATCCTATGGCAGTCTTCACCCAGGGATTCTTGAAGCGTCCGAAGAAGGTCTCCATCATGTTCATCACCCGTGTGAAGTAGAGCGACGTGAGGCCGCAGAAGATGCCCAGCAGTAGTACGAACGGTATGCGGGAGGTGTAGAAGTCTTCGGTCTGCGCGAAGAAGAATTCGAATTCGTAGCCGGTGTAGACGTAGGCGAGGGTGGCGCTGGTGATGGATGCAATGAGGAGGGGCATAACAGAGACAGCGGTCAGGTCGAGCATAAGCACTTCGAGGGTGAAGAGCATGCCTGCGATGGGAGCTTTGAAGATTCCTGCTATACCTGCCGCAGCGCCGCAGCCTACAAGTATCATGAGAATACGGGGGGACATGCGGAAGGCATGGCCGAGGTTGGAGCCGATGGCGGCGCCGGTGTATACTATAGGTCCCTCGGCACCGACTGAACCACCGAAGCCGATGGTAACGGAGCTGGCGAGGACTGAAGTGTACATGTTATGGCGCTTGAGACGGCTCTTGTTCTGGGAGATGGCGTAGAGCACGCGCGTGACACCGTGGCTGATATTGTCGCGCACGAAGTAGCGTACGTATATGGCAGTGATGATGACGCCGAGTGCCGGGAGGAGGATGTAGAGAAGGTTGCCGACTTCGGGATTGACGCGTGCTGTGAGCTGGGCGGAGATGGTGTGTATCAGGAACTTGAGGACGAGAGCGGCGAGGCCGCAGAAGATGCCTACGAGGAAGGAGAGGATGAGCACGAATGTGCGTTCCTTGATATGTTTTTCGCGCCAGAGCACGAAGGAGAAGAACAGTTCTTTGAGTTGGCTAATGGCTTTGCTCATAATGTGCTGTGCATGTTATAGGCCTTTGCCTGTGATGACTGTGCTGACGGTGTGGAAGAGAATCTTGAGGTCGACGCCGAGAGATATGTTGTCGAGGTAGAGGAGGTCGTAGTCGAGTCGTTCCACCATCTGGTCGACGTTGGAGGCGTAACCGTATTTGACCATGCCCCAGCTTGTTATACCGGGACGTACCTGGTGCACGAGGCTGTAGGCGGGGCGGCGCTGTACAATCTTCCGTATGAAGTATTCGCGTTCGGGGCGTGGTCCGACGAGCGACATCTGCCCGACGAGGACGTTCCAGAACTGTGGCAGTTCGTCAAGGCGGTATTTGCGTAGGAAGCGGCCTATGCGGGTGATACGTGGGTCGTCTTCGCTGGCGAGGGCCGGGCCGTCCTTTTCTGCATCGACGCGCATAGTCCTGAATTTGAGGATGGTGAATGGATTTTTGTTACGACCTATGCGTGTCTGTCGGTAGAGTACGGGTCCGGGGGAGGAAAGTTTGACTGCGAGTGCGATACCGAGGAGCAAGGGGCTCAGGACGATGAGTGCGAACGATGAGGCGGCGATGTCGCTGATACGTTTGAAGTTGGCCATCTTGGGGGAGAGGCTGGCGGCGGTGATATCGATGACAGGCTCGGAGGTGATGGTTGATACGCGCGGTCGCATGCCCATGAGGCCGTGGAGGTCGGGGCTTACGAAGAGTGGTATGCCAAGGGTGTAGAGACTTTCGATGATTTCGGCTGTACGGCCGAGACCGCGTGAGGAGGGGAGGATTACAACCGCCTGGGCGCCCTGACGGTGGATGATGTCGGCAGCATTATTGCCTCGGTAGATTGGTAGGCCTTCGTAGGTGTCGCCCGGGATGTCGACGTCAGCGTCTGCTACGCCTACGAATCTTAGGCCGAGGAGAGTCGACGTGCGGCGAAGGCGTTCGAAGCGCTTTTTGTTGCTCTCTGAGGCACCTATCACGAGGGTGTTGATGGCGTAGTCGCCGTTTTTGACATGCCGCGAGTTGTAGCCCAGCACGAGCATGCGGACTATCCATACGGGGAGAAACAGGCACACCCACAGGGCTGCCATGAGTTCGTAGTTGGTGGCGCGGGCGGGGAAGCTGTCGTTGATGAAGGCTACGAGGAAGACTGTCAGGGTGGAGAGGCCTGCTGCTGCCATAGCGTTGAGGCTCTCGTCCATGCGCGATTTGTAGAGCGTGTTGGCCTTATTGTAGCTACCGAAGATGGCGAAGAATGTCACCATTACCAGCGGCATGAGCAACTGCTCGAGCACGACGGGCGTCCATAGTAGAAACTCGCCGAGAGAATCTGGACGCACGCTGGAAGGGATGGTGTAGAAACGCACCACATCGAATATGAAAAATCCCACGGCCGATGACAGTAGATCGGCAGTAATGAGTTTTAGTCGTTGGCGCGTAATGAGTTGCATCTGTTGGTGTAATTGGCGGCTTTACGGGCGGATGAGCTTGAAGCGACCGTCGCTGTGGAGGCGAATCACGGTGGAGGGCGCGGCAGCGGGGCCTTCGGCACGACGGCTTTGACAGATATAGTCGACGGCATTGCGTATGTCGTCGCTTATCTCGGCGAAGCACATGGGGGTGGGCTGACCGCTGACATTGGCGGAGGTGGATACGAGGGGGCGGCGGAAAGCACGGCATAGCTGACTGCTGAAGGATTCGGCTGTCACGCGGATGCCGATGGAGCCGTCGTCGGCGAGGAGCGCGGGCGCCAGATGTGCCGACGCAAGGGGGCTGTCGTAGACGATGGTGACCGGGCGCTCGGAGTACTCTATGAGTTGGAGTGCTACGTCGGGGACATCCTCGGCAGTGCGTAGGAGCTGGTCGATGGAGCCGACGAGGGTGATGAGTGCCTTCGAATCGGAGCGGCGCTTGATTTCGAATATGCGTGCTACCGCGCGGTCGTTGGTGGCGTCGCATCCGAGACCCCATACAGTGTCGGTGGGATAGAGGATTATACCGCCTTTCTTGAGGTGTTCTACTGCTGCCGCTATGTCGTCGCTATAGTCGGTCATAGGACTTTGTGCTTGGGAGTAGTGGCCTGGAAATCTTTGAGATAGGCCGGGGTGGAATATGCTGTGTCGATGAACTGTCGCTGCATGTAGGCGCGTTCGGCAAGGGCTATCATGTCGACGGCGAGAGCTTCGACATCGGGCACGAAGCGGGTCTGCGGTGCTGCTGCGAAGAATTCCTGAGCCTTGGCTGCGCCGCTGCCGAAGTACAGCACGGGCCGGCCGGTGGCAAGGATGTCGGCGTAGGCATCACCTTCAATGATGAGAGGGCGCGGGCTGAGCAGGGGGGTGAGGGCCATGTCGTAGGCAGCGGTGTACACTTCCATGCGGCGTGCGTCGACCATGGGCACGAAGATGGTGTCGGGGTCGATGTCGTCGGAGGAGAACATTACACGGGTGGTGAGTAGCTCAAGTGTGTCGATGCCTATCATGGGTATGTCGAGGGAGTAGGCGAGACCCTTGGCTTCGCTCAGACCGATGCGGAGGCCGGTGTAACTGCCCGGTCCCATGCTGACGGCCACGGCGTCGAGACGCATTTCGTGTTCGGCGGCGTAGTCAAGGCAGTGCTTTATATAATCGCTCAGGACGGTGGCGTGGTTGCGGCCGTTGAATTCTTCGCGGTGCGACACTATCATTCCTTCGGACGTGAGCGCAACGGAACAGGGCGTTCCCGAGCTTTCGATGTTCAATATAGTAGCCATTTATTGATTGTTTTGATGCAAAGTTAGTATTTTTCGGCCGAAAGTAAGCTATCCTCCGGCGATATTTTGTAATTTTGCAGTGTGCTTTGGCGAGGGTATCGCCGAAGTCGGTTTAACATCTAATATTCCTGGCTATGCTCATGTCAATGACAGGATTCGGACGCGCCACTCTCGAATCCGCAACACATAAAATAACAGTAGAGATCAAATCACTCAACAGCAAGCAGCTTGATCTTAATGTCCGCCTGCCCTTTCTCCTCCGTGAGAGTGAGGGCGACCTTCGCAGCCTCGTAGGCCACACTCTTGAGCGTGGCAAAGCTGACGTCAATGTGGTCGTAGAGACTCTGCCGTCGGCCACGGTAGCTACGGTATCGGAGTTCAATGTGCCCGCTATGGCGGCGTACAAGGCTCAGATTGAGCAGGCTGCCGCAACCCTCGGCGTGCCTGTCCCTGCCGATCTTTTCCGCGTGTTGCTGTCACTGCCGGATGCTGTTCACACCCCCGCCGCCGTCGCTGCCGAGGATGACAGCGCCGTCCTTTTGGATGCTGTTCGCGCGGCTGCCGACGCCTTGATGGCTCACCGTCGTGCCGAAGGCATAGAGCTTGAAGAGTTCTTCCGCGTTCGCGTCGAAGCCATTGGCGAGTTGCTCGACAGTATCGAACCTTTCGAAGCCGAGCGTGTGGCACGCGTGCGCGCTCGACTGCAGGAGAGCCTTGAGAAAATCCCCGCCATTGAGTTCGACAAAGGCCGTCTGGAGCAGGAGCTCATATTCTATATAGAGAAGCTCGATGTGAATGAAGAGAAGCAGCGTCTGCGTCGTCACCTGGCTTACTTCATCGAGACAATGGAAGCACCCAAGCCTGGCCAGGGCAAGAAACTCGGCTTCATCGCCCAGGAGATGGGACGCGAGATCAACACCCTCGGTTCGAAAAGCAATCACGCCGATATGCAGGCTATCGTAGTACGCATGAAGGACTATCTGGAACAGATCAAGGAGCAAGTCCTCAATGTGATGTAATCTATTGCTCTCGGATTTCTTGATTCAAGCAGTTGGATAGCAGTCTGTTATAGCCGATTTGCATGCTCGCTCTCCGAAAAAGTTTGAGAAAATTTGAAAAAATGTGCCGAAAAATTTGCACGGTTCAAAAATAGTTCCTAACTTTGCACCGCAATTGAGAAATCAAGCACGCGAAAATAGCTCAGTTGGTAGAGCACAACCTTGCCAAGGTTGGGGTCGCGGG
>CAMWKV010000041.1 GCA_947174915.1 uncultured Porphyromonadaceae bacterium | reverse complement strand
TTATATATATGTACACTATATATATGTACACTCTACGATTTTCCATCAGCAATGGCGGATAAATGAAGAAAATACTCTAAATTTGCACCATCAAAGCATCATTGCATCACCAACACACCGTCAACTCAATGCTCCGCGCCGCCCTACTCCCCGTCCCCGCTTCCGCAGGCCTGCTCGACAGCCTGCGGCGCACCTCTGTCGCACTCCTACTCATATTAATATGCAGCTCTGCGGCATCGGCTCTGCCACGCAAGGGCGAGAAGAGCTTCGGCCCGCGCGCCGGCTATGTGACCCGCAACAATTCGGCCCTTGCCGGTCTGAGCTTCGACTACGCCTTCAGCCGTCACTTCCGCGTGGCGCCGTCGATAGGCATTTTCTTCCGCCATGAGGACCTCGACGCTCTCAATATAGATATCGACGCGCATTTCCCCATAGGCAGGGATGGCAGCCGCTGGACATTCTATCCCCTCGCCGGCATCGGCTACCAGTCGTGGGTACGCCACGAACTCGACGAGCAGACACACGACGATGTGACGGCCCACAGCAACTGCCTGGGCTTCAACGCCGGCGCCGGCATCGACCTCCGCTGCAACGGCAACCTCAAGCTCGGCCTCGAAGCCAAGTACACCCTCATCCGTCACTACCCGGGCGCACAGATTGCCGCCCGCATAGCATATACATTCTAATCTACCCGGCGCACAGATTGCCGCCCGCATAGCATATACATCAATGTCAGTAACGATCCTCGGTATCGAATCGTCGTGCGACGACACCTCCGCAGCCGTTGTCCGCGACGGCATACTCCTGAGTAATGTCATAGCAAGCCAGGCCGTACACGAAGAGTACGGCGGCGTTGTGCCCGAGCTCGCCTCGCGCGCCCATCAACAGAACATTGTCCCCGTAGTCGACGCCGCCCTGCGTCGCGCCGGAGTGGACAAGAAAGAGCTCTCCGCCATAGCCTTCACCCGCGGCCCCGGCCTCATAGGCTCGCTGCTTGTCGGCGCCAGTTTCGCCAAAGGCATGTCGCTCGGTCTGCGTGTGCCCATCATAGATGTCAACCATCTCCACGGCCATGTACTGGCGCAATTCGTGCGCGAGAACGAGGCCGAGCGTGTGCCCGACTTCCCCTACCTATGCCTGCTGGTGAGCGGCGGCAACTCGCAGATTATCCTCGTGCGCAGCTACAACGACATGGAGATTCTCGGACGCACCATCGACGATGCCGCCGGCGAAGCCTTCGACAAGTGCGCCAAGGTGATGGGCCTCCCCTACCCCGGCGGCCCACACATCGACCGTCTCGCCGCCGAGGGCGACCCGAAGGCCTTCCGCTTCGCGCGCCCCCACATCCCCGGATTCGACTATAGTTTCTCGGGCCTTAAGACCTCCTTCCTCTACACTCTCCGCGACGGCATCAAGACCGACCCGGACTTCGTAGAGCACCACAAGGCCGACCTCGCGGCGTCGCTCCAGGCCACCATCATTGACATCCTCATCGACAAGCTCGCCAAGGCCATCGATGCTACCGGCGTCAGTACCGTCGCCATAGGCGGCGGAGTATCGGCCAACAGCGGTGTCCGTCAGGCCGTGGCCGATCTTTGCGCCCGACGCAACATCGAGGCCTTCATCCCGGCCCGCAAATTCACCACCGACAATGCCGCCATGGTTGCAGTCGCTGCTTATTTCAAATACCTCGACGGCATCTTCTGCCCCTACGACGCCGTCCCCTACGCCCGCGTCGAAATCTAAGGACGAGACGTAGCACAAATATGACACCTTTTTCCACGTGGAGATATGAAACTCGGCATAGTAATAATAGGTGACGAAATCCTCCTCGGCTCCGTCACGGATACCAACAGCGGCGAGATAGCCCGCGCCTTCGGCCCCCTGGGCTTCGACGTTACCACCATCAGCACCGTCGGAGACAAAGCCGGCGACATACGCGCCGCCGTAGAGCGCTCGCTGGACGCCAACGACCTCACCATCACCACCGGCGGCCTCGGCCCGACGCGCGACGATATCACCAAGACTGTCCTGACAGACATCTTCGGCGGCACTCTCGCTCTCGACACGGACGTGCTCGCGAATGTGGAACGCATCTTCGCCGAGCGCGGAATACGCATGAATGAGCTCACTCGCAGCCAGGCAATGGTGCCGACATCGTGCACGGTGATTCAGAACCGCTACGGTACGGCTCCGCTGATGTGTTTTGAGAAGACTGTGGCCTACGACGAGCCGGAGGCTCCCGGAGCACGACGTCACCTCATCTGCATGCCCGGCGTACCGTTCGAGACGCGCGGCATGCTGCCTGCCGTGACAGCCTATGTCACCGAACATCTCGGTACGAGCGACAAGGTGATACACCGTGAATTTACAGTAGCCGGCATCAGCGAATCAGCTCTTGCCGAACGACTTGCTATCTTCGAGGACAGCCTCCCCGCCGGCTACAAACTGGCATATCTCCCCATCCCCGGCGAGATAGTGCTTCGCCTCGACAGCACACCGAATGCTCAGGCTGCCGAGTTTGAAGAATTTGCCACTGCCCTGACGGGCGCCGTCGGTTCCTACCTGGTAGGCGTGGGCAAAATATCGCCGGCTGAACGAGCCCTGCATGCCATGCGCCAACATGGCTGGACGCTCGCCACGGCAGAGAGTTGCACAGGCGGCAATATAGCCCACTCTATCACGGATATAGCAGGCTGCTCGGACACCTTCGTCGGCGCCGTCGTATCGTACACGAATGAAATCAAAGCTACCGTGCTCGGTGTACCGAAGGATATTCTCGACACCTGCGGCGCTGTCAGCGAGGGCACTGTCCGTCACATGACTGAGGGCGCCTGTCGCGTATGCGGTGCCGACTGCGCCGTAGCTACTTCGGGCATAGCCGGCCCCGGCGGTGCCACGCCCGGCAAACCGGTAGGCACCGTATGGATAGCTGCCCGCACGCCCCTCGGTGCCGTAGAGAGGCTCTACCACTTCCCCGGCGACCGCAAGGCCGTGATAGAACGCGCTACTGCGGCAGCGTTGGCACTGCTTTGCGAACTCGTCCACGCCACAGAAGCCACAGAATCAGCGCAGTAAGCGCCAGACTGCCAATAGTTGCCACGGGCGACCACAACTGAGGGTCGGCCGAGAGGCTGTCTATGCCGTCGCGCCGTATCTGATGCGATGCCGTGAGGACGAACATCAGATTGTTGAGCACATGGGCCAACATCGGCACCCATATAGACCGTGTCCAGAACAGCAGGTAGCCGAAATATGCACCCAGCAGCATACGCGGCACGAATCCAAAGAACTGCATGTGGAGGGCACTGAAGCAGAATGCTACGAGCCATATGGCGAGGTGCGGATTGACACCGGCAGTGGTGAGCAGGCGCTGGAAACAGCCGCGGAAGAGCAGCTCCTCGGAAAAGCCTGCCAACACGCCTATTATCAGACAATTAATTATAGTGGACGGCGCGGATGTATCGGCCAGCAACAACTTGAGTGTCTCGAAAGCTCGCTCCTCAAGCATGCGCGCCATCTGCTCGAACCCGGCCATGGACTCGGGCAGCGTGATGTGCGCGTTGGCGTAAATGATGGCCTCCTGCAGCGGGATAGAGGCCAAAAGAAGTCCTGCCACAAGTAATATCGACCGCAACGACGGCACCGTCATCAGGCACAGCAATTGTGCCGGGCGGCGCGTCACAATCAGCGCAGTGATCAAGGCCGGCAGGATGAAGGTGAGGACGTCCTGCAGGACGGTGCTTACGCGAAGCACCGCCACTATGCGGTCGGGCATGAGACGTCCCAGGACGTACATCCCTGCAGCGGCAAGCACGTAGCACACCAGGAATATGCAGAATAGCAGTATGAGGCGATGAGAGAGGGTGAGAGCGAGGTCGGAGCGTTTCATAATTATATAGCGGGAGAGGATATGGTCTGTGTTGCTCAGAGCTTGATATAGAATTGGTCGGTAAGGGCGCGGTATTCGTCCGAGTAGGAGCCGTCGGCTTGCCGCATGGATAGTGTCTGCACTTCGGGCGCAAGCGGTGGGTCGGGGAGGTTCTTCAACGCGGCGGAGTCGGACACAGATGTTTCGGCAGCCGGGCGCATGAAGTCCAGGAGGATGCGTGTGGGGGCCTTGCGGGGCGATGTTTGCACACGGCACAGGCGGCACAGACGCATGCCCGCGAGGGTAGCGTCAAATATAATGTCATGCTCCATGTCGGCCGGAGCCACGAGTCCTGTATGTCCGCCGGGCGCGAGATGACGAGTAGCCAGTATCGACCTGTATGTGAGGCCGTTCTGATGGCGAGCCGTGGCGCGAGCCGCGTCGGATGCCTGTTCACCGGTGGTGAAATACGGCGGGTTGGATATGATGATGTCGAAGACTGCCTCTTCCTCCGGCTGCGTCTGCATACGGGGCTTCCAAAGGGTGAAATCGGTGCAAACGGTATCGATACGGCCGGCCCAAGGCGACTCGAGGGCATTGGCACGGCAGGCCTCGGCAGCGAGGCTATCCAGTTCGACAGCAGTGACCCGTGCATGCGGGCAACACTGCGCTGCCATCAAGGCAAGCAGCCCGGATCCGGCGCCTATATCGGCTACTGTGCGGGCTGTGGCGTAGCGAGGTAGAAACCATGCTCCGAGGAGCACGCTGTCCGAACCGATTTTCATGCCGCAGCCGCCATCGGAGAGCTCGAATTGCTTGAATTTGAACACGCCCATATCAGTCAGCGGATTTTTTCTGTCTCATGCTGTGGGTATTAACACTACCGACTTACAGTCCGGTGGCTTCGCCGACATTGATATTGTGTCGGTCGAAAATATCCTTTGCGCGCCGCTTGAATTCGCGTGCACGCGCACCCCACTGTCCCGTGGCAGGAACGCTGTCAACCTCCATCACCCGGTAATTATCGTGCGGCGATGTGCCCGGTATCGTGAAAAGCAGACGGTAGTCGGCTGTCTTGAGGGTGGCTCGATGATCATCGCCACGGAAAAGTTTGACATGCACCATGGCGCCTCCGCGAGTGTCGGCGGTCTTCATATTCGATATGAAATTGCCTAAGGAATACACAAGCAGCACATTGCGCTCAGGGTAGTATTTATTGGGCCTGAATTCGAAGGGCTGTATCACATGCGGATGCGCGCCGATAATCATATCCACGCCTATAGACTCCAGAAAATCAGCAGTGTACTCCTGCGATTTGTTGGGCAGGAGTTTGTACTCGTCGCCCCAGTGTATGCAGACGCACACCAACTCTGCGCCGGCCTTGCGAGCAGCCTCGACATCCTCCTTCAGCCGCGGGCGATCGATATAGTCCACCACCACGCCGTCGCGGGGTGTAATGCCGTTGGTGCCATATGTGCAATTGACGAAGCCCACTTTGAAGCCATTGATATCCACCACCTTGGGCAGCGAAGCGGTGCGAGCCGAATCGTTGGCGTAGGTACCGATATGGTCGAGGCCGCGCTCATCGAGAGCCTTGACTGTCGAATGCAGACCGCGGGCACCCCGGTCGAGGGTATGATTGTTGGCCGTGAGGAACATATCAAAACCGACATCGCTGAGGGCGTCGAGGTATTCCTCCGGGGCATTGAAACACGGATACCCGCTGTGAGGGCGGGTACCGATGGGAGTCTCAAGATTCACCACGGCATAGTCGGCCGTGGAAATAAGCGGTTCGAGCGAGGCGAAGCACTGCGAATAGTCGTACGAGGAACCGCTGCGAGCGGCATCGAGCTGTCCCTGGTGCTGCATAGCATCGCCCACAAAGACAAGGTCGGCTTCCTGATAGCCGAAAATGAGCGATGTGATGCTTATCAGCAGGGATATGAACAAGTTCATAGGTCAGCGTCGAGATTTCGATGAATCCTTGTCGGCCTACAGCGTCCGGAGAGTAAGTCTTAGCGGTTGGCGTCGTGGCGACGGGCAGCCTCAAGGGTGTTCATCATCAGCGACACGATGGTCATGGGGCCTACGCCACCCGGGACGGGCGTAATAGCCTCGCACTTAGGCGATACGGCAGCGAAGTCGACGTCGCCGCAGAGACGGAAACCGGACTTGCGGGTAGCATCGGGCACGCGTGTGGTACCTACGTCGACCACTGTCACACCGTCCGACACCATATCGGCGGTTATGAAACCGGGACGTCCCATGGCAGCCACGAGGATGTCGGCCTGACGGGTGACGTCGACGAGATTCGGTGTGGCGCTGTGGCATACTGTCACGGTGGCGTCGCCCATATCGCCCTTCTGCATGAGCATGGCGGCGAGGGGCTTGCCCACGATGTTACTGCGGCCTACGATGACGACACGTTTGCCCTTGGTGGTGATACCGTTGCGACGGAGGAGTTCAACGATGCCGGCGGGAGTGGCCGAGTGGAAACAGGGCAGACCGATGGACTGACGACCCACGTTGACGGGATGGAAACCGTCAACGTCCTTGTCTGGACGGATAGCTTCTATGACAGCCTGCTCGTCGATGTGGCGCGGCAGAGGCAGTTGCACGATGAAGCCGTCGATATCGGGATTGTCATTGAGTTCCTGCACGCGGGCCATGAGTTCGTCCTGCGACAGGGGAGCATCGTCGGTGCTCTCGAGTCGTATGAGTGTGGAGTCGAATCCGCACTCGCCGCAAGCCTTCACCTTGGAGGCTACATAGGTCTCGCTACCGCCGTCGTGGCCTACAAGGATTGCGGCCAGGTGGGGGCGTTTAAGGCCCTGCTCGGTGCGACGGGCTACTTCTTTGGCTATCTCGGCTTTGATGTCGGCAGCGGCTGCCTTTCCATCGAGAATGGTCATATATTGTTGGAGTAAGGGGGTTCTACTGGGTGATTTTTGCTCGGGGTTCTTGAGATTCTCGAGGTTCTCGGGTTGCCCGGGATTCTTGAGTTACTCAGGATTCTCGAGTCGCTCGAGTTGCTCGAGATTCTCGAATATCTCGAAGCGCTCGGGATTCGCGGATGCATTCTTCCGGAGGGCTTAGCGACGGCGGCGCATCTGGCGCATCTTGGTCATCATGGCGGCGGGGTTCGGGCCCATGTTGGTGACGGCATGCATCATCTTGCGTATCTGCTCGAACTGCTTGATGAGGCGGTGCACTTCCTGCACCTGTGTGCCGGAACCCTTGGCGATACGCTGCACGCGGCTGCCCTTGATGCACTCGGGGTGCTCGCGCTCGTAGGGGGTCATGGAGCCGATCATCGCCTCAATACCCTTGAAGGCATTGTTGTCAATGTCGACATCCTTGAGCGCTTTGCCCATGCCGGGAATCATTGCAGCGAGGTCCTTGATGTTACCCATCTTCTTGACCTGCTGTATCTGCTTGAGGAAGTCGTTGAAGTTGAACTGGTTGCGCTTCATCTTCTTGGCCAGTTCCTCAGCCTCGCGTTCGTCGAACTGAGCCTGTGCCTTCTCCACGAGGGTGACGATATCACCCATACCGAGGATACGGTCGGCCATACGTTCGGGATGGAAGGTATCGATGCCGTCGACACTCTCGCCGGTACCGATGAACTTGATGGGTTTGTTGACAACGCTGCGGATGGAGATTGCAGCGCCGCCGCGGGTGTCACCGTCGAGCTTGGTGAGCACCACGCCGCCGAAGTCGAGGCGCTCGTTGAAAGCCTTGGCGGTATTGACAGCGTCCTGACCCGTCATGGCGTCCACCACGAAGAGGATTTCGCCGGGGTTGACGGCTTTCTTGATGGCTTCGATTTCGTTCATCATCTCCTCGTCGACGGCAAGACGGCCTGCGGTATCGATGATTACGACGTCGAAGGGATTCTGCTTGGCATAATTGACCGCACGTGTGGCAATACCCACGGGGTCCTTGACGCCTTCCTCGGAGTATACCTCGGTGCCTATGCTCTCAGCGAGGACCTTCAGCTGGTCGATAGCGGCGGGACGATACACGTCGCCTGCCACGAGGAGCACGCGCAGATTCTTCTCAGCCTTGAGCTTTTTGGCGAGCTTGGCGGTGAAGGTTGTCTTACCCGAGCCCTGCAGACCCGACATGAGGATGATGGCAGGCTTGCCGGTGAGAGTCAGCGGAGCGTTCTCGCCGCCCATGAGCTCGGCCAGTTCGTCGTGGACGATTTTCACCATCAGCTGTCCCGGTTCGATGGCGGTGAGCACATCGCGGCCCAGGGCTTTCTTCTTCACCGTGTCGACGAATGTCTTGGCTGTCTTATAGTTGACGTCGGCATCGACAAGGGCGCGGCGCACTTCCTTGAGGGTCTCGGCGACATTGATTTCGGTGATGCGACCCTGGCCTTTGAGCAGCTTGAAGCTGCGTTCGAGTTTTTCGCTTAGATTTTCAAACATAGGGATATTTTCTGATGGCTGGAGGTTTGAGATGGAGGATGGGTAGCCGGTGGCTTAGAGGAGTTGATTCGTCGTCGTGTCCGGGAATATCACCTTGGGCTGGAAGGTGGCGGCCTCCTCGGGTGTCATGGAAGCATAGCTCATGATGATGACAATATCGCCGGGCTGCACCAAACGAGCGGCGGCGCCGTTGAGACATATCACGCCGCTACCACGCTCGCCGGGGATGACGTAGGTCTCCAGGCGAGCGCCGTTGTTGTTGTTCACAATATATACATGCTCGCCGCGAACGATGCCGGCGGCGTCGAGCAGATTCTCGTCGATAGTGATACTGCCTATATAGTCGAGCCGCGCTTCAGTGACTGTCACACGGTGGATTTTCGATTTGAGGACTTCGATAAACATAGCTGATATCGTTGTGTATAAGACTTGTAGTCAAGCGATGACACGCTGTCAAGCCGGGTAGGTGATATTGTCTATCAGTCGCACGCCGCCGCAGTACACCGTGGCACAGCCTACGGTGCCGAGGTCGCCGGCGTCTGACCAGCGCGACACGGGCTGCATGGTACGCGCGTCGACAATCTGGAAATACTCTGCTTCGAGACCGTCGATATTGTTGATGGCATCGGTGGTGAGACGCGCTGTCTCATCGGCCTCGTAGCCCTGAGCCTTCAGGTCGACAGAAGCCAGGAGCACCTCGCGTATCTTCGGGGCGATGGCTCGTGCCTGCTCGTTGAGACGCACATTGCGCGAACTCAGCGCCAGACCGTCGGCCTCACGCACGATAGGACACGACACAATGTCGAGGTCGAAACCTTCGAGCTCGGCCATACGACGTATCACGGCAATCTGCTGGAAGTCCTTCTCACCGAAATAGGCACGCGTGGGCTGCGCCCAGGCGAAAAGCTTACTCACAATCTGCGCCACGCCATTGAAGTGACCCGGACGCATGGCGCCCTCCATCACCGCTGCTACGGGACCGAGGTCGAACTCGCGCGTGTCGGGCTCGGGGTACACCTCCTCTGCCGTCGGCATGAAGGCATAGTCCACACCGGCATCGGCGAGGATAGCGGCGTCGGCCTCCTCGGTGCGCGGGTAGGTGCGGAGGTCGTCCGGATTGTTGAACTGAGTGGGATTGACGAAAACGCTTACCACTACTATATCATTTTCGCGGCGTGCACGGTCGACGAGCGAACGATGGCCGGCATGGAGTGCACCCATGGTCGGAACGAGACCTATAGTCTTCCCGGCGGCGCGGGCGCTGCTGACAGCCTCGCGGAGTTTTTCTACTGTACGGATTATTTCCATAGTATGTACGATGACAGATGCCGGATGGCATCACATTCCTATCAACGTGCAAAATTAATCAAAAACTCCCAACATACCAAAATCTATCTCAATATAACGATAATCTATCTCAATATAACGATAATCTATCTCAATATAACGATTTTTCTGACCTCTTCACTCATTCCACATATACAGCGGATTTGCAAATGAGGGCGGGATGTTGTACTTTTGCACCAAATATATAAATAACTGATATGGATATTCATGAAGAAAAAGCTCTCGTGGAGGAGGCTCGCAAGGCTGTCCTCGCAGGCGAGGTGCTTTCTGAATCAACGATATACGCGCTCGCCGATGTCGACAGCGATGAGGGTGTGACAGCCCTCTGCGATGCTGCCGCCGAGGTGACTCGAACCTTCAACGACCGCAAATTCGACCCTTGCTCTATCGTCAACGCTCGTTCGGGCCGATGCTCGGAGAACTGTAAATGGTGCGCCCAGTCGGCTCACTTCAACACTGGGTGCAGCACCTACGACCTCGTGGACCGCGATGAGGCCATCGCCGTGGCCGACCACAATGCCCGCGGTGGCATCAACCGCTACTCTCTCGTTGCCAGCGGCCGCGCCGTCCGCGGCAAAGCACTCGACTATATCTGCGACATCCTCGCCGAGGTGAAATCCCGCACGGGTATGCATACCTGCGCCTCGCTCGGATTGCTCGACGAGGAGGGCCTGCGTCAGCTCAAGAAGTCAGGCGCCACCCGATACCACTGCAACCTTGAGACCGCACCCTCACACTTCCCCACCCTCTGCACCACGCACACTATCGAGGACAAGCTCGCCACCATCGACGCCGCCCACCGAGCAGGGCTCGACGTATGCAGCGGCGGTATCATAGGCATGGGCGAGAACCGACGTCAGCGTGCCGAGTTCGCACTCACGCTACGCCGCGCCCGTCCGGTATCAATACCCATCAACATCCTCTGCCCCATCCCCGGCACACCACTGGCCGATGCCGAGCTCATCTCCGAACGTGAAATCATCATCACCGTGGCCATCTTCCGCATGGCTCATCCCGATATACAACTGCGTTTTGCCGGTGGTCGCGAACGCCTCAGCGCCGAAGCTCTCCGCGAGTGTCTGCGTGTAGGTATCAACGGCGGCATCACAGGCGACCTGCTCACCACCACCGGCTCCACCATCGCCTCCGACCGCGAACTGGTAGAGAGCGCCGGATATAAATTCTAAGCCTCTGAGAGTCACTACATCATGGAGCAATTTACCATCACGCGACGACTACTTCAGGAATTCTCCCGGCTCGATGACGCACGCCGTCGTCGCCAGAGCGGCATATTCGTCGCCGAAGGTACCAAGTGCGTCCTCGAACTCCTGGCGACCTTCCACTGCCGCTATCTCTTCGCGCGGACCGAGTGGCTCGAAGAACATGCTGCATCCCTCGCCGCTGCAACGGTCGACACCACAGCAGCCGTTGACGGCGCCACTCTCAGACAGCTCACACGTCTGCCGTCGGCACCTCCCGTCATAGCCTATTTCGAACAGCGCCCGGCCGCGCCCCTCATCGAACGCGGCTGTCTCACCGTGGCCCTCGACCGCATCCAGGACCCCGGCAACCTCGGCACCATCATACGCTGCTGCGACTGGTTCGGCGTACGCCGCATCATCGCCGACACCGAGACGGTGGACTGTTATAACCCCAAGGCCGTACAGGCCACCATGGGAGCGTTGGCACATATCGAAGTGGCCTACGGACGGCTCGACGAAATCCTCGCCGACAGTCCCGTACCGGTCTTCGGCACCTTTCTCGACGGCGACGACATCTATCATGCCGAACTTCCCGCCGAAGGAGTCATAGTGCTCGGCAACGAAGGCCGTGGCATCAGCGAAGCCGTCGGACGTACTGTCACAAAGCGACTTTACATACCACCCTACCCCGCCGACGCCTCGCACGTAGAGAGCCTCAACGTGGGCATGGCCGCGGCAATAGTTCTCTCTCAATTCCGTTCGCGCCATGGCTAAGAAAGCATACAAGACTATGTGGTTCTGCACCGAGTGCGGAGCCGACTCGCCCAAGTGGGCCGGCCGCTGCCCCTCCTGCGGCCAGTGGAACACCATGGTGGAGGAGAAAGTGACATCCTCGCCCGCTGCCACAGCGGCAGGCTCTCAGCGCAAAAAGAGCACCCCTAAGCCTGTCAACCAGATAGAAAGCGTAGACGAGCCTCGTCTACACATGCCCTCCGAGGAACTCAACCGCGTGCTCGGCGGCGGCCTCGTGCAAGGCTCCATCGTGCTCATAGGCGGCGAACCGGGCATAGGCAAGAGTACCCTCATGCTTCAGAATCTGCTCTCTATCCGCAATCGCCGAATTCTCTATGTATCAGGCGAAGAGAGCGCCACACAGCTCAAACTCCGCGCCGACCGCATAGGCCGCGGCAGCGACAATCTGTTCATCGTCTGCGAGACTTCGCTCGAGAATATCTTCAGCCACATCGAAGAAGTGCAGCCGGAGATTCTCGTGGTGGACTCCATCCAGACCATCGCCACAGAGACGCTCGACTCGTCGGCAGGCAGCGTGGGCCAGGTGCGCGAGTGCGCCGCCATGCTCCAGAAGTATGCCAAGGAAAGCAACGTCCCGGTGCTACTCATCGGACATATCAACAAGGAAGGTACCCTCGCCGGACCGAAGGTGCTCGAACATATCGTCGACGCCGTGCTACAGTTCGAGGGCGACCGCCAGTACATGTACCGCATCCTGCGAGCCATCAAGAACCGCTTCGGAAGCACCTCGGAGACAGGCATCTACGAGATGTGCCAGCGCGGTCTGCGCGAAGTAAGCAATCCGTCCGAGATGCTCATGAGCCACAGCGACGAGGAACTGTCCGGCGTATCCACCGGCGTCACCATAGAAGGCATGCGCCCATTTCTCATTGAAGTACAGGCACTTGTAAGCACGGCAGCATACGGTACACCGCAGCGCTCCGTCAACGGTTTCGACGCCAAGCGCACCAACATGCTTCTGGCAGTGCTCGAAAAGCGTGTAGGATTCAAGCTCGGCGCCAAGGACGTATTCCTCAACATCGCCGGAGGTCTCAAGGTGAACGACACCGCGCTCGACCTGCCTGTAATAGCCGCCATCCTGTCGAGCAACGTAGACATGCCCATCCCACGCACATGGTGCATGGCCGGCGAGGTAGGACTTACGGGAGAGATACGACCCGTCACCCGCATCGAGCAGCGCATCGTAGAGGCCGAGAAACTCGGCATGACCGACATGCTCATACCGCGCGGCAATATAAAAGGCTTCGACACCTCGCGCCTGAGCATACGCCTGCACGAAGTGTCGAAAGTAGCCGACGCATTCCGCGAACTCTTCGGCTAAGAAAATAGGGCGGAGGTCGCTATCGCTTCTTCTCCTCCGCATCAGCATCTTCTTCGCTGAAGTGATAGAAGAGAGCGCCTGTAATCCAGAGACCCACGGCACCACCGAGGACTGCCAGGAGTATGGAGAGAAGGAACATCTGCGTGGGCGTATCGCCAAGGAACTGCGTTGAGCTGTATCCACCGAGTACGGCGCAGACTACACCTACGATGAGATCAAAAAGCAGCATACGTCGGCTACCTATTGTACGCGAGAGGAACAGTGCCTCGAAAGCCCCTATGAGCGCCCACAGCACCCATATCAAGATGCCGGCCTTGTCGGCCGAAACAACATATAAATCACTCATAACGCTGCAATTGTGCTACCGGGAGCATTAACAATATAAGGTGCGAGGAAAGCGGCCACATCGGTGTTGCCTGTCAGGTCGGCGAAGGTAAGCCATACTATCAGCAGGATGATAAGAAAAATAGCACCGAGAGCTACCCAGATACTGGCGCGGTTGCGGCGGTTGCGACGCTCAGACATGGAGTGCGAGGAGTTATATGTACGGTAAGGCATGGTCGGAAAAAGTTTGATGATGAATATTTTAAAAGCAATTTATCTCATAAAACAGCCGTTGATTGCTGCTGTTTGACATTAAAACGCCGTGGCTGTGCAAATGTTCAGCCTCCGCGCTAAAATTCCTTGTTCCGCCGCAAATTAATGTGTCGCACATAGCCGCCGATTGATTAATAATGAGTAAATTTGCGACATAAAACACACATCAACCCCATACCCAATGGAACTCTTTGAGAAACTCACCAAGAACGCTGCCGCCAACAAGCAGCGTATCGTACTCCCCGAGGGCCTCGAACCCCGCACACTCACTGCCGCCGATCGCATCATCGCCGAGGATCTGGCACACATAATACTCATAGGCAACCCCGACGACATCAAGGCTATGGCGTCGGAGCTCAAGCTCACTCACCTCGAAGGAGCCACCATCGTCGACCCGCGCGACGAAGCAGTCATCGACCGCTACGCACCTCTCTTCTACGAGCTGCGCAAGAGTAAAGGTATCACCATGGAAGAGGCTCGTCTCACCACCGCCAATCCCCTCTACCTCGGCTGCCTCATGGTGAAAGCCGGCGACGCCGACGGACAGGTGGCAGGCGCCATGAACACCACCGGCAACGTGCTACGCGCAGCTTTCCAGGTCATCAAGACCATGCCCGGCATCAGCGTGGTATCCGGTGCCTTCATCATGCTTCTCCCAAAGGGCTCCAAGTTCGGCACCAACGACACCATGATCTTCGCCGACTGCGCCGTAGTACCCAACCCCACGGCTCCCGAACTGGCACAGATTGCCGTTGCCGCAGCCCGCACCGCCCGCGACATCGCCGGCATCGAGCCTCGCGTAGCGCTCCTGTCGTTCTCCACCAAAGGTTCGGCCAAGAGCGAAGCCGTAGACAAGGTGATTGAAGCCACCACCATAGCCCACGAACTCGCACCCGGCCTTATCCTCGACGGCGAACTGCAGGCCGACGCCGCCATCGTTCCCTCCGTGGCACAGTCGAAGGCTCCCAACAGCTCACTGAGTGGCCGCGCCAACGTGCTCGTATTCCCCAACCTCGAAGTAGGCAACATCGCCTACAAACTCGTGCAGCGTCTCGGCGGCGTACAGGCCGTAGGCCCCGTACTCCAGGGCCTTGCAGCGCCTGTCAACGACCTCTCTCGCGGCTGCTTCCCTGAAGACATCTACAAGACCATCATCATCACCTGCAACCAGGCCATCGGTCTCAAGAACAACAAATAACTGTCCTCAACACATACATCAATGAATATCCTCGTACTCAACTCGGGCAGCAGCTCGGTCAAATACAAACTCATCAGCCTCGACGGCAACAATGACACCACCCTCGCTGAAGGCGGTGTAGAAAAAATCGGCCTTCCCGACGGTTTCCTCAAGTTCAAAAAAGCCGACGGCAGCAAAGCCATCGACGAACTCGGCCTCATCGACCACAAGCAAGCCATCGAAGCCATCCTCAACAAGCTCACCGACCCCGTCGACGGCTGCATCAAGAGCTACAAGGAAATCGACGCCGTAGGTCACCGAGTGGTACACGGCGGCGAGAAATTCAGCGAGAGCGTACTCATCAACGATGATGTGAAGGCCATGATACGCGAGTGCTACTCCATCGCTCCCCTCCACAACCCCGCCAACATGACCGGCATCGACGCCATCACCGCCCTCATGCCCGACGTACCCCAAGTGGGCGTATTCGATACCGCCTTCCATCAGACCATGCCCGCCAAGGCATACATGTACGCCCTCCCCTACAAATACTACACCGAAGACGGCATCCGCCGCTACGGCTTCCATGGCACCAGCCACCGCTATGTGAGCGGCCGCGTGTGCGAATTCCTCGGCTGTGACATCACCAAGCAGCGCATCATAACCTGCCACATCGGCAACGGCGCCTCCATGGCAGCCATCGTCGACGGCAAGTGCGTAGACACCTCTATGGGTCTCACCCCCGTGGAGGGACTCATGATGGGCACCCGCGTAGGCGACGTAGACCCCGGAGCGCTCACCTTCATCATGGAGAAATACGGCCTCTCCGCCAAAGAACTCAGCAACATCATCAACAAGGAAAGCGGTCTTCTCGGCGTGAGCGGTGTCAGCAGCGATATGCGCGAGATTGATGCCGCCATCGCCGCCGGCAACGAACGCGCACGCCTCGCTCTGGATATGTACAAATTCCGCATCACCAAGTACATCGGTGCCTATGCCGCCGAGATGGGTGGCGTGGACATCATTGTATTCACCGGTGGTGTGGGCGAGAATCAGACCGGCCTCCGCTACGATGTATGCTCTACCCTCGGATTCATGGGAGTTGAAATCGACAAGGAACTCAACGCCCGCACACGCGGCACCGAGACCGTCATCTCTACCCCTGAGTCACGCGTGAAGGTAGTGGTGATACCCACCGACGAAGAACTCACTATCGCCCGCGATACCCGCGCCCTCGTAGAGAAATAAATACAGCGTATCATAAATTCAACCGTCCCGCCTAATGTAGCGGTCACTCATGGAGCGACCGCTGCCGGGCGGGACGATTATTGCGCTCGTGGGTGTGATGTTGACACAGCCACGTATTTTGTCAAAGGAGGATAGGTATTATTTCAGTTTGTCGGCGAGGCCGTGAGCCTTGTCGGCAAGTTCATCGAGGAGATGAGCGGCCGTGCCCTTAGCCTTCTCTGCGACTGACGAAGCCTTTTCTTTAACCTGATTGAGAGCTGAGTCAGGATCATTCTGCTGGTCGGCAATCTTCTGACGGACGGAGTCCATAGCCTCCTGAGCCTTTTCCTTGGCCTGCGCGGCAACTTCCTGAGCCTTGGCTTGAGCCTGTGCGGCGGCGGATTGAAGTTGTTCCTTAGTAGCGGTAGCCTGTGCTTCGGCGGCCATCTTTGCGGCATCTGCTGATACTTCTGCTGCGGCCTTTGATACTTCTGCAGCTGCGGCGGCTTTCTGTTCGGCGGTATTCATAGCGTTCTTGAATTTAGTCTTGAGGGTTGATATATGAGTTTGCAATTCACTTAGTAGATGTATTTGTAACATATCGAAGAGCGTATTTGTTCGTGAGTCAATGAATAAAGTCAAGAGTGACAGGTCCGGCCCTAAGCATACATTAGGGTGCCTTACATCAATAATACCGTCCTCTGAGAAAAATTTATGCTGTATAGCAAAAAAAGTGGGCAAAATATTTTGAGAACTCGCAAAAAAGCTCTAACTTTGCAGCGCAAAACACAGATGGTACCCTTAGCTCAGCTGGTTAGAGTGTCGGATTGTGGTTCCGAAGGTCGTGGGTTCG
>CAMWKV010000040.1 GCA_947174915.1 uncultured Porphyromonadaceae bacterium | reverse complement strand
TACTTTAGCTGTGTCGAATTTTGTGCTTTCACATCTATTTGTTAATTTTGGCGCGAAATGTTAAATCAATAATCAAAATTCGCCCCCTGCTCCAAACATTAATACATATTAATTGTTAACATAACATAGGTTAAAACATCAATTTCTATCGACTCTCCACCATAGATGAAAAAATATACAATCTGGATACTGGCAGTACTGATGGCGATGATATTCGTCGGCCTCTTGTGCATACAGATAGTGTACATGCGCAACATGGCCAAGATTCGCTACGAACAGTTCGCCCAAGGCGTGCGTCAGAGCCTCGTGGCCGTCAGCCTGCGCCTTGAGCAGGACGAAGCACGCCACTACCTCCAGGACGACGTCCGCCAGGTAGAAACATCAGCTCTCGTCTCCCAGTACATCGACGACCCGCAGCCGAGCCTCGGTGGCATCAAGTACTCCTTCACCACCAGCACCGGCCTTGAAGCCGACCTCACAATCAAAGGCAACGCCAACGAAATCAGCAAATTGCAGACCGGCGGCAACATCGGCGCCCACTACCGTACCGTGCAAGACCGCTACCGCAACCGCTACCTCTACCAGCGCGACCTCCTTGACGATGTGATCCTCAAAATCCTCTCTAAGGCATCGAGCCGACCCATCACCGAGCGCGCCGACAGCTCACGCGTACGCCGCTATCTGCGCCAGGAACTCGACACCCTCGGACTGAAAGTCCCCTTCGAATTCGCCGTGGCGAACTATGCCGGCACCATACTCTACAAGTCACCGCAGTACCACACCGATGCTGCCGACCACGACAATATGTTCGTGCAGGCACTGTTCCCCAACGACGCCGGCTCACCCAACAACTACCTCAAGGTTTACTTCCCCACCAAGAGCGACTACATCTTCTCCTCCGTATCATTCCTCGTGCCGGCTTTCGCCTTCACTCTCATCCTCTTAGTGGTGTTCGTCTACACCATCATAATGGCCTTCAGGCAGAAGAAACTATCCGAGATGAAGAACGACTTCATCAACAACATGACGCACGAATTCAAGACACCCATCTCATCGATATCCCTCGCAGCACAGATGCTCAACGACCCAAGCGTACGCAAGTCGCCCACCATGCTCCAGCAGATATCATCCGTCATCAACGACGAGACCAAGCGACTACGCTTCCAGGTAGAGAAGGTGCTCCAGATGTCTATGTTCGACCGTCAGAAAGCAACCCTCCGAATAGAAGATGTTGATGCCAACGCCGCCATATTCAACATCGTCAACACCTTCAAACTCAAAGTAGAGAAATACGGCGGCACCATCGCAGCCAACCTCGACGCTATGGACGCCATCGTCAACGTCGACGAGATGCACTTCACCAACGTCATCTTCAACCTCCTCGACAATGCCGTTAAGTACCGCAGTGAAGATCGCCCGCTGAAGCTCGAAGTAACCTCGCGCGACCTCGACGAAGACCGCCTCGAAATCACTGTTGCCGACAACGGCATCGGCATACGCCGCGACGACCTCAAGAAAATTTTCGAAAAGTTCTACCGCGTAAGCACCGGCAACCGCCACGACGTCAAGGGATTCGGCCTCGGCCTCGCATACGTACAAAAGATGATACGCGAACTTGGCGGCTCTATCTCTGTAGAAAGCGAACTCAACATAGGAACAAAATTCATAATAATATTACCCCTCTCTAAAAACTGAAAATTATGGAAGACCGCATGAAAATTCTTCTTTGTGAAGACGACGAAAACCTGGGTATGCTCCTCCGTGAATACCTCCAGGCCAAAGGATATAACGCCGACCTCCTCGTTGATGGCGAAAGCGGATACAAAGCATTCCTCAAAGGCAAGTACGACATTTGCGTCCTCGACGTGATGATGCCGAAGAAAGACGGTTTCACCCTCGCTCAGGAGATCCGCACCGTCAACTCCGAAGTACCTATCATCTTCCTCACCGCCAAGTCGCTCAAGGAAGACATCCTCGAAGGCTTCAAAATCGGCGCCGACGACTACATCACCAAACCCTTCTCCATGGAAGAGCTCGTATTCCGTATCGAGGCAATCCTCCGACGCGTCAAGGGCAAGAAGGGCAAGGAAATCACCATGTACAAGATTGGCAACTTCACCTTCGACACCCAGAAGCAGGTACTTATGATAGGCGACAAGGTGACAAAACTGACCACCAAGGAGTCCGAGCTCCTCACACTCCTCTGCGCTCACGTCAACGAAATCCTCGAACGCAACTACGCCTTGAAGACCATCTGGATCGACGACAACTACTTCAACGCCCGCTCAATGGACGTGTATATCACCAAGCTCCGCAAGCATCTCAAGGACGACCCCTCCATCGAGATCATCAACATCCACGGCAAAGGATACAAGCTCATCGCTCCCGAGAACGACGCTCACTAATCCCATCCTACCATATACGAGGCTGTGTCAAAATTTCATATTTTGGCGCAGCCTTTTAAGGTTTTAAGCCCGATTATCCTGCTAAGAACGAGAGCGTAAAAGTCATATACAAGTATGGAATTGAGCGACAGCGAAGGCCGTCAACAACTTACCGCCTCCAAGCGTTTTAATGTAAATTCATGACAATATGCATTCGTCGCACCTACATCCCATAGCATGGCTGCGCCGCCTGCGTCCGAAAACGGCGTCGGTGGCTCGTATGCGTTTGCGCTTCCGCGGTACGGCCGACCGCATCAGTGCATTCATGAACCTCGTGGTGTACCTCACTGCCGTCGTAGCCGTCACGGCCATGCTTGTCTATGCCGGCTTCGAGGACGACACTATTGACCGCCGCCTCGTCATACATGTGCTGCAAGGAGCGCAGATAGTATTCATCGTCAACGTACTCTTCAACCTCACCTTTCGCACGAAAGCATTCTTCCGCGACAGCCTCATTATCAGCCGCGTGGCCGATTTCGCCATACTACTCACCCTGATACCGCTCATATTCCCGCACGGCAGCGGCATCTTCGAACCCGTAGTGCACATAATGCACAACAAATACTTCCTATTCAGTATTCTGGCATTCTACGCCGTTGCCGAATTCTCCTACGGCACCATGCAGCTCCTTGGACGACGCACCAATCCATCCCTGATACTATCCACGAGCTTCCTGCTGTTCATCTTCATCGGCTCATTCGTACTGATGCTGCCACGCTGCACCTACGGTAATATAAGCTACATCGACGCCCTCTTCATGGCCTCGAGCGCAGTGAGCATGACAGGCCTGTGCACCGTCGATGCTGCAGCGACATTCACCCCCATGGGGTGGTTCGTCATAGCCATCCTCATGCAGATCGGCGCGCTCGGTGTACTCACTTTCACCAGCTTCTTCGCACTATTCTTCAGCGGCAAATCCTCGATATACAATCAGTTGCTCATGCACGACTTCATCTACTCCAAAAGTATGAGCCAACTCATGCCGGTGATACTCTACATCCTCGGCTTCACCCTCACCGTAGAAGCCGCCGGAGCCGTTGCCGTATATTTCAGCCTGCCCGACGGTTTCCTTGCCGACGATATAGGCAAGCGAATGGCCTTCGCCGCATTCCACTCACTCTCAGCTTTTTGCAACGGCGGCTTCTGTCCCCTACCCGATGGACTTGCCGACCCGGCACTCATGCGTCACGGCAACGCCTTCTATCTCGTCACCACAGTTCTCATCATCGCCGGAGGTATAGGTTTTCCTAACCTCGTCAACTTCAAAGACGTCCTCAGCGAATACATCCGCCGCATCCGAGCCCGCATCACAGGCCACACCTGCTGCCCCAAGGTGCACATATACGACCTCAACACGAAACTCGTACTCCTTTTCACAGCCCTCCTCTTCGCCGGAGGTGCGGTGATGTTCTACATCCTGGAGTACAACGGCGCCTTCGAACGCCTCTCGCTACAGGACAAAGTGGTACAGTCCATCTTCTGCTCCGCCACCGTCCGCACCGCCGGCTTCAACACCTACGGCCCGCAGTCATGGCTCGGAGTCACATTCCTCTCTGCCATGTTCCTCATGTGGATAGGCTGTTCGTCACAATCGATGGGTGGCGGTATCAAAGTCAATGCCTTCGCCGCAGTCATGCTCGATCTACGTTCTATCGTATATGGACAGAAAGGCGTCACAGCCTTCGGACGCAAAGTATCCCCGGACTCAATACGTCGCGCCTACGCTGTGGTATGCTTCTCCATCTTCGCCGTATTCGCCTACTCATGCCTCATCATGCTCATGCAGCCCGAGTTGGATATGAAAGATGTGATGTTCGAATGCTTCTCGGCTATCACCACTGTAGGCATGTCACTCGGCATCACGCCCGAACTGAGCGACGTCGGCAAGATAGCCATCGCCTCTGCCATGTTCCTCGGACGCGTAGGCATAATATCAGTACTCTGCGGACTCGTGGGCAACAAACCCGACATATCACCCATGCTCCTCGAAGATGACATCATCATCAACTAACAGCCTCCACCCCAAACACCTCCCGCTATGAAATATCTCATCATCGGCCTCGGCATCTACGGCGAAAATCTTGCCCGCGACCTCACCGCCGCAGGTAACGAAGTGATAGGCGCCGACGCCAATCCGTCCATAGTCGAATCGCTTAAGAACGATATATCAACAGTCTACGTCGTCGATAGCACTGACGAAAACCAGCTATCCGTGCTCCCCCTCCACAACGTCGACCTCGTCATAGTTGCCATCGGCGAAAACTTCGGCGCCAGCATCAAGACCGTAGCCCTACTGAAGAAGGCCGGCGTGAAACACATCTACGCCCGAGGCATCGACACCATCCACGAAGCCATCCTTAGCAGTTTTGAAATCGACCGTATCATCACACCCGAACAGCGGGCGGCCGCCGACCTCACCAACGAACTCGAACTCGGCGAGGCAGCGCGCACAATGCGCATCGACTCCGACCGCGCTATCGTACAGCTCGTAGTGCCCGACTTCCTCGTCGGCGCCAAGTACAGTGACGTCACCGAACAGCTAAGACACGACTTCGGTATGACGCTCGTTGCCGTGAGCCGTCCCCAGCAGAAGACAAACGTCCTCGGTATCAAGCGACCAAGACAGGAACCACTCGACATTGACTCCTCATCAGCTGCCGCCGGCGACCTCATCACCATCTGCGGACTCCGCAAGAACATCCACTCCATGTTCAAAAACTAAGCCCACGTATCATAACGAAGCTTGATAGTATCCCTCAAGTAGGACGCCTCATTCACATAGACACCTATATAATGACACAAGCCTTTTCCCGCGCCGGAAAAGGCTTTTATGCGAATGATACGCCCTTTAAATACATGGTTGCGATAAGGTACGAAACAGTGAGGGAGGCGCGGCCCTTGGCGCGACGACGTGCGAGCACTTTGCGGCCGTTGGCAGTAGCCATTCTTTCGCGGAAACCGTGCTTGTTCACACGCTTGCGGTTGGAGGGTTGGAACGTTCTTTTCATTGCCTATGTTATTATCAGATAATATTCGCTATATTTTCGGAGTGCAAATTTAGGCATTTTTGATTAAATATGCAAATAAAATCACACTCGCGAGGAAATTTTATCCTGTCAGCGTACGGCAACTACCTCTATTTCAACGAGTACGCCCTTGGGCAGTTCGCGCACAGCAACAGCCGAACGAGCTGGATATGGCTCATTGAACGCCTGTGCATACACGGCATTCATGGCTGCGAAGTTACCCATATCGGCGAGGAATACCGTAGTCTTCACCACATTGTCAGTAGTAAGACCGGCCTCGGCGAGGATAGCCTTAACGTTAGCGAGCGACTGAGCTGTCTGTGCTTCAATCCCTTCGGGGATTTCGCCGGTAGCAGGATTGACGGGAATCTGACCCGAAGCATACACAAATGTACCTGTATCAATGGCCTGGCTGTAGGGGCCGATAGCGCCGGGAGCGGCGGTGGTAGCAATTACTTTTTTCATTGTCTGTCAATTATTTGAGCGGCACAGCATCACTGAGCCGAAGATTTATCATCTGTAGAATCCGCCACTGTAGCACTCGCCTCTGTTGCATCCGCCGCCGAGACCGGGTCACCGGCACAGCATAGAGTATAGACAAGTGTACCGTCAGTCACACCATCGACGGCGGCATCCATCTTCTGCATCAGCGGCTCCACACCGGGGAAGTTGGAGTTGAAATTATTAATAATATCGGACGTACCAAGCTGGCGGAGAGTATCGCGGAGACATGCCACCGTGAACTGCGAAGGGTCTACGGCGAGCTGGAAGCCGTACTCATCCTTAACCTCCGGCAGCAACACACGATTGACAATCCCCGCCGAACACAGGCGCCCCGTGACATCAGTCACCAGTCGCGCAGGTATGCCATAGAGATTGATAAGATCGTGAGCCGTGGCAGCCCGCTCGTGCTTAATGAAACGACGCGCTATAACGGCCGCAATAGCCATCGACACCATATCATGATAACGGTTCGATATATTGACCGCCTCGCGGTCGAGACTGAAAGCGAATACATTCTGCGACGAATAGCACACCACTGCACCCGCCATAGTCACCACCCAGGCAAGCTGCATCCACAGCATCAGCAATGGCAGGAAAGCCAGAGAACCGTAGATAGCATTGTACTTCGTGACATAGAGCGTACCGGTGAGAAACAGCCACTGAAGTACGATGAACCCCGTACCCGCGAGGGCACCCGAGATAAGAGCATTAACCACCGGCACACGAGTATTGGGAATAAGCAGATACACCGCTGCGAAGAACAGACACGTCATCACCCACTTGCCTCCCTCAACGAAGATAGATACCAGCGGTGTCATGAAACTGAAATGCAGCACCTGCTGCAGAGACGTACTCAGAAGTAGCGACAGACCGGCGGCACAGAGCATCAACATCGGCAGGATAAGCATCATGGCAGTATAGTCACTGACCTTACGCCACATACTGCGCCCCGTTTTCTGACCCCAGATATAGTTGAACGTATCCTCCACGCTGCTCAGAAGAGATATCAAAGTCCACAACAAGAACAGCAGACCAAGCCCGAGGAACAGCCCCTCCGAGGTCTGCGACAGATACGAATCCACAAAGTTCATGCTATACTGAATAGCCTGACGCTGAGCCGGGAAAAGCTTGAACAACTCATCCTCCAGGATATTCTGAATACCGAATCCGCGACCGATGGCAATGATAAGAGCCAGAGCTGGCACCACAGCAAGCATCGTGCGGTAAGTCATGGCACAAGCCTGCGTCTGAATATCACGCGACAGGAACGAACTCACCGACAGATTGACAGTGCGCAGCACATTGAGCCACCACGAACGACGAGAGTCACTCCAAATACCCGTAGTGAGGTAGTCGAAGAGACCTGTTACGCGCTGCATGATAGACCGACGCGCAGGCTTGGCAGAAGTATCTTTCATAACGCCGCAAAATTAGCAAAATTCCACGGATACACCAAATCCCCACAAGCAATAAACAAGCGAACGCACCGTGGCGAGAAACCGCGGGCGTCCGCTTTTATTAACTTGACCTGTCTTGTCAGGCCGGGTATTCTTCGCGGTGGTGGGAAGGAGTGATTATTTCGTCTGCTGTGCGACCGGCAAAGTCGCCTTCGGTGCTGATAAATACCCAGTCGATATCGTCGAGACGACGGAGATCCGAGACGAAGAATGCCGACGAGTCAGGCGAACCTACTACAATCACGCGAGCCACACCGGCCTCGCGGGCAGCACGAACAGTATCGGTGAAATACTTGAGTGTCTGTTCATTGGTCACCTTGTCGGTGAGATCATCGTTGTAGGCGAGGACTACATCATGATAGCCTTCGAAAGCCTCTTTCACGCGGTCGTGGTCGGACACGAGATAAGGCGTGATAGTGAGACGGCTATCTTCTATCATAACATTCTGAGGGAGGTCAACGAGAGCATTGACGCTGAGGCCGCGTTCGAGCAGCTTGCCGAGGACGGCAGCCTGTACACGATTGACAGGACCTACAAGTGCTATTTCTTTCATAATTAGTGAATGGATTTTAGTTCTACTTATACTACTATAACATCCCTCACCCACCATTGTTCGCTTCTCGCCCGCGCCGCGTGCACGCGGCGCAGGTTTGTCGGAGGTGGCGAGAGGCGAGGTATTCCCGGCCCCCGTGTGCAAGCGGAGCAACGTGTGCAAGCGGAGCAATCGGTATGACATTTTGGCAGGGAGTGCCGGGTGGTATGTTTTTTGCTCGCATTATGCTCGTCGGGAGACAAACCATTTGGGAACTTTACTTGTTAATGTATTTGAATATGTCCCTCAGACACGTTTCACTTATACAACTTTCATACTACGAATTCTTCTAACTAACATTCAACACACTACAAGATATTATGAACTTCAACAACTTCACCATTAAGTCACAAGAGGCCATCCAGAAGGCCGTCGAGATTACCCGAGGTGCAGGTTCGCAGGCAATAGAGCCTGTGTGCATCCTCAAGGGCATCATCGATGAGGGCGAATCGGTGCTGAACTTCATCTTCCAGAAGATAGGTGCCAATCCGGCCGTTGTGACTCGCAGCGTGGATGCTGAAATAGCCCGGCTGCCCAAAGTATCAGGCTCGGAGCCTTATCTGAGCCGTACATCGAACGATGTCCTACAGAAATCTCTTGATATCGCCAAGGATATGGGCGACCAGTACGTGACTCTCGAAGCCCTGCTGATAGCTATCTTCGAAGTGTCGTCGCCCGCCGCCACTATCCTCAAGGATGCCGGCCTCAGCAAGAAGGAGCTCACCGCTGCCGTCGAGGAGCTCCGCAAGGGCAAGAAAGCCACCGAGCAGAGTGCCGAAGATACTTACAACGCGCTATCCAAATATGCCGTAAACCTCAATGAACGTGCACGGTCGGGAAAGCTCGACCCGGTCATCGGTCGTGACGAGGAGATACGCCGTGTGCTTCAGATTCTGTCGCGACGCACGAAGAACAATCCCATGTTGATAGGCGAACCCGGTACCGGTAAGACCGCCATCGCAGAGGGTCTTGCTCACCGCATCGTCCGCGGCGACGTCCCTGAGAATCTGCGCACAAAGCAGATTTTCTCCCTCGACATGGGTGCCCTCGTGGCCGGAGCCAAGTACAAAGGCGAATTTGAGGAACGTCTCAAAGCCATTGTAAATGAGGTGACTGCCGCCGAAGGTGAAATCATCCTGTTCATCGATGAAATCCACACCCTCGTGGGGGCCGGCAAAGGCGAAGGCGCAATGGATGCCGCCAACATCCTCAAGCCTGCGCTTGCCCGCGGCGAGTTACGCTCCATCGGCGCCACTACGCTGGACGAATATCAGAAATATTTCGAGAAAGACAAGGCCCTCGAGCGCCGCTTCCAAAAGGTAATGGTAGACGAGCCTGATGAGGAAAGCGCCATCGCTATCCTCCGCGGCCTTAAAGAACGCTATGAGAACCACCACCATGTACGCATCCGCGACGAGGCTATCATCGCCGCCGTACAGCTCTCGGAGCGATACATCACCGACCGTTTCCTCCCCGACAAGGCCATCGACCTTATCGACGAAGCAGCCTCCAAGCTGAAACTGGAAATCGACTCAGTGCCCCAGGCTCTTGACGACATCACCCGTCGCATTGCTCAGAAAGAAATCGAGCGCGAGGCCATCAAGCGTGAAGGCCGCAAGGACGAGGTCGAGCAAATCGAACGCCAGATAGCTGAGATGCGCGAGGAAGAAAAGGAATTCTCCGCCAAGTGGAAGGCCGAACGCGACCTCATCAACCGCATCCAGCAGAACAAGGAAGCTATCGAACAACTCAACTTCGAGGCCGATCGTGCCGAGCGCGAAGGCGACTACGCACGCGTGGCCGAAATCCGCTACAGCTCCATCGCCGAGAAACAGAAAGAAATCGACACCATCCAGGAGCAGCTCGCTATGATGCAGGGCGAAAAAGCTCTCATCAAGGAGGAAGTCGACGCCGAGGACATCGCCGATGTAGTATCCCGATGGACCGGCATCCCCGTCAACAAGATGGTCCAGAGCGAGAAAGAGAAGCTGCTGCACCTCGAGGCCGAGCTCCACTCGCGAGTAGTGGGCCAGGATGAAGCCATCACAGCCATCGCCGATGCCGTACGTCGCAGCCGTGCAGGTCTTAACGATCCCAAGCGTCCTATCGGCTCGTTCATCTTCCTCGGCACAACCGGTGTAGGTAAGACCGAGCTCGCCAAGGCTCTGGCCGAATACCTCTTCGACGACGAGAATATGATGACCCGTATCGATATGAGCGAATATCAGGAGAAGCACTCCGTGTCGCGACTCGTCGGAGCGCCTCCCGGATACGTTGGTTACGACGAGGGCGGCCAGCTCACTGAGGCCGTGCGTCGCAAACCCTACTCCGTAGTCCTCTTCGATGAAATCGAGAAAGCTCATCCCGATGTGTTCAACATCCTGCTCCAGGTTCTCGACGACGGCCGTCTGACCGACAACAAAGGCCGAAATGTGAACTTCAAGAACACTATCATCATCATGACTTCGAACATGGGCTCGAATGTGATACGCGAGAACTTCGCCAAACTCACCCCGGAGAACAAGCCGAAGATCATCGAGGAAACCAAGGAACAAGTGCTCGATATGCTCAAGCAGACCATCCGTCCCGAGTTCCTCAACCGTATCGATGAGATAATAATGTTCACGCCGCTCAACCGCGTAGAAATCGAAGAAATCGTCGGCCTGCAGATCAAGTCGATACAGAAGATGCTCTCGTACAACTCCGGCATCGAACTACGCATCACCCCGGAGGCTCTGAGCTTCCTTGCCGACGAAGGCTACGATCCCGAGTTCGGCGCACGTCCCGTCAAGCGCGCTATCCACCGCCTCGTCCTCAACCAGCTGTCTAAGGACATCCTGGCTCAGAAGGTGGACCGTACGCATCCCATCACCATCGATGTGAAAGACGGCGACTTGATATTAAAAAATTCATGATTTTTCAACATCCTAACAAACACACGTTTATGAAAAAGTTTCTCAGTCTCCTTCTCCTCGTCCCCGCACTGGGGTTCATGTCCTCCTGCTCCGACGATAAAGACCTGCCCGATGTAGACTTCAACTACACCTTCGAGAATGCCACCGATGTGGACGGCACCCTCTATGTAGTACAAGGCGAAGACTTCGAAGTAGCATCCATCCAGGTAGTCAATAAAGACAGCAACAAGAAGGCCATGATCACCGAGGCCAACTACTACTGGGACTACCAGTACATAGGCACAAGCATCGAAGCTCCCTATTCGTTCAAGTTCGTGGTAACCGAAGACACTCCGCTCGGCACCCATCTGCTTGAGGTAGAAAGCCCTCTCTATGCCGAAGACAAGGTACCCGCCTTCTCGGTAGTAGCCTTCAAGGTAGAGGTAGTGGCATCCGCCGATGACATCCCCACCGGCGGCACAACGACCACCACAACCTCGCCCGTGATTGCCAACCACGCAACTCATACCACCGACTAAGCGATAAATGACCTATCGATAATCCCCCAACCTATCCATAATGTAAGCGGATGCGCCTGAAAATTTCGGCGCACCCGCTTTTTCTCTTCAATATTGGAAGACGGAGTCTAAGAATAGAACTCTTTGAGGTGACCGTAGAGAGCGTGGAGAGGAAGCCCCATCACATTGTAGAAGCATCCCGAGATGCCGCAGATAGCAGAGGCACCTATCCACTCCTGAATGCCATAGGCACCGGCCTTGTCAAAGGGTCGGTACAGTTCGACGTATCGCTGAATTTCAGCGTCGGACAGATGACCGAAAGTCACCTGCGTGCTCTCCGAGAATGTTACATCGCGACGCCCATCGAGTGAGCGGAGCGTGACACCCGTCACTACGGTATGCGTCGCATCGCGCAGAGTCTTCAACATGGACACCGCGTCATCGGCGTCATGTGGTTTGCCAAGAATCTTACCGTCGGCAATTACCACCGTATCGGCAGTGATGAGTAGCTCGCCCGGCGTGAGGATGTCGGCGTACGCGTCAGACTTCAGTCGCGACAGATAGGCAGGCACCTCTGTCGGAGTAAGATCGGAGGGATATTTTTCTTCTATCGAGCGCGGAGGAGCGATGATGAATCCGGGTGCAATCATGCTGAGGAGTTCGCGGCGGCGCGGCGAGTTCGATGCCAGCACGATATTCACATCGCGAAAAGCCTCCGAGGGGAGCGGAGGTAGTATCGAGGGATGTTCAAAAGCGGTATCAGCCATTGTATAAAGGACTTAATGGCGGTTTGATATAACAGAATTAATAGCCGGCAGATGTAGAATAGGCCGGCCATGTGCCCTGAGTGCGCATCACTTCTTCGATGAGCTCGCGGGCAACCCCGTATCCGCCGTTGGCGAGGGTGATGAATCCGGCCAAAGCACGGCACTCGCTGCACGCATCGCGGGGAGCCACGGCAAGACCGGCCCAACGCATGGGCCCAAGGTCAGGAATATCATCACCCACGTAGGCTATCTCCTGAGACGACATGCCATTGCGGGCTGCCCATTCACGTAGTACGGTGAGTTTGTCGCTCACATTGAGATTGATATCATCGTCGCTAAGACCTATCACATGGAAGCGTTCGCGAAGTCCGGGGCAAAGGGCGCCGGATACTATCACAATCTTGAGCCCCTTGCGGACGGCCTGCACCATAGCGTAGCCGTCTTTGAGATTAGCCATGCGCTGTGGCACTCCATCGGGGCCCATAGGCACGACGGTGGGTGACAGCACGCCGTCGATGTCGAAAGCAAGGGCGCGAATAGTCTGTAAGTCGTAGTTGATTCTGCTCATAACATTAAATAATATTCTCAGTGCCTGATAATTGTGTCAATGAACTATTGTCCATAGCTCCATGTCCGTGCGAGGCAAGGATGTAGTCGGAGACAGCGGCATAGATAGCGCGCTCCGCACCGCTGAGGGTGTCAAGATGGGCCGCGATAACAGCCTTGTCGCCTCGTCGGGCAGGCCCGGTCTGAGCGGCATGCGGACCGCGGGCGAAAGCTTTCGCCATCGTTGCTTCCAGCAATGGACGGATAGTGCTGAGGGGATAGTTCTCTCTGGCAAGGAGTTGTTCTACTATTTCGAGGAGAGCATTAGGAAAATTCGAAGTAAATACGCCGGCCACATGCAGCACCTTGCGTGCCGCGGCATCGGCGTGATATACGCTATCGGAGAGCGTGTGTGCGAGGGCGTCAATTTCTGCGAGGGTGGCAACATCTACAGCCTCGGTGAAGAAGGGCACCTCACGCATATTCACAGGCGAACCGGCGGTAAAGGTCTGGAGCGGATAGAGCACGCCGTAGCGTGGGCTCACCGGACGCAGACATTCCATAGGCATGGTGCCTGAGGTGTGGACGCATACGGGCTCGCCGGGTATGGCACCTACGCGTGCCACGGCTTCGTCAAGACCTTGGTCGGCCAAGCTGAAGATAACGAACCGCGGCTGCAGCGCAGCCACTTCCTCCAGCGCGACAGCCTGGGGGACGGAGCATTGGCGAGCCAGGGCCTCGGCGTGTTCGCGAGTGCGGCTTGCAACGGCGGCAAGTCTGTCACCGAGAGCGTGAGCCAGATGCCATGCTACGTTGCCGGAACCGACGAGAACAATGTCGCGCATGATTACTCCTGACGCCACTTACCCACGTGAACCTTTTCCCACATGAGTTTGGCGGGGTCAACGGGCTTGCGGGTTTCGGCGCTATAACCGAATGTGACAATCGACTCTACCACCATGTCGTAGGGGATACCGAGGATGTCGCGTACTACGTTTTCGGAGGGCTCATCGTCCTCGGCGAAACGTCCGCGCACCTGTACCCAGCACGAACCTATACCGAGGGCCTCGGCCTGGAGCTGCATCAGAGCGCCGGCAAAAGCGGCATCTTCTATGTAGGCTTCGCTCTTGGTGGGATCGACGGTGATGACAACGGCGAACTTGCAATCTTTGACAGAAGCGGCGTAGACGGGTTTGCACTTGCTGAGGGCTTCGAGGGTAGCCTTGTCCTCTACTGCTACGAATTGCCAACAACGTGCACTCTTGCTCGAGGGCGATGTGAGAGCTGCTTCGAGGATGAGCTTTACATCTTCGGGATTGAGGGCTTGGTCTGTATAGCGGCGTATGCTGTGGCGATTGAGCAGCAGTTGATGAAAGTCCATAGGATAAATAAGTTAAAGTATGATTCAGTGTTCTTGGGAGGCGAAGCCGTTGCCGTCACCCCCGGAGGCAAAGGTTATCAGCGTCGGCATATCCATGCCGAAGGATAGCGGTCGTATACTCCGGCGGCATCGGCCATGTGTTGCAATTCAGTGTATGTATCGGCAGTTAGCGCATATATTCTGTATCGTCCTTCGCTCTCAAGCAGACGCAGACCGTCGTCGTGGCGGCGCAGGTAGGTGTCAGCTTCGGTCTGAGTGGCGAGGGAAGCCACTACGAGGACGTAGCGTCCAAGGCGAGGGGTGTCACCGACTATAACTTCGGGAGCTGGTAGCTCCGGAGCAGCATCAAGGTTGACGAGGGGATATGCCGACCCGGCAAGGTCCTGAGCCTCGACATCGCAGGCAGCATCTGCCGGAGTATTAAGCACGAGTACCAGGGGTGAATCCTGCACCGGAGTGGCATGCGAGTCGACAGAACGTACTGCCAGCGAAGGTGCTATCGAAGCGGTGCGGCTGTCGTTCTGTCGCGAGGGCAGCTGCGAAACGACGAAGGTAATAAGAACGAAGACGGCGATGGCAGCGGCCGCTGAGGCTGTGCGCTGAAGGGAACGCATGAAGTCGGTGCGGCGCACCGCTTCGGCCACTTGCTCGGCTGTCTCGGCGGGATTGTCAACTGCGAGCGGCTTGAGGGTGAGCGGCTTGAGCCATCCTGCACCGACAGCCTTATCGGCGGCAACGAAATTGACGGCACCGGCTTCGCCTCTGAACTCACCAAGAGAACCGACGGCATAACGTCCGCTCAGTTCTACTTCCTGACGGAAGCGGTTCACAGCATCTGTGCAGCGATCGGTGGCACCGGAGGTGTCACATTCATCGGTGCGCATCACTGAACTGACGAGCAATGAGTCATCAGCCTGGCAACAAGTATCGAAAGCCACCTGCACACTCGGTGCGTATAGTTCGTCACCATCAATGGATGCAGGGCTTGTGTGCACGACAAAAGTGCCGAGACCACCGACAGTTACGGCGCCCTCAGCCACGAGAAGGTGTTCGATATGTTGCTCTATTGATTTCAATTGCATCGCGTTGACAGCCCCCCATGAGGGCAAATTCTTCACAAAGGTAATACTTTTCACCGTCCTGCACAAAAAAATCATCCTTAAGCCTGAAAAAAAATACGAAAAAAATCAAAAGCGGGCGTATGAGATGGCACGCCCGCTTTTGATTTACAGACTTGACAATTGTCCGGGAGGATTATTCTTCGGTGTGTTTTTCAGCGTAGTCTTTGAGGAGCTTGTCCTGGACGTCGGCGGGAACGAGTTCGTAGGAGGCGAACTTCATGGTGAACGATGAACGACCGCCGGTGATGGAGCTAAGTGCTGTTGAGTAGCTTGACATCTCCTTGAGGGGTACACGTGCAGTAATCTTCTCGAAGCCGTTCTCGCTGGCCATGCCCATGATGATGGCACGTCGTCCCTGGAGGTCGCTCATCACGTCGCCCATCACGTCGGAGGGCACGAGTACTTCGACGTCATATACGGGTTCTAGTACTTTGGGGTTGGCTTCGCGGAAGGCCTGTGAGAAGGCGTTGCGTCCGGCGAGGCGGAAGGAGATTTCGTTGGAGTCAACGGGGTGCATCTTGCCGTCGTAGATACATACACGGACGTCGCGTGCATAGGAACCTGTGAGCGGGCCCTGCTCCATGCGGTCCATCAGACCTTTGACTATGGCAGGAATGAAGCGTGCGTCGATGGCTCCGCCGACGATGCAGTTGCATACTACGAGCTTGCCACCCCACGAGAGAGGTATCTCCTGAGTATCGCGTACACTCATCTTGAATTCCTGGTTGCCGAACTTGTAGGTGTCCGGTGCAGGCATTCCTTCTGTGTACGGTTCGACGATGAGGTGTACTTCGCCGAACTGTCCGGCGCCGCCCGACTGCTTCTTATGGCGATAGTCGGCGCGTGAGGGACGTGTGATGGTCTCGCGATATGGTATCTTGGGTTCTTCGAATACGATGGGGAGCTTGTCGTTGTTCTCTACGCGCCATTTGAGAGTGCGGAGGTGGAACTCGCCCTGACCCGATACTATGGTCTGCTTGAGCTCTTTGGACTGTTCTACCTGCCACGTTGGATCTTCTTCGTGCATACGCGTGAGGATGCCGCTGAGTTTCTCGGCGTCGCTCTCGGTAACGGGGCGGATGGCGCGCTGGAATTTCGGTGCGGGATATTTGATGAAATCGAATGCTATCTCGCAGCCCTTCTCGTCGAGGGTGTTACCCGTGCGGACGTCTTTGAGCTTGACGGAGGCTCCGATATCGCCTGCGCAGAGTTCGTCGACGGCGGTGCGTATCTGTCCACATACGCAGTATAGCTGGGCGAAGCGTTCCTTGCCGCCGCGGGTGATATTCTCAAGGTCGGCACCGGCCTTGAGGGTGCCGCTCATCACCTTGAAGTAGCTCACTTCACCGATGTGCGGCTCGACGGTGGTCTTGAATACGAAGATACTGAGAGGGCCGTTGGAATCGGGCTTTACTTCATTGCCGGCGGTGTCGACGGGAGCGGGCATATCTTCCACGAAGGGTACAACGTTGCCGAGGAATTCCATCATGCGTCGTACGCCCATATCCTTGGCTGCACTTACGCAAAATACCGGATACATCGAGCGCTCAATCAGACCCTTACGGATGCCGAGGCGGAGCTCGTCCTCGGTGAGATGTTCTTCTTCGAAGAATTTTTCCATTAGAGTGTCGTCATTCTCGGCGGCAGCTTCCACGAGAGCACGATGATATTCCTTGGCCTTGGGCATTTCCTCTTCGGGTATTTCTTCGATGGTGGGCGTACCGCCGTCGGGGCCCCACGAATATTTCTTCATGAGGAGGACGTCGATCATAGCATTGAATCCCGGACCGCACTGGAGTGGATACTGCACTGGCACCACCTTGGAGCCGAACACTTCGCGCATCTGTTCAAGGACGTTGTCGTAGTCGGCTTTCTCGCCGTCGAGCTGATTGAGGGCGAAGATAACGGGCTTGTTCAGGGAGGATGCCGTACGGAAGATATTCTGCGTACCGACCTCTACGCCATACTGACCGTTGATGACGATGACGCCGGTGTCGGTGACATTGAGGGCGGTGATGGCGTTGCCCACGAAGTCGTCGGCGCCGGGGCAGTCTATTACATTGAGTTTCTTGCCAAGGAATTCGGCATAGAACACTGTGGAGAATACGGATGAGCCATATTCCTTCTCTACAGGGAAGTAGTCGCAAACGGTGTTGTTGGCTTCTACGGTGCCGCGACGTTTTATAACTCCACACTCGAAGAGCATAGCTTCTGCGAGCGTGGTTTTACCCGAGCCTTTGCTGCCAAGCAAGGCTATATTTTTGATTTCGTTCGTTTTGTAGATTTTCATGGTATCGGGTTTTAGGATTGGCATTGCGAGGAGTGTAGGACTGTCGTGGCAGTCTTACTTCCTTTTGAGCCGCAATTTAGATATTATTTTTCATCCGACAATATATGCACGATATGTTACACAACACATTTTTGATTTTTATGATAAGAACAGTCTTGCATTATTA
>CAMWKV010000039.1 GCA_947174915.1 uncultured Porphyromonadaceae bacterium | reverse complement strand
GTCTGGAAGCGGTTGTCATTCCGGTAACGCGTAGCCTGGAAGCGGTCGTCATTCCGGTAACGCGTAGCCTGGAAGCGGTCGTCATTCCGGTAACGTGCAGCTTGGGAGCGACCGCCATTCCGGTAATTTGTGGCCTGTAAGCGGTCGCTCCATGGAGCGACCCTACGTTATAATGTTCCGCGGCTTAGTTCATCACTCATAACTCATAATCGGGGTATATAAAAAGAGCCGCGGCGGTGCCGTGGCTCTTTTGTATGGGGTGCGTGGGTGATTAGAGAGTAACCTTGCTCACCTTGTTGCCCTGACGACGGATGAAGATACCGTTTTCGGGGTTAGCTACGCTGATGCCCTGGAGGTTGAAGTATTCAACGGGAGCGTTAACGTCTTCAACGACAGCAGCGTCAACACCTGCGCCTGCGAAACCTTCTTCAGCGAAGAGGTAGTAAGCGAAGCCGTTCATGCTCTTGAATGTGAAGATGTAAGCACCGTTCTTGCCGTTGTCGTCGGTAACGACGTCAGCCTGGTAGCACTGGATACGGGGACCCTGGCCTGCGCCGAGTTCACCCATACCGCTTGCGGGGAAGGTAACCACGTGGGTCATGCCTTCGAAGGTAGCAGCCGGGCCGAGCTTAACGAGGTTCGAGAGAGCGCCACCGTCGTAGTCGTTCATAGGATAGAGGTAGTAAACGTCGTCACCCATGGTGAATTCGTTACAGCCTGTGGGGGAGTCCTTGGGCTGGAGTTCGTCTTCTACACCGTCGAAGTTGCCGAGGCTGGAGCCGTCGGTGGTGAGGAGGGTAGGACGGGTGTTGAATTCGTCGCAGTAGAAGTTGTTGTAGTCTTCGCTTTCGTCTTCGATAATGTTAACGGTACCGGCGGTAGAGAAGCTGACAACTTCAGGATAGAAGCAAGAAGAATCGTACTCGTAGGCAGTAGCAGTGTCACCGCTCATGTGGCCGTACCATTCGTCTTCGCCCTGGTCGCAAGCCCAGCCGCCAACAGCAGCGTAGTCACCGCTGATAGAGCACATTACAACGCAACGACCTTCCTGACGGGTGATGTCACCGATGAGGTTGATGTAGTCAACACGACCGCTGTATGCTTCGTCGTCTTCGTCAAGGCAGAGGTTGGTGATGAGAGTACATTCGCCGGTCTCGGGGTTGGTTACGTGGTAGAGGGGCAGACCGTTGGCAGTGAGGGATCCGTCTTCGTTGTTGCTGAAGAAAGTACCTACCATACCGCCGATGTAGAGGTGACCGAAGGAGTCAACGCCGATAGTGTTGACACCGAGGAGCTTGGCGGGGAAAGGCTGGCCGTCGAGGGTGAGCTGGAGGGTCTTCTCGAATTCGCCGGTAGCAGCGTCGAATACCATCATTACACCGCCGTCAGCAGTACCGTCGCCTGCGAATACGGTAGAAGAGGTAACGTATACCTTGCCGTCGAGGATACAGCCGGTACGTACACGGTTGAAGTTGGGAACTTCCTTCATTTCGAGGCTGTTCCAGGTACCAACGTAGTTGGTGTTCATGCTGATGTTGGTGAAGGTCATGCCGTTCGCGAGAGTGTAGGATGCGGGATCCTTAGCAGCGAAGGCGCTGGCACCCATTACGAGCATGGAAGCAAGGAGTAAACCTTTTTTCATAGATGTTGGGTTTAAATTATTGATAGTTTGTGTTTTCGGAACTTCGATTAAAAGTACTGTGCAAGGACAGTTGGGAAGATTTTAGGTCTCAGATTTTCTTGGTAGTGCCTTTGGTGGAGGCACGGGGGAAATTTTGATGGCGTAAAGTTAGTTACTTTTTTTATTCTAAAAGTTATTTATGCCCATAAAAATAACCAAGAAAATGTTAAAGTATGTTGCATGTCGGACGGGGCGCTTCTGCTTGGCTTTTTGCGACACTCACGAAGTAGCTTTCGAAACGCAGTGTGGCACCTATCATGCCATGTATTCGTGGCGACGCGATAAAGGGCAGAAGATAGTAGCGTCGGCAGAGCAGATTGTCGACCTGCGCGAAGGTGCTGAGTTTCTCGGTGACGCGCCAGTCGGCACGAAGGCCCAAGTCGGACACGTTGCCCAGGTCGCCGCTGCTGCGTATGGGGGCGTAGGGGTCGAAGTAATCTGCCGCAGAGCGAGTGTCGGAGTTACCGAAGATGTTCGCTTCATAGTCGAAGATGACGTAGCGGCGGCAGGCGCGGAGGCTGTAGGTGGCGCGGACGTCGATGGCGCTGTTGACATGCCAGATGGCCGAGGCGTCGAGGGTGGCTTTCGCGCCGTCGGGCACGTCGGCAAAACCGGATGACACGCTCCCTGCGGCGTAGCAGTCGGCTGCAAAGCGTAGTTCGACAGGTAGATAGCCACGATAAGACATCTCAATGCCTGCGGTCCAGCCGCTCACATTGACGGGTGTCATATAGAGGATAGACGGCCGCATGGCTCCGCGCGTGGCGGCATAACCGCCGTGAAGGTCAGCCGTAAAACCGCCGAAGGAACCCAAACGTATGCCTACACGGGCGTCGACGGGAGTGTACCGGGTGGGAGCGACTGCGAAGGAGGGTGCCCAGGCAGAGTAGGAGAACTGTTCGTCGAGGGTGTTGAAGCGCTTGCCGCCGGTGAAGGAGGCATACACCGCCGCACGCTCTATAGGATGCCAGAGCGCAGATACATCGGGTGCTATGCGTACCGTTGCTCCGGAGGCTCCTATTCCGGCGTCGATGTGCATGCCTATGCGCAGGGCAATGCCGGACAATGTGAGGTCGTAGGCGGGGTTGAGGCCTATGATTCCTTCGGTGCTATGGCTCAGGAGGCCGAGCTTGCCGTCGGTCATCACTACGGGCGAGGTACTGTGGCGGAACTCGGCACGGAGACCTGCGCCGAAGCGCGATTTATCGTTGGCCGAGACTCGTGCCGCCAGGCCGAAGAGTTGCTCTGAGGCGCCGGGGAGGTCCTGCGTACCGTAGCCTGTCGGTGAGTTTATCTGTTCGAAGCTGTCGCGTATATCGCCAATGCCGAAGTGGTGCAGCCATGCTGATGCCGACCAGTTGACTGCGCCTGCACGCCCCACGCTGAGGTCTATGCCTGCGCGGTCGATGCCGTTGCCGGAGGTGGTGCCGGTGAAGTAGTTGTCGATGCGCTTGAGGGCAGTGTGTGCGTAAGTTGCCGAGGCTTGGGCGACGACTCCGGAGGTGAAGGCGTGGGCGTAAGCAGCGCCGACGCCGAAGTCATTCGATGCGATGGTGGCCTTGTTGCCGTTCATCACGGGGCTGTGGTGCGACTCGCCGTTGAAGGAAGCGGTGACGCGCAGTTTGTCGGCGCGCGAGTCCAGGATCTTGTAGCCTGCGGCTGCTGCGAGGCGGTAGGCGGGGAAGTAGCCCAGCGACACATATCCTCGCGAGGCATGTACGGGCATAGGGCCGCCGAAGAGTGGCGTGTTGGCAGCCCCTACTATGGCGGCGATGTCGGCGGGCATGGTGTAGTCGGTGGGCTCGGGTGCGGCGGGTGTGCGGTCGGTGAGCGCCGACACGGGCTGCATGCTGCTCAGGGGCGACACTGCGGGGAGGGTGGTGACGATGGTGCGGTCAACCACTACCTCGGTGCTTAGATCCTGTGCGCCCAGGCTCAGTGAAGCCGCTGCAAATACGGCAACAGCTATGAGTCGCAGCGTTGACTTAAGGCGAGGCTGAGTAAAGGCTTCCCTGACGTAGGGACGCTCCATGGAGCGTCCGCCGACGAGGCTGTGGGTTGCCTGACAGTCAAGCGGATGTAGCCCGGAAGCGGTCGCTCCATGGAGCGACCCTACGTCGTTGGGTAGCATCCGATGGCTTGTGATGCACTTGCTTTTTAACAGAGCCTTTATATAATAATGTGTACGGAGGAGTGCTGTTTTCATTTGTCGGAGTCTTCAAGGCGTTCGTCAATCATCACAGCGATGTCGGTGTCGTCGCCGGTGTAGTTGTCGCGCAAGGCGAGGAGGTACTCGCGGGCTTCGAATTCTTTGCCCTCGGCGCGGTAGATGTCACTCATCAGGATGAAGGTGCGTGCTATCCAGTAGTGATGCTGTGAGCCGGAGCGGGCGAAGGTTCGGGCGGTCTCGAGAGCCTTGTCTTTGTCGCCGGCATCGAAGAGAGCGTCGGCGGCACGGTAGGCGCTGCGTGCGCCGAATTCCTCTCCCGGCTTATCGGCAGCCTTGAGCCACAACTCAATAGCTTCCGCAGACTTGCCGGTAGCATCAAGAGCATCGGCCTTGGTGTAGAGGGCCTCGGTCATGGAGAAGTCATTGCTGTCGGGAGCGTCGCCTTGCAGCAGTTCGTCGGCCATTGCAGCGGCAGTGGCATAGTCGCCGGTCTCACGGGCGGCACGCATGGCGCCTATGCGCGCGCGAGCTGCCATGGCGGGGTCGGTGGTGCGTGCGTCAAGTTTGCGCCACATAGTCAGCGCCTCCTCTATATCGTTCTCGTCGTGCAGACGCCGTGCTTCAACCGCCATAGCTTCCTCGACGTATCGGCTGTCGGGATAGCGTTCGATGAGTTCGGCGGCATATTTTTCCGCTTCGGCCTTATTGCCATGCTTGTCGGCGTTGAGTAGCAGCAGACCGAGCACTTCGGCGCGACGTGCGGAGGTGGGGTATGTGGCGGCAAAACGTTTGAGCTGAGACGAATCGCCGTTGCGGTTGAGGGCATTGACCGCCGATTCGAGGGCCAGAGCCTCGGTGTCGGCGGCGTCGATGGCGGGAGCGTTGTCCACGGAGGACATGAATTCCATATAGTCGTCGGCGCGTCCTTCGCCGGCATACAGTGTGCGCAGCAGCGCGGCTGCGGAGGCGGCCTCCTCGGAGGTGGGGAAGCGGCTGATGAGGCTGCGGTAAGTTTTGGCGGCCTCGTCAAGACGTTTCTGATCGAGGAGCGTCATGGCGAGTTGGAGGTAGGCCTGACGACCCTGGATGGTGTTGGGGTAGTCGGCGATGAGGGTGTTGTATGTGGCTATGGCGTCGTTGTTCCGTCCGAGTGAAATCTGCGCCTGAGTAGTCTCGAGGAGGGCGTCGGGCATGAGGGCGGACGAGCTGTAGTGCTGTTTGAAGTCGGCGAGGAGACGTAGTTTTTTCTCGTAGTCGCGACGGTAACCGGCTATGCGCGCCAGTTCGAGGGAGGGATAGTCGGCAGTGGGCGCCCAGGCCTCTCCGGCCTGTCGGTAGAGCGCCTCGGCGGCAGAGTAGTCGCCGGCATGAGAGCGAATGTCGCCCAGTCGGGATAGGACATCGGCGCGGGCGGCATCTTTCATCGATGGCAGGGCGGCGCGGAATGCGCGCTCGGCGGCGTCGGTGCGTCCGGAGCGGAAGTAGGCGTAGCCGAGACGGTAGTTGCCCAGAGCGGCGTTCGGCGAGGAGTGGGGTGCCCGGCTCACATAGCGTTCGAAGAATACGGCAGCGCCTCCGTGATTGTCGCGGCGTGACTCTACAATGCCCTGCAGCAGAGCTATCTCGGCAGACATACCGTGCTCGCCATTGATGGCGGCGGCTTCGGCAAGGTGTGTGGCGGCATCGTCGTAGCGGCCCTGTTCGAGTGCTGTCCAGCCGAGGCCGTAGAGGGCTTTCTGACGCACGGCGAGGAGGGCCGGCGAAGGATTGGCTATGCGGCGGCTGCGTTCGAGTGCGCGCTCATAGTCGTGCTCGGACAGGTAGCCGTCTGCGAGGTATTCGGCTACGCGTTCGCTGTAAGTGCCTGTCGGATAGCGTTTCAAGAAGTCGTCGAATGTGTCGGCGGCAGAACTGAAAGGCACCGTGGCGCCCTTGAAACGTGCTACGGCGTAGTTGTAGTAGGCTGCCTCCTCCACGCTGCTGTCGGAACCTCCGGCGCGGATGGCCTTGTCGAAGGCTATGATGGCAGCGTCGTAGTCGCCTTGGTGCATAAGTGCTTCGCCGATATATAGATAGGCCGACTGTAACATGGTGGCATCCGTTCCTGTCTCGACGGCTCGCCCCAGGAGGCTCACGGCTTCGATGTAGTCGCCGCGGCGATATGCGTCAGAGCCGACGACATATAGTGCCGACGGCGCGGGATTCGGTGTGGAGGCTATGTAATTGCGGAGGTAGTCGAGAGCTTCGCCGTTCTGTCCGAGGCGGTAGAGGCTTTCGCCGGCTATGCGCAGCATCTCGGGTCGCTCGTCGGCGGTGGCGGAGCGGAGGACGCGTCGTGCGGCGGCGAGAGCCTTGGTCCACTGGCTGCGTACGAAGTCGATTTGCGCTTGATAGTATGTGGCGCGACGTCCGAGGTCGCCGCCGGTGTCGGTGAGTGCGAAGTGGCGTTCGGCGGCGTCCCAGTCGCGGGCGTCGAAAGCTATCACACCGAGGTAGTACTGTGCTGCGGCTCGGCTGTCGGGGTACTTTGCGGCGTCGGCGAAGAAATTCCCGGCACGCTTGGCGTCGGCGGCGCAGAAGGCACAGATGCCGCGGCGGAAGATGAGTTTTCCGGCGTCGGATGGGCTCAGGGCGCCTGTGGGCACGAGGCTGTAGGCTTCTTCGGCGGCGGCATAGTCGCCTTTGGCAAAGAGGCAGTCGGCGGCTCCGGTGAGCGCGGCGGGATAGTCTTCGGCAGCAGGGTGCGCTGTGGCGTAGGCTTCGAAGGCGGCACGGGCGGCGTCGTAGTTGCCTTCCATGAGGAGGGCGCGGGCGCTGAGGAGCGCGGGGACGTCGGTGCTGAAGAGGAGGCAGTCGAGGGTGCCCTGAGGTACTTCCTGGAGGAAAAAGGACTCGGCACGGGCCACCGAACCGGCATTGCCGGGGGCGACCAGTTGGCCGTGAGTGCTTATGCAGGCGCCGAGGGCGAGCAGGAGGAGCTGGAGTTTCAAGGCTATGGTGCTATTAGTGAGGATTGTTAATGATGATAATGGAGAGCGCCGGAGTACTACTTGACATCGTTGGAGGCCGAGGGGATGGCGGCGGCGATGAGTTTGCATACTATGAATACGGCCACCATGATGAGCACTATCAGCGCCGAGCAAGGGACATCTATAATGGCCGAAAGTACCAGACCGCCGATTGAGGAGAGCAGTGATAGGATGATGGAACGTATGAGTATGGTGCCGTAGTTGCCGGCGAAGATTTCAGCGGTGATGATGGGGAGTGAGAGCATCGACATGAGCATCATGATGCCGGCGAGGCGTATGGTGAGGACTATGCATACGGCCACCAGCACTGTCATAGTGTAGGAGACGGCCTTGACGGGCAGACCTGCTACGGTGGCGAAGTCGCGGTCGAAGGCTATGGCGATGATGTTGCGTCGCTGCCATATCCAGAAGGCGGCGAGGACTATTGTGTAGGCTCCGATGGCGCGGAGGTCGGCGGCGCTGACTGTCAGGATATTGCCGAAGAGGAAGTCGTTCAGCTCGGGGACGTAGCCGGGGGTGAGGAATACGAAGAGTATGCCCAGAGCCATGCCGAGAGCCCATATCACAGCTATCGCAGAGTCCTCGCGCAAGCGAAGTCGCTGGGCGAGCCACTCTACGCCTATCGATGATGCTACGGCGAAGGCTCCTGCCATGGCTACGGGGCTGACACCAAGGAAGTAGCCGAGCCCGAGGCCGCCGAAACAGGCGTGCGTGATGCCTCCGCTCACGGCAACGAGGCGTCGCGTGATGATGTATGTGCCTATGGTGCCGGCACAGAGGCTGATGAGCACCACGGCCACGAGGGCGTTGATGAAGAAGTCGTATTGTAGGATTTCGAGCACTTTATTCGGAGCTATATGAATGGGCTTACTTTGCGTTGCGGGCTTCGGCGACTATCATCAGGAGTTCGTCGCGGATGGGCGAGGGGAGTGTGATGCCCCGCAGCTGCAGGCTGCGCGCCCACCCGGCGATGTCGTCCGGGCGCATGGTGATGAGTACGTCGCGGAATTCTTCTATCTCGTCGTCGCTGTACTCGTCATCGCGTCGTCCGGCGTAGCGGTCGAGTTCTTCGTCATCGTAGTATTCTATTGTGGCAGAGACCGATGCGAGGAGCGAGTCGCGTTCGCAGGTGATGTGCATCCCGCAGCACTCGCTGTCGCCGCTGTCGACGTTTTGGGAGCCATCGGCCATACTGCCGGAAGTGCCGTCGGCAGAGCTGTCGTCGCCCTGCTGCGGCTGTGGGCCGTAGCGGTGATGAAGCCACAGGAGGGTGCCTGTGAGCAGTAGCGAGCCGGCGAGTATTAGGATGACAGTCATGGCTTTACGGGGGACTTTCGATGATGTGGCAGCGGCGGGACTTACTCTTCTTCCGGCTGTTCGATGGGCAAGGCGGGGTCGACGAGGCGGAAACCGGCGGCTTCGAGGGCTTCCCAGTAGCCGGGGTAGGACTTGCCTACTACTTCGACGTCTTTCACCACGATGCCGGGGATGAATATCGACACGGGAGCGAGCGCCATGGCCATGCGGTGGTCGCCGTAGGTGTCGAATTCGGGGAGTGCAACGATGGGTCGTCGGCGTCCGTCCCATACGAGGATGGTGTCGTAATTCTCTGTCTCGGTGAGTACTCCGATTTTTGCGAGTTCGGTGGCTATGGCTTCGAGACGGTCGGACTCCTTGGTGCGCAGGACGCCTACACCGCTGAGGCGAAAGGGTAGTCCGGCGAGGGCTGCGGTGACAGCAAGGGCGGGGGCTGAGTCCGGCATATCGGTGAGGTCGGCGTCGAGGTAGCTGAAGATGTCCGGCGTGGCGGAGAGTTCGGCACCGTCGTCGGTGTACTCGGTGAGTACGCCGAGGCGTTCGAAGAGGGGCGCTACGCCGCGGTCGCCCTGGAGGGAGTGTTCCCTGAGACCGCTAATGGTGACCCATCCGGCTGACAGTGCGGCTATTTCGTACCAGAATGTGGCGGCGCTCCAGTCAGGTTCTACCTCGGGAGCGATGGCATTGACGGGACTGTTGGCTACCGTTACGCGGGTGGGCTCTACCTCTGCTTCAACGCCTCGGCGGCGCAGCAGTCCGGCGGTCATGACGATGTAGGGGGCGGACTGTACGGTGCCTGTGAGGGTGATTTCCAGAGGATTGCTCATCAGCGGAGTGGCGAGCATGAGTGCCGAGGTGTACTGTGAGCTGCCGGTGGCGTCGATGCTTACACTGCCGCCGCCGAGTCGCTGTCCGCGGATGGCGAGGGGCGGGAAGCCGTCGCTGCCGAGGTAGCTGATGTCGGCTCCGAGTCGGCGGAGGCTGTCGACGAGCGAGCCTACGGGACGGCGGTTGAGGCGTTCGGTGCCTCCGAGGGTGACCTTGCAGCCGGGAGTGGCGGCGGCGAGGGCAGTGACGAAACGCATGGCGGCGCCGCAGTCGCGCACGTCTATGTCGGAGTTGCCGGCGGAGAGGCTTTCGAGGGCGGCGTAGAGTGTGGCGGCGTCGCTGTTGCCGTCGGTGAGAGCGGCAGCGGCGCTGATGTCACCGCTGAGCCACGACAGAGCTATCTCACGAAGGGCTATGCTCTTGCTCGCGGGCAGGTCGACGGTGGCCTCGAGCATGCCGTCGGGGGGATATATACGGTAGTCCATCGGCGTCAGTTGTTCGAGGTGCAGTTGCAATTGCAGCACACTGCTGTGCGCAGGCTGTCGAGGGCGTGGGCGAGGACGCAGCGCGGTGTACCTACATTGAGACGCGCAAATCCTTCACCCTGGGCGCCGAACATAGAGCCGTCGTTGAGGGCGAGGTGGGCTTTGTCGAGGAGCAGGTCCATGATTTCGCGCTGGCACATGTGCAGGTCGCGGAAGTCGAGCCACACCAGGAACGAAGCCTGCGGGCGTACTATGCGGAGGCCGGGGATGTTGCGGCGGATGTAGTCGTCGACGAAGTCGATGTTCGACTGAACGTAGGCGAGCATCTGGTCGAGCCATTCCTCACCGTTGTTGTAGGCCGCCTCGGCGCCGATGGTGGATATCATCACCGGGGCGTTGAACTCGTTGACTTCCATCCACTTGTAGAACGGGTCGCGGAGGGCGGGGTTCTTTACCACCATCCATGAGCTCACCAGGCCGGGGATGTTGAAGGTCTTGGAGGGTGCGCCGAGCATTATGCCTACGGCGCGTGCATCCTCACCGCAGGCGAGGAAGGGTATGTGAGGGCGTCCGTCGAGGCACAGGTCGCCGTGAATCTCGTCGCTGACCACCGTCACGCCGCCTTCGCGGCAGATGCGGGCGAGTTCGGCGAGGGTGGCTTCGCTCCACTGGATGCCGATGGGGTTGTGAGGATTGCAGAGGATGAGGAGCTTGGGCTGCTCGCGGGCTATGACATCGCGAAGGCCGTCGAGGTCCATCTCGTAGCTGTCACCGGTGGGGATGAGGGGATTCTCTACCACACGACGGCCATTGCCCTCGACTACAGTGCGGAAGGGCGTGTAGACAGGCGGCTGTATCACTACGGCGTCGCCGCGCTCGGTGAAGTAGTTGACAGCGAGAGCTATACCCTTCACTACGCCGGGGATGAAACAGAGCTCGTCCTTGGCGATGCCGAAGCTGTGTCGGCGGCGATTCCAGTCGATGATGGACTGCCAGTATGAGTCGGCCGCTTCGGAGTAGCCGAGCACAGGGTGCTGCAGGCGCTCGATGAGGGCTTCCGTTATTTGGGGACAGACAGCGAAGTCGAGGTCGGCAATCCACAGCGGGGTGAGGTCGTGGCGGCCGAAGACGGCATCCAGGCGGTCGATTTTGACGCATGCTGTGCCGTGGCGATCGATGACGTTGTCGAAATTGTAATTTGTCATGGCCATTGATATTTTACCGCAAAAATAGCACTTTTCCACCACTTCCGCAATACCCCGCCACATGCCGGCACCGCTATGCGCCCAAAAGTTATGGACGCTCACACAAGGGTTTGTGCGGGCGTCCATAGCCTGGGAGAGAGTCGAAAAGAAGTTTTATTTCTGCAGAGGATTGGCAATTCGCGCTGCAATCAGGACGGCACCGGTTTCACGCAGGCGAATCATCAGTGCGAACGGGCGGTTGAAAACGGCTTCATCAGGTCTGTAGGCTGTTACTGTGCCATTGTAGGTTACAGCGACTGCCTTAGCTCCGCTCTCCGAGATATCGAAAGCAACATGCTGTAAAATACTGGAGATGTTTTCAGCGTCCTCTTCAAACAGTGCTATGTGTTTTCCAGCTATGTCGAAGCGGGGATCTATCGACTTGAGTGCGCCGAAAAGCTGCTTAACCTCCTGGTTAACCGAGAATTTGGGCATTTTTACGTTATAGGCTTTTCTTTCCATGTCTGCCTCAGTCCATTGACCGAAGTCCGGCTCGGCAATAACATTATGAATCTCGACGTCTTCGCGAGGAAGCACGAAGTCAGCAACATATTCACCGGAACCGAATTCAAATCGTAGCACTAAATAATCGTCTGTGGCATAGTATTGGCCGGGAAGAGTTCCTTGCATCATTGGAACTACTACATCGTTGATTCCTTCAGGAGTATGAAATACACCCTCTTTAGTTTTTGCTGCGTCGAACTCTTCGGTCCATGTGCCATTGAAGAGCATTACCTGCGCTGCCAAGAATCTGTGTATTTCGTCAACATTCCAGTTATCAATCATGCCGTCGGTCATGTTATTGACCCAGCGGTTGATTTGCACTTTGAGGTTCTCTTGATTACCGAAATCGGCAGCTTCGAAATTTGCATCGTAGTATTGCTCAACGACATCAGTCACAGATGAGGAGAGCGTATAGCTGTTGTCGTACCAAATTTTATTGGTGAAACTAACTTTGGTACGGGAGTCGAGCTGAGAAAGTTGCTTCATGTATTCAGATACCAAATCATTGACGGCAGCCTTATCGTCGGTATCGAAGTAATCACAGATGGCGGCATTGAAATCCTCATCATCAATCATGTTGGAGAACATGCCCAGGAACGTGGTGAGGTTGAGGGGCGCTACTATGGCATTGTGCGTAGAATCGTATCTATCGTTGATAGTCTGGAATATCTTAAGATCCATCTTTGTGGCATTATCCGAGACAGATCTTGCGCGTGCACTCAGTTCTATGGGACGGCTATAATCACTCTTTGCCGTTTCGGGGGAGTCGCTACACGAACTCAGTCCGAGTAGTGCGCAGCCAGCGAATAAATAAAGTAGTTTTTTCATATTGAAGAATTTTATGGTTACTGTTGATAGACGGCGATAAAATAGGGATTTGTATATTTGTAACTTCCGAAGCTGGTCTTTAAGTCAAAGACATTCCCACTGAAATATCCATCTCCATCTCCATCATAACCCCATCTCATATGTATAGTGCATGATTTATCAGTTCTTCGTTCGGTATACATTGTTTTGGGGTCTTTGTAGTTGCGTATTATCTTGTAAGAGATACTTGATATATGATATCCATCTCCAATCCACGTATGACCTTGGTTGGTGTAAGAATCTGCAGCTAACAAGAGTAGCAACCCATGATCTAAATAATAGTTGACATGTTCATAATCATATGAGGTAAAGCTGGTTACTGTATAAGAGCTCGGAACATACTTTTTTAGAATAGTTTCGGTCGAGTCAGTATAACTTTCCGAATAAGGATAAGGCAGATAATGATATGTTGTATTAGCCTCGTGTCCTATTTGACGACAAAGACGAGCAATGCTCTTATGTACATTATATGGATCATTGGTGTAACATAAATGATCTCGTTTGCTTGATGCAACCCATCTGTGTTTGAAAAGTTCTGACCAGGTAATATCTTCGTATGGGATATCGCAATCTTTATAATTATAATAAAGTCGAGTTGGTATATCACCATCTTTAAAACGTGTCCACACTGTTACGGTGGCCATAGCTAAAGGCCCACATCCTGTTACGCCGTTAGGGCAGAATTGGCCGTAAATATTATCTTGTCCCCATTCTTGTGGTACACGTGGATCGAGATGATAATAATAATTTGTATCGACTATGACGGTGTCCGGATTGTATGCTGGAATAGGTTCAAATGGTCCAATATCGCCGGAGAGCTTCGGTTGTTGAGCTATATATTCTTCGGCCATACTGAGATATGCTTCAAGTGAGGCATTACCTTCTGTGGAGTAATTACCTTCGGGGACAAAGCCGATTATTGGCTCACCAATATTAAAAGCCGGTACTACGGCATAACCCTGTTCATTGTCGAAATTTACAATGTAATAGGATGGTTCACTACCGCTTCGGGAAAGGCGTTTTTTAACAATTACGTTCTTTGGATCGGCAGTTCGAGTGGTATTCTGTCTTGATGTGACTTCTTGCGGAAAGGATTTGCTTTGTTCGAGCGCTATAGCTACTGCGTCATCAATAGTAATTACTTTACTTGAAGATGATACGGTGGCATTTATTTCTTCCTGTGGAAGTTCGTTGGAGCATCCGTATAGTAGTAGCGGAATAACCAATGTAATAAGTAGTTTTTTCATGGGGCGATTTTTTGGTTTTGGATTCTGCGCGTAAAGGTAGAAAAAATATTTGTAAATAATATAAATTTTTGAAATATTTTTTTGCAATGTTGTAACGGACGGATTTCTCAAGACAATTGACGAAATAAGGGAATTGTTAGGATTATGACTTACGAAATAATCCTAACACCGGAGGGGGAACGACACTTGAAATAGAAGATTAGAGCTAATCAGCGTATGGGGTGAGGGCGGTGTAGAGGTGGTGGCAGGCGTCGTCGAGGAGGTCGAGGACGAGTTCGAAGCCTTCGGCGCCTTCGTAGTATGGGTCGGGGATGCAGTCGTAGCGGGTGGCCATGTCGGCGAAGTCTATCATTTTCACTATCTTGTCGGCGGCGTCGAGGGTGGGGGCAAGTTCGCGCAGGTCGGCATAGTTGCTGTCGTCCATGGCTACTATGAGATCGAAGTTGTCGAAGTCGGCCTGGCGCACCTGGCGGCAGTGATGGTCGAGGGTGAGTCCGCGTCGTGCGCCATGGACGCGCATGCGTTTGTCGGGCAACTGTCCCACGTGCCATCCTCCGGTCCCGGCAGAGTCGATGACCCAGCGGTCGGCATCGCCTGCTTCGTCTACTATACGACGCATAACGCCTTCAGCGGCCGGCGACCTGCATATATTGCCGAGGCATACAAAAAGCACACGGATTTTCTCTTTGTTCTTCAGAGTGTTGATTAGTCGGGTGGTTTTGTCGGGAGTCATGAAAGATGTGATTTTTCGAGGTTGAGAAGATATGATTTGCGGGAGAGCCCGGCGGAGTAGCCGCCGAGTGTACCGTCGGCTGCCACTACGCGATGGCAGGGGCGGAAGATGCAGATGGGGTTGTCGCCTAATGCTTGTCCCACGGCTTGTGCCGACATGGTCGCTCGCCCTTGTCGGCGCGCTACTTCGGCAGCTATAGCTCCGTAGCTGACAGTACTTCCATACGGCACTGAGTCGAGCACTTCCCATACCGTACGGCGGAAAGGTGAACCTTTGGCGGCATAAGGTATTGCGGGAGGGACATCGGAGCCGCTGAAATATGCTTTCAGCCAGTCGACAGCCTCTAAGAGTGTCCCGTCAGGAGTGCCCTCGGTAATGGTGACGGACGAATGTGGCTGAGGGTTTGATGAAATATCGGCTTCTATAAAGCGAGCTTCCGAAAGAGCGTTGCCGTTGGAGGTCAAGCGCATATGACCGGCGGGGGTAGATATTATGATGCTGCTCATAGGGAGATTCGGTACTCGTTATCGACTATGAGAGAGGCGAGTGTGAGGCCGAATACGGCAGTGGCGTGAGCGAAGGTGCCGTTGACGCCGCGCGGACCTTCTTTGCGATGGGGCAGGGTCTCGGGGCTGTAGACGCAGGTGAATTTGCGCTTAGGGAAGATGCCCGAACGACGGAAACGTGTGCGCAGTGCGCGTGCGAGCGGGCAGCCGTCGACTTTCCAGAACTCTGCTGTGCACACCTTGTCGGGGCGCATCTTGCGGGCTGCGCCCATGGAGCTTACGAATTTGCGGCGGGGGCCTGTGGCGGGGTCGGTGCAGCGTAGGATGAGGTCGGCTTTGTCGGAGAGACTGTCAATGGCGTCGACCACGTAGTCGTAGGTGTCTATGCGGAATGTGTCGGCGTTGTCCGGGGTATAGGCTCCGGCGATGGCTGTTACTTCGCAGGCGGGGTTGATGTCGGCTATTCGGCGGGCGAGGACTTCGACTTTCGGGAGGCCGAGGGTGCTGTGGAGGGCGGGGAGCTGTCGGTTGAGGTTCGACGGTGCCACCTCGTCGGGGTCTACGATGGTGATATGTCCGAATCCTGTGCGAGCGAGGGCTTCGACGCACCATGATCCTACGCCGCCAACGCCGAAGACGATGATACGGGTATCGGCCATGCGTGCCATCATGTCGTCGCCGGCCAGGAGGGCTGTTCGTTGCAGATTTTCGTCGGTCATGGGTTCTGTCCGTTGCAGATTTTCGTCGGTCATACGGGCTGGTGTGCTTGGAGAGGGACGTCCGGCGGAGCGTCCGCGGATTGGTGGTAATTGCTCAAAAATAAAGAAAGTGTGCCAACGGATTGACACACTCTCTTGTATTGTCGAACGGTAGTTATTAGCCGTTGATCTTTGCCATAGTGGCGATGAGGTCGAGCACCTTGTTGGAGTAGCCGATCTCATTGTCGTACCAGGACACAACCTTAACGAAGGTGGGAGTGAGCTGGATACCGGCCTTCTTGTCGAAGATAGAGGTGCGGGTGTCGCCGAGGAAGTCGCTGGAAACAACGTCGTCTTCGGTGTAGCCGAGTACGCCCTTGAGTTCGCCTTCAGAAGCTTCCTTCATAGCGGCGCAGATTTCTTCGTAAGTAGCGGGCTTGGCGAGGTTGACGGTGAGGTCAACAACAGATACGTCGAGGGTGGGGACACGCATGGACATACCTGTGAGCTTGCCGTTGAGTTCGGGGATAACTTTACCTACAGCCTTGGCAGCACCGGTAGACGAGGGGATGATATTGCCGGAAGCAGCACGGCCACCGCGCCAGTCCTTCATAGAGGGACCGTCAACAGTCTTCTGGGTAGCTGTGGTAGAGTGTACGGTGGTCATGAGGCCGTCGAGGATGCCGAATTTGTCGTTGAGCACCTTGGCGATGGGAGCGAGACAGTTGGTGGTGCAAGAAGCGTTGCTGACGAACTGAGTGCCCTTAACGTAAGTGTGAGCGTTCACACCGCAAACGAACATGGGGGTGTCGTCCTTGGAGGGAGCGGACATAACAACGTACTTAGCGCCGGCGTCGATGTGGCCCTGAGCTTTTTCTTTGGTCAGGAACAGACCGGTGGACTCTACTACGTATTCAGCACCTACAGCGCCCCATGCGATTTCTTTGGGGTCGCGGCAAGCGGTTACGCGGATGTGCTTGCCGTTAACGATGAGCTCGCTCTTCTCGAGATCGTAGTCTACAGTGCCGTCGAACTGGCCGTGCATTGTGTCATACTTGAGCATGTATGCCATGTAGTCTACAGGGAGAAGGTCGTTGATTGCAACAACTTCGATGTCATCACGCTTTGTGCTTGCGCGGAAAACGAAGCGACCGATACGGCCGAAGCCGTTGATACCTACTTTAATCATAGTGGTCTGTTAATATTTTGATTTGAGTTGTGTGTTGAAGTTCAGAGTGAATTGATATATGCTGAGCTTTTATCGCTGCAAAATTAGTGAAATATTTCGGTATTTCAACACAAAATCCACGATTTTATGTGCTGCGACTCGCTTTTTTCGCGTCGAAATTGGCGTAAAGCGGAATTACTTGCTCAGGAAAGCTATTTTTGCGGGTATATCGCCGGTATTGGCGCTCCAGCGGAGCTTGTGGTCGGCGCCGAAAGCGTAGACGCGGCCGGAGCTGGTGTAGTTGCGGGCGTCGGTGATGTAGAACTCGCCGGTAGAGCTGTTTACGGTGATGTTGTAGGGGGTCATGATGTCGGCACCGGTCCATGTTGCGGCTTCCTCGGTGACGTCGTCGAAGCGGGCTGCCGTGCGGAGGTCGGTGTAGACGGGGGTGGCGTTCCATGATGCGTCGTAGCCCACGCCTACAGTGTAGATGTGGTCCTTGTAGTAGACGAAGGAGCTGGCATCGGCTGCTATGCCGCCCGCGTAGCTGTAGTTCTTGCCGTCCTTGGCGAGGCAGGAGAGTTCTGCTGCTTGGTCGAAGTAGTTGCCGGAGGCGATGGCCCAGAGGTTGGCGTGGTTGTCGAAGAGGAGGCTGCGGAGGTTGGTGCCTGCTTCGGCGGCGTAGTCTACCTTCAAGGAGGCTGCGTCGATGACGCTCACGGTGTTGTCGAAGGCGCCGGCGCCGTAGTTGTAGGAGTTGGCTACATAGAGCTTGCCGTCGCGCTCTATGATGCCTTCGGGGCTGTAGCCTACGGCGACGGAGTGCTCTACGCGGAGGCTCTCGATGTCGAAGGATACGACGGTGCCTTTGTCGCCGTCGCCTACGGTGGAGGTGACGAAAGCCTTGCTGCCGGCGAATGCTATGCAGCGGGGGCTGGAGATGTCGACCTGGCCGATGCGCTTGGCAGTACGGGCGTCGAGTACTTCTACCTTGTGACTGCCTGTGAGGACGATGTAGAGGCGGTCGCGGTAGATCTGCATGTCGTTGCCGGAGTCACCGAGCTCGAAGGCCACGGAGGGGTTGTTCTCGGCGTAGATGTTGCGGTAGTAAGTCGCGGTGGAGTAGTCGTAGAAGTCGAGGGTACACTTGTTGGAGCCCATGTTGCCCTCGTTGAGGAGATAGAACCCTGCATATTCTCCGCCGTCGGAGGTGCCGTCGGCGATTACTTGCACGTCGGTGCTCGTGATGGAGGGTAGGAAATCGTCGTCGGAGCAGGCGCTAAGGGCGAGTGCACAGGCGCCAAAGAAGAAAATATAGGATTGGTGTTTCATGAAATGTTAATGTATAGTTGAATTTTGATTCATCGCGTTGGAGGCTGTGTCAAAATAGCCTTTCTGACGCATGGTCGCTCCACACACCGGTGGTGCGTTACGGTATGAATAAGAGGGTGTATCAAATTGTCATTCGATACACCCTCTCGTTGTATTAGGTCAGATATTAGAGCTGGGGACCTGCGGCAACGAGAGCCTTGCCGGCAGGATTGTTCTCGTACTTCTTGAAGTTCTTGATGAAGCGCTCTGCGAGGTCCTTAGCCTTAACTTCCCATTCTTCGGGATTGGCGTAGGTGTCGCGGGGGTCAAGAATCTTGGGATCAACACCGGGGAGTTCGGTGGGAATCTCGAAGTCGAAGATGGGGAGCTTCTTGGTGGGAGCCTTGAGGATAGCGCCGTCGAGGATAGCGTCGATGATGCCGCGGGTATCCTTGATGGAGATACGCTTGCCTGTGCCGTTCCAACCGGTGTTCACGAGGTATGCCTTGGCACCGCTGGCTTCCATACGCTTAACGAGTTCTTC
>CAMWKV010000038.1 GCA_947174915.1 uncultured Porphyromonadaceae bacterium | reverse complement strand
TTTTCGGACAAACTTGTGTAGGTTGCAGTAAAGTGATGGCAAAGATAATAAATATCCCCTGCTCTGTGCAAATATCAGCCCAATTTTTAGATTTTTTAACCGCAACCACACGGGGCGAATCTTTTATCGCCTGCCGCCGCATTGTGCGCCTATCAAAATGGCAGAACTGAAAGAGGCCGTGCCACAATGCGGCACGGCCTCGGTATTATTCGTATTTAAGAGTCAGCGGGGAATCAGCGGATAACCACCTTTTCTGCTTTCTGACCCTGACGACGGATGTAAACGCCGGGGGTGAGGTTGTCGGAGTCGACACGTACACCCTGGAGGTTCCAGAATTCAACGGCAGCATCGCTGAAGTCACCTTCAACATTTGCTACGCCGGATTCGTTGGTACCTACAATCTCGGCAGCACCCTGAGTGCTTACAACAGGATTCTGACGGGCAACGGCATATACATGGTAGCCACCGTTCTCACGCTCGTAGACGTGGAGGTTGCCGGCAGCGTCGAAGCGCATGTGCGCCCAGGCAAGTGTCTTACCGAAGGGGATGGTACCGGCAAGAGTGAGGGTGGGCTTGTTGCCGTTCCACTTAACGTCGAAGATGTCAATCTTGGTAGTCTCAGCGTGAGCGAAAATCTTACCGTCGGTTGTGATTGCCATGCCGGAGATACCGTTTGCGATTTCTGCGTTTTCGCTCGACTGGTATACTATCTCGTTGGTATTGGCGTCGATGTAAGCGAAGCAAGGACAGCCGGTGGAGTTGTTGCCGGCACCGCGAATCTGGGATACGAAGTAACCTTCACCGTAGCCGAGCATGTCGACGTTGGTATTGGCAAGGAGTTTAGCGTGACCGATAACGGTGGGAGCTTCAGTAATCAGCCAGGAAGTACCGAGGTCGTAGCGAACGACAGAGTTCTTGGTATCATTGGTAGTATCGTGGTCCTCAGAGAAAGCGAAGAGCTTGGTGTCTTCACCCTTACCTACGAAGCAGAGGCCGGCGTGGCCGCCACCGAGGCTTGCACCATTGTAGATGAAGTTACCGGAGGCCTGCATTTCACCGACGTACATTCCGGCGGGTTCTTCAGCTGCGAGGGGATCGATTACTACGATACCACAAGCTTTGTCACCCCAAGAGGGAAGAACAACCTTGCCATCGCGTTCGTGACCGCGGAAGGGGTTCGACTGGTTGCCGGAGCCGTTGGCACCGCCGAAGAGAGCGTGATCCTTCCAGAGACGTTCGCCCACCTTCTCGCCTGCGGGGTTGTAGATGTCCATACCGCCGGCGTTGCCATGGCTTACTACGGTGTAGCCGAAGGATTCGGCAGCGGGGTCGGTGATAGTAACGACACCACCGCGACGATCGCTGAGACCGTGCTTTTCAGCGAAGATTTCGCCGGACTGAGCATTGGTCTTCGAGCTTACACGAACTTCCCATGTGTAAGCCTTGCCGGCTTCGAATTCGGAAGCATCGAGAGCGTAAGTGTGAGCGCCCTTGGTGGCATCGAGAGGAAGAACGATTTCTTCATCTTCGGATGTCAGCACGAGGTCGGCAGCAAGAGCGTCGCCGGAGAGAGCGTATTCAATGTTGTAGACATCTTCTTCTTTCTCGGCCTTCAGACCGTAAGCGAACTCTGTCTTGTGGAGAGGCTGCTTAACGTCCTTGGTAGTCATCTTGGAGATCTTGCCGTCACGGAGCACATAGAGGTTGATCCATGCACCGGTGTACACATTGTTGAGGTCGTCGTAGATGGCTTCGACTTCACCGGCTGTAGCGATGTTTTCTGTCTCGAGACCGGTGATAGCGCTGCCGGTGACGGGAACACCTGTTGCAGCGTCAATGTTGTCGGTGATGTTGATCAGACGGAGACCGATGTTCTCACCATCCTTGCTTTCGGGAGCGACGATGTAGTCGGCACCTGCATATTTGAAGGCAGCGACAGTACCGGGGATACCGGCGAACTCCTCGTTGCCTGCACGGAGGTCACGGGCCAAATCGTCCATGACGAACTTACGCTCGACAGCACCGACGGTGGGACCGAAAGCATAGAAGTTCTCGGTGTTGACAGGAGATGTCACATAACGGTAGCCTTCGCCCATGATGCTTTCCGAGGGAGCGACGAAGCCCACTTCATCGTCTTCAGCCTTCGGGCCGAGGATGTCGGCGGCGCCGGCCTGCTGACCGTTGGCTACAGTGATAGCAGTCCAGCGGAAGGCGTGTGCGGGAGCTGTGATTGAAGGCATGGGGACAATGAGGCGACCGTCTTCAGTAGTACCGGCGTAAGCGATGGTACCACCTGCGTATGCACGGTACCAGCGGCCGGACTGCTGAGTTGTCAGCCAAGCTTTGGGTGTGCCGGTGGGCAGGCCGTTTTCATCGTTCTCCCATTTGTAGAGGGTGAAAGTACCGCGGGGCTCTTTAGAACCATTGGGAAGTGTCTCTACGAAGTCGGCGCTGTACTGGGTCTTGGTCTGGTTGCTTGCCAGGAGGTAACCGTCAGCACTTACCTGAATATCGGAGATGTTCTGGATGGAACCCTCTGCACCATCGGTGGCGACGTTTGCGAGTACTTTCTTTGCAGCGAGGTCGTAAACGATGATGGTGGGGACGGGCTTATCCTCTACCACCTGAGCATATACGGGAAGCTTGTCGATGGCGAGGATGTACATCTTGCCTTCCTGAACGATGGCACGGCGTACAATCTTGCCTTCGAGTTCGGCGATGGGCACGTCGGTGTATACGTCAGAAACGGAATATTCGTCGGCGGGGTTCACACCTGTCATCTGTGCGGCGGGGTCGGGATAGTCGACATAAACCTTTGTGGGAGGTACGTAGTCAACGTTCTCGAGCTGAACTTCGGGATATACATTGGCAGCAGCCTTGACTTCTACAGCGACAGGGTCGATGGCCTTGTACTGGGGATGCTCGAATACGATGGTGTACTTGCCGGGTTCGACGTTGTCGAATACGTAAGCACCGTTGTAGTTGTTGTCGGTAGTCTTTTCTGCCACTACTTTGTCGCCCTGCATCAGAGTCACCTTACATCCGTTGATGGGGAGGTAGATGTCGTTTGAAGTGGGGTTGGGTTTGTAGTAAGCGTGAGTGAACTTCTCGTGGAGGTCACGAACGACACCGTAGATTACACCGGTAGTCTCCTTCTTGAGACCGAAGTAGTCGGCGATACCGTGAGCGTAGGCATAACCTTCAACATAGTCCACATCCCAGTTCATAGCACGGTGACGTGCGGGCTGGTATGTGTGGAAGTAACCTTCAACGAGGAAGCCGTGGGTATGGTGCTTGAGAACACCCAGATAGCCCTTGCAGAAGGTTGCGGAGCTGGTAGAGCTCGAATGGTAGAAATCAATGTCACCGCGAAGGTTCTTGTTGCCCTTGTTGTATGCGGTCCACACCATGAAGGGGTTTTCGATAGCGTAGCCCCAGCACATGTCGGACATTTTGCGCGACTCTACCTGATGCTCTTTCGAAAGAATAAGGACATCACCATTGCTGTTGTATTCGTCGGCAGAGGGATTGTCGTAGCCGCGATAGAGGAAGACGGGGTAGTTCGTTGTAGTACCCTCGGTAGCTGCATTGGAGTGGATGGAGATGAACATATCGAAGTTGTTCGCATCCACCTCTTTACAGATTTCAGTAAGGTCGCGATTGTAGTAGTAGATGTCTTTGGGAGCCTTGTCGCCGAGCTGGTTTACGGTACCGTTGTCATCGTGGTAAGGGCCACACTTTACGTGGCTCATCACGATGTTGTTCTCGAGGTCACGAGCCGCACCGATCTGATAGCGGTCGCCTTCCTGGTTCTTGGTGGGGTCGAATTTCAGGCCATACTGACGCAGACGTTCGAGCACGCCGAAACCTTTGCGGAGGTTGGTGTTCGATTCGAAGAAGTTTGTTGTATCGGTATTGGTTCGACTGTATTCTTTATGTCCTACAATCGCGTTAGGACGGTCGTTGGGAGTCCAGGAACCGTGACCGGGGTTGATATATACGCGAAGTTCATCAGCAGTCTTTGCGCCGGCAGCGAGACCAGCGACCGCAAATGCTGATAAAAGTAATAGCTTTTTCATAATTGTGGTGCTGATTATTTGCTGAGGTTAACGATATAGAGAGCGCCTTCGGGGTCGGTGAAAGCCACACGGGTAGCGTCGGCGTTGACGCTGGGGTACTGGGCTTTCACAGTAGCAGGTGTGAGCACCTGGTTTTCACCCGATTTGAGGTCTACGGCAACGAGAGCCGAGGTCTCGACTTCCATGTCGTAGTTGGTGGTGGACTTCACGCCGATAATGGCGTCATTGCCTGCCCATACAGCGGCACGGAGTGCACCGAGAGGACGGGCGTTGCTGCCGTCGAGGTTACATACGAAGCAGCCGCGATATACGAGCCAGTAGACGATCTGTGTGCCGTCGGGGCTCAGTGAGGGCCAGAGGTAAGAACCTTTGCCCTGAGGGTCAATGACCTGTCCGTTGACAGTGAGGTGACCGTATTCGGTGGCTACTACAGGACGCTCGGCTGCTGCTGCTTTGCTGAGAGACTTAGCCGCCATCTTGCCGTTGCTGCGTGCTACAATCTTAGCATTTGTCAGAGCGACACCATCGGCAAGATTACGGGTAGGCTTAATGACTGTCTCAACCTTACCGGTCTCAACATTCACTGCTTCCAGCGACTTATAGCTCAAGTGGTTTTTATCATAGGTAGTCTGAGCGAAAGCAACGGTCTTGCCATCGGGGCTGATAGCCACGCGCGAAACGTTACTTCCTTTGGCGATAATCTCGGAAGCACCTGAAGCGAGGTCGATTTTCTTCAGACCCTTAGCCGCCGCAGACACTACGAAACTTCCGTCAGCCGCGATAACAGGCTCTTCAACAGTAGCGCCCTGGATATGCTGGACAGTGCCAACATTGAATACCTTGGCGCTCATTGAGAGCGATGCTAAAACCACGGCAGCCGAAATGAAAATTCTTTTCATAATGGATTGGTTTTAAGGTTGTTTGTGGTTATTGATAATTGTATTTGTTATTGTTCTTTCCAAGCAAGTTACTGAATAATGCAATATCTCAAATATGCGTGACCGATGAAGAATCTTTTACACTATATGGTCATTCAAAGGATATTTTCATGGTTGCAGGTATTCAATTTCGGTGTGAAATTACGTCTTTGCCGTGGAAAAACAAAAAATATAAAGTTAAATAATCATTAACAGATATTAATTCAAGTAAATCCTCCCCCGGGTGGGGACGCCCTATATGCGACAGAGAAGCCATGGGGGCATGGCTTCTCTGTCAGTGTTTGTGTCGGCGGGGATTAGATGCCCTTGCCGTGGCAGTTCTTGTATTTCTTGCCGGAGCCGCAGGGGCAGGGGTCATTGCGACCTATGGTATTCTCGGACTTTGCGGGCTGGGGCTTGGGGCGCTCGCCCTGTGGGGCGGAGGCTGCTGCCCGCTGCTCGGCGGCGCCGGGGAGCTCGGCCTTGGACTCCTGATAGTTGGGGCGGGTGCGGTGGAGCGGTTCTTTGCTCTCCTTGATTTCGGGCTCGCGGGGCTCGGGCTTGGTGACATCGTCGGGGATGGGCGCCTGCTGACGGATGAAGATCTGGCCGCGCATGAGAGCCGATACTGCCTTGGCGTTCATCTCGCTGAGCATGCGCTCGAAGAGGTGGAAGGATTCTACCTTATATATCACGAGGGGATCCTTCTGCTCGTAGGCGGCGTTCTGTACGCTCTGCTTGAGCTGGTCGAGCTCGCGGAGGTGTTCTTTCCATGTCTCGTCGATGGTGACGAGCATGAGAGCCTTGTGCCATTCGCGTACGATGTTGCGGCCTTCGGTGCGAACGGCTTCGCGGAGGTCGACGCGGAGCTGGAACACACGCTTGCCGTCGGTGATGGGCACCAGCACGGGGCCGTCATATTCGGGATGCTGCTCTGCCATGCCCGAGAGGACGGGGAGTGCCACCTCGCGGATGCGGTCGCTCTTGCGGTCAAGGGCCTCGACGGCGGAGGCGTGGAGCTTGTTGATGCGTTCTTCCTTGTCCATGGAAGCGTACTCCGACTCTGTGAAGGGAGCCTCGATGGCGAGGACGCGGAAAATCTCGGTGCAGAGGTCGGGGTAGTCGGCAGGGGATTCGTGGTTGATGACGAGGTTCTCGACGGTATCGTAGAGCATGTTGATGATGTCGACACCGATACGCTCACCGAGGACGGCATGACGGCGGCGCTCGTAGATGTATGTACGCTGCTTGTTCATGACGTCGTCGAACTCGAGGAGGCGCTTACGGATACCGAAGTTGTTCTCTTCGACGCGCTTCTGAGCCTTCTCGATGGCGTTGTTGACAATCTTGTGCTCAATCATTTCATCTTCCTTCAGGCCGAGTCGGTCGAGCATCTTCACCACGGAGTCGGTGGCGAAGAGACGCATGAGCTGATCCTCGAAGGATACGAAGAATACGGAAGAACCGGGGTCGCCCTGACGACCGGCACGTCCGCGCAACTGGCGGTCGACGCGGCGGCTCTCGTGGCGCTCGGTGCCGATGATGGCAAGACCGCCGGCCTCGCGCACCTCGGGGGTGAGCTTGATGTCGGTACCACGACCTGCCATGTTGGTAGCGATGGTGACGCATCCCTTGCGGCCTGCGAGGGCCACTACCTCGGCCTCACGCTGGTGCAGCTTGGCGTTGAGCACCTGGTGGGGTATCTTCTGCATGGTGAGCATACGGCTGAGGAGCTCGGAGATATCTACCGAGGTGGTACCCACGAGTACGGGACGGCCCTGCTCCACCATCTTGACAATCTCGGCGATGACGGCCTTGTACTTCTCCTTCTTGGTGCGGTACACGCGGTCGTTCATGTCGATACGTGCGATGGGTCGGTTGGTGGGGATGGTCACCACATCGAGCTTGTAGATGTCCCAGAGCTCGCCTGCCTCTGTCTCGGCAGTACCGGTCATACCGGCGAGCTTGTGGTACATGCGGAAGTAGTTCTGGAGGGTGATGGTGGCGAAGGTCTGAGTGGCGGCTTCTACCTTGACGCCTTCCTTGGCTTCGATGGCCTGATGCAGGCCGTCGGAGTAGCGGCGGCCTTCCATGATACGGCCTGTCTGCTCGTCGACGATCTTCACCTTGTTGTCGTCGATGACGTATTCCTGGTCGCGGATGAAGAGGGCGTAGGCCTTGAGGAGCTGATTGACGGTGTGTACACGTTCGCTCTTGATGGCATAGTTGGCCATGAGTTCATCCTTGCGCTCCTGACGCTCGGCGGGATCGGCAATGTGCTCAAGCTCGGAAAGCTGAGCGGCGATGTCGGGGAGGACGAAGAACTGAGGGTCCTGAGCAGCGCCGGTAAGTTCGTCGATACCCTTGTCGGTGAGCTCTACGGAGCGGTTCTTCTCGTCGATGACGAAGTAGAGAGGATCGGTGACGATGGGCATCTCGCGCTCATTGTCCTGGAGATAGTGCGCTTCGGTCTCGAGGAGGAGGTTCTTCATGCCGTCCTGGCTGAGGAAGCGGATGAGAGCGCTGTTCTTGGGCAGGCCCTTGTAGGCACGGAAGAGGAGGAGTGCGCCTTCCTTGCGCTCGTCCTTGTTGTCGGAGGCGATTTTGGTCTTGGCCTGAGCGAGAATCTCGGTAACGAGACGCTGCTGGGCGCGCACCACGCGCTCTACGTTGCTCTTGTACTCGTCGAAGAGCTGTACGTCGCCGCGGGGTATGGGACCGGAGATGATGAGAGGGGTACGGGCGTCGTCGATAAGTACGGAGTCGACCTCATCGACGATGGCGTAGTAGTGCTTGCGCTGCACGAGGTCTTCGGGGCTCATGGCCATGTTGTCGCGCAGGTAGTCGAAGCCGAATTCGTTGTTTGTGCCGTAGGTGATGTCGCACATGTATGCGCGGCGACGCTCGGGGGTGTTGGGCTGATGCTTGTCGATGCAGTCGACGCTTGCGCCGTGGAACATGTAGAGCGGGCCCATCCATTCGCTGTCTCGCTTGGCGAGGTAGTCGTTGACGGTCACTACGTGTACGCCTCGGCCGGAGAGGGAGCGGAGGAATACGGGGAGGGTTGCCACGAGGGTCTTGCCTTCACCGGTGGCCATCTCGGCAATCTTGCCCTGTGTGAGGACGATACCGCCTATGAGCTGCACGTCGTAGTGCGCCATATCCCATACCATCTCGTTGCCGCCGGCCATCCAGCGGTTGTGCCAGATAGCTTTGTCGCCTTCGATGCGTACGAATTCGCGGCCCTGGCCGGCGAGTTCGCGGTCGAAGTCGGTGGCTATCACTTCGATGTATTCGTTCTCAGCGAATCGGCGTGCCGTCTCGCGCACTACGGCGAATACTACGGGGAGGTGCTCGTTGAGCTTGTCTTCGATGATGTCGAGGATTTTCTTCTCGTGAGCGTCAATCTCGTCCCAGATGGGCTGGCGCTGCTCGAATGGCAGCTCTTCGACGTCGGCGCGGAGCTTGGCGATAGCTTCGTTGTCGGCAGCGGTGGCTGCGGCGATGTCGGCGCGGACGCCGGCGATACGGGCGCGGAGCCCGTCGGTATCAAGTTTCTCTACCTCAGGCATCTCAGCCTTGATTTTCTGGAGGATAGGCTGGATGGCCTTGAGGTCGCGCGACGATTTGTCGCCGAAAACTTTCTTGAGGAAATTTGTAAATGACATGTATGTTGTGGTGCTTATTTGCTGTTAGTTACGGCGGAGAGGCGTGGCTGAGCTTACTGTCGGCCGCTGTCCGGAGGGTCCGGACCTTACTTCCGCGCGCAAAGATAATGAAAATTAAGTAAAAAACCTAAAGAGGGAGTGGAGCGATGCCTGCACCATTGGGCGAACGTATACGCAGTATACGCGCCACGGTGGGTGCAATGGCACGGGCGTCGACGGGTGTCGACAGGGTCTTGGGCTCCACGCCGGGAGCAAATATGTACACCGGCGCCGTGGTAGTGCCGCCGCTCTGCACCATCCCGGTGCGTGTCTGCGGGCCTTCGTTCTCGTAGTCGTCGATGATTTCGAATCCGGGGGATACTTCGAGCAGGAGGTCGCCGGCTTCGGCCACGGAGGTATTGCGGCGCAAGGCTTCGGCGTTCTCGCCGGCCGTGCCGCTGAGGATGGCGTCGAGGGTATGCACTCGGTCGACGCCTGTCATGTTCGCCAGTAGTCCGGCAGCTTCGGCACGGACATCGGAGAGCTTGAGGTGGAGCTCGTCTATGAGCTTATGATTCAGATATATATACCCGTTATGGTAGTGCGACACGTAGGCGCCGTTGCCATGCAGGGCTATGAGGTAGAGGTTGAGCAGCGAAGCGGCCTTGCGGGTGGAGAATTCGCCGTAAGGGAGGTTCCAGCGGTCTTCTTCGCGGCGGCGCTGACGGCGCGGCGGCGTAGAGGCCAGCATTATCACGGTGTTGTTCAGCCCCACGTTGCGGTCGATGGTGCTGAAGAGGCGCGCCAGGTCGTGGTCGAGCTTGATGTAGGCGTCCATGGTCTCGACGCGCTTGTCGGGCGACTTGCCGAAGGTGACGGGCTGCAGGGTGTAGCCGAGATTGAGCACATCGACAACCCCCTCGTGCTCACCCACTTTCATGCGGGATATTAGCTCGGTGGCGAGGTCGGTGACTTCGCGGTTGAGCATCGGCGAGGAGATGAACATCTCGAAGCGCTCGGCATCGCCACGCGGGAAGACATAGCGGAAGGGGTAGCGCGTGAGGTAGTCCGGGAGGGAGGGATAGCGGTCGGGAGCGAGGCTCGGCGTCCAGCTCATCGTGTCCATACGCATGGCCAGGGGTGTCATGCGGTTGCGGGCGGCGATGGATGCGGGGATTTCGGAGTAGGCCGTAGATGATGCCCAGGCCATGTTCTTACGGTCAAGCCACATGGCCGACGAGGCAGTGTGTCCGGCCATGCCTATGGCGACGCCCGGGGTAGCGGCCACGGAGTAGGCCACGTTGGTACCGCCACCGGCGATGCGTATCTCGTCGGTGAGATTGGTCACCCGCAGGGCGCGGGGCGAATAGCCGGTGGTGCTGAAATTGCCGAGGACGTCGGCGTCGGCATACACATGGGCTGCGCGGAGGCTGCGGCGGTCGAGGTGGACGTCGCCGCCTACGCCGCTGATGGAGGGCGCCGCGCCGCTGAATACGGTGGCCGTGGCGGCGGTGGCATCGAGGTCGGTGCCGTAGTCGGCGGCCATGGTGACGCCGCGGTCGGTGAGGACGCGGAAGCCGTCGTCGGTCATACGGTCGCGCAACAGTTCGAGGCAGTCGGCATCGAGACCGTCCACCATTATGCCCACGAGCAGACGTGCCTGCTGCGCCGTGGCCGGGTGGCTACCCAGGGCGGCGACGGCGACAAGCGCTATCAGGAAGTGTGGCAGGGAGGTCGGTTTGAGCCGGGGCTTCATCGAGGTGGTTTACTGTTTGCGGTTTAGATATATGTATGCGCCGGAGCGTATAATTTCTGATGTTATGATGGGCAAAAATGCCGGATTGGCGCTCTGTGGCAGTAGCGGCCAAAGGGCACACAACAATAACAATACTGCAAAGTTAAGAGTTTGATAGCAAAAAAGAACTTTCTTGCATTTTTTTAACCATATTAATGTCGGCACGAGGAGACAGAGGGGGTTGAGCCAGAGGTAGAGCCAGTTGGGCGAGGTGGCTTCGTGGCTGCTCACGAAGATGAGGAATGTGAGGAGGCAACCGGCGAGGCCGAGGATGCCGTAGAATACGGCATCGAACCAGCGCGTAGTGCGTCGACGGCGTAAGTCGCGGATGGTGAGGAGGATAGTGAATAGCAGCAGGGCACAGAATACTGCCATGGGGGTGAGGTACCACGGCGTGGGCGGCTCCACGGCATAGTCGGCAGGCAGGTCGATGACGGCTATGGAGCAGTCGCTGAGCAGTCGCTCGCCTTCGGCTGTGCTATCTTTGGCGCAGCCCACCACGGCTGTCGGGAGCATGGCATCCATCTCAACGGGGGCGAAGGTGGCCTCGCGTGAATTGAGGGGATAGTCGATGCCACTGCCCAGAGCGAGGTCGATACCGAACTGATACCAGGGGTAGTTGCGGTGGTAGTACCGCATGATATTGCGGAATGTGAGGGGCTGCGCGCTGTTGGCGGCGAAGGGTGGCAGGCCGAGACGGATGCTGTCGCCGGTGGCACGCTCGATGGCGGCGAGGGGTCGCGTGGCGCAGTTGTCCTTCACATAGTTGTAGCGGTAGAGTCGGTTCTCGGGGCGGACGATGCTGTCGAGGTCGTGGAGCAGCCGTGCTTTCTGAGCGGCATCGAAGTCGATACGATGCGCCACGGCACGTCGTCCATCACGCGCATACTCCTCAATAAGAGCATCGTAGGGCCATACAACGGCCATATAGTCCGTCTGTCCGCTCACGAAGCGCCAGGTGAAATTCGGCGAGTCGAAATCGAAGACTCCGAAATTGTAGGCACGCGTGGGGCGGTTCTTTATCTGCACCAGCAGTGCCGTATGGCCTTCGAGCTGATAAGGCTCTACGCCGGGGTATATGTTCATCAGCCACACTGTCGTATCGGCCGTGGGGGGCAAAGCCGCAATACCCGGCAAGCCGGCACTCGCCACTGCAGCGCGGCTGTCGACCGAGCCGGCTGTCGGGCTATTGACCGGGCGCTGCGCGGCGCCGACGAAGATGGCGGTGACGAGCAACAGTATGGAGATGATATGCTTCATTGAATATTGATGAGCTTGTGCGTCTGCAACGACAGACGCCAGCAGGGATGGCCGAGGATATAGGCCACTGTCTCGGCCGTGTTGAGACCCGAGCAAGGCTGCAGATAGAGGCGTGGGGGCACGCCGCTGCGGGAGGAACCCTTCTCCAACTGAGCTGCGAAAAGCGATGCCGTGGCCTCGACGTCCTGACCCTGATAGACAATCTTGAGCTCATTGATGCGGTCGATGGCATAGGGGGGCTCCTTGGGAGAACATGTCACCCAGTCGACCCCGGCGGGTGCGGGCATAGAACCGTTGGTCTCCACCTGGATAAAAAATCCGCACGCCTTAAGGGCGCTCACGAGGGCGTCGTCGAGCTGCAGGAGCGGTTCGCCGCCGGTCACAACGATGTGGCGCGCCGGGAAAGCGGCACAGGCCTCGGCGATAGCGGCGGCTGTCATAGGCGTGGCGGCACTGAAATCGGTGTCGCAGAAGGCGCAGCGACGGTTGCAGCCGGAGAGACGCAGGAACACCGCCGGCGTACCGGTGTGAAAGCCTTCGCCTTGCAGGGAGTAGAAAATCTCGTTGACGGCGTAAGTCTTGGCAGGCTGTGTCATAGGTGCATCAGTCTATTTCGTACGACGCCGTATTGCCTTCACTCTCCTGCACGTCAACGCGGTAGCAGTGCTCCACCTGCTCGCATATCCACCGTGCTATATTCTCGGCGGTAGGGTTGAAGGGGAGCACATCGTTGAGAACCTTATGGTCGAGCTTCTCGGAGATAAGATTCTTCACATGAGTGAAATCGGTGACCATACCGGCCTCATTGAGTTCGGCGGCACGGCAGTGAATAGTCACAATCCAGTTGTGCCCGTGCACATTAGTGCACTTGCTGGCATAGGGCAGCGACAGACGGTGCGCCGCCGATATTTCGAGTCGTTTAGTGATGTAATACATACGGACTACAAAGATACAAAAAATCCTCCATCCCCCACCCTCGCAGCCAAGAAAAGATAGTTAAAGCCTCATCGTACATCGCACCGCAACTTCCGCCACAATCAGCACCACTCCACTTACTCTACATCAACTCTGCAAGTAAGATTAAACCGCCAAAGCAAGGGCTTGCCACTGATTTTTATCCAGTACAAGTAAAAATATTGGATATTTCCGCCCGAAATCGGCATAGCTCCACCCACAATAACTAAAGCTAACTATCAGTGTCCCATATACTCCTTGGGTATGAATTCGCCTTAACTTGAGCAAGTACTTGAACAAGTAGCCTGTCAAAAAGTATTTTATTCAATATATTACTCTGATTAGCAGCCGCTTTTGCATCAGCCATCACTTGTCCAAGAAGTATCTCCAACTCGGATGACATACTCCAGTCATATTCCCTTGACCGAGCGTCGTGCAATTCCATGCTCTTCTTCAACTCCTACAAAAATATATCCACCGCCAATATTCTCTAAATCATTAGCAAAGGCACAAAGTGCTTGAATGTGCCACGAAGGTACGGTATAGTGCTTATCGGAGAAAAGACAACTTAACCCATAAATGTATCATCTAATAAAGAAGCTGAGTCTATAACCTGTCAAAAATCCTATATGATTTGATACTTTAATTGACATTGAACAGAACACCGACTTAAATCGTTTGTTAGTTGGAAAAATAAAATAACAGCATAAATGAAAAAGATATTTATAATCAATGGAGTTGAGCCTTATTCTTGGGCTCCCGGACGCCTTAATGAAACATTCGTCAACATTGCCCGAGAATATTTCGAGAGTAATGGTTGCGAGGTTAATGTTACCAAGGTCTGCGAGGAATATGACATCGAAGCAGAGGTTGATAAGATTGCAGAAGCAGATTTGGTGATACTCCAGTTCCCTCTTGAATGGTTCAATGTAAGCTGGTCTTGCAAGAAGTATTTTGATACAGTTTTGATTGCCGGACAGGGGAAACATACCCATTCGGATGGACGACATCACGACCGTCCCAAGGAGGGATATGGCACGGGAGGACTCCTTACCGGAAAATATATGCTGTCAGTTACGCAGAATACCCCTATTGAGGCTTTCGGGAATCTCAGCGAAACATTCTTCAACGGTATCACTCCGGATCAGATGCTTACCCCTATTCATCTTACATTCCGCTTCATCGGTCTTACCCCGGTGTCAAGTTTCTTCTCAAGCGATGTGGTGAAGAATCCCACCATCCCCGAAGATATCGAGAGATACAAAGAACATCTGCGCCACTATTTCCCTTTTAAGTAATAATTTCCACATCAAATATTGATAAGAGCATTATGGATTTGACAAGCCATTCGCTTGAAGCAATCAAGCCATCGGAAATCAAGGTATAGTAATCGAGTGTTTGATGGAGTAAAGCCGCACACAATCTATTATGGAGAAATCATAGGTTGCTGGGAGAAGAAATAGAAGAAATTACTCACAAGTAAAGTCCTCGGAAATTTCCAAATCCGAGGACATAATTATTTTAGTAAAGCCCCACTGATTGCACGCGAGGGGTGAGGAGGCGTGTGTAGAGGTGGAGGTAGGGGGTGAAGGCGGTGGTGTAGTTGTTGGTGGCGACGGTGGCGGCACAGGCGGCACGGCTCAGCGTTGAGGCTTCTATCACTGCTGCGGCAAGGGCAGCGGGGTCGCCGACGGGTGCGAGGCGTCCGGTGTCGGCACTCAGGGCTTCGGAACAGCCTCCTACGTCGTAGCTCGCCACCGGGGTGCCCGCGGCAAGAGATTCAATGATTGTGGTGGGGTAATTATCGGACAACGAGGGCACTACGCTCACGCTACTGATGCGCAACAATGAAGCGAGCATATCGGGGGTGCACCCGGTCATGGCTGAGATGCCTTCGGGGAGGTGGCGCAACTGGTGGCGAGACAGCCCGACGGCAAACATGTTCCACTCATCCGGCAGGTAGCTGCGGAGGGCATAGAAGTGATCGAGTCCCTTGCGCGGCTCCCATTTCTTGGCGACGGCTATCACCATAGGCTGCTCCGGCGCAATGAGGGAGGGTGTAAAAACGGACGTATCTATGCCATTATGAATCACTTGGCGAGGGTAGGCAGCGAGGGGTGTGTGCCCTACCATATCGCTGAGCCACTGTGAAACGGGCACGAGTACCATATTCGGCACGCCGCTGAAGGCCGTCATCTTGTCGGCATAGTTGGCGCGACTGGCGTCGACGAACCACGACTTGGGGTAGTCGCGCATTAGTGGGCACTTGCCGCATCCGCGGCGCCAACGAGAACAGTCGGCGGCGTCGGGGAAGGCGCAGTGGCCGGTGAGGGGCCAGATATCGTGCAGCGTCCACACCACGGGACGGCCGCACTCACGCAACCAGCGGAAAAGTGTGGGATAGTGGAGGTAGTAGCCGTGGATATTGTGGAGGTGGATGATGTCAGGGTTGATGGCCTCTATCTGCCGGATGAGATGCTGTGTGGCACGGCGACCTACGCGTCCGTGGGCGTCGGCCATGCGCGACACTACGCCGTGGATGGCCGTGTCGGCGAGGTTGCCTATGCGGATGGTCTCCGATGTGGTGACGGGGCGCCGACGGCCATAGGCTATCACTGACCTCCAGTCCTTGCTCATTGCCAGGCGTCCGATAAGGTCGGCACACCGACCGGTGGCGTCGGCGCCCGCTGTCACGGATATCTGGAGGAGTGTTTTCAATGTGGATGTTATAAATGAATCAGTGAGCTGTAAGACAAACCAACACTACCGCGTCAACGACCAAGCAGCGCGGCGTTAAGGGAAGGGAGCGCCAGGGCCTCCATCACGGCATAGCCTGTCTCATTCGGGTGCAGACCGTCGTCGCTGAAATCGGGGTTAATGGACCGGGCATCAAGTCCCACGAGACCTGGATACCAGTCGATGCAGTACAGTCCCTGCTCTACGGCGAAGGTCTTGATGCGTCCGTTGAGTGACTGTATTTTCTCGGACACGTCCGTCACATCCTTGTTCCAGTATATGCTGCTCGCGGGGAGGACTGTTGCGAGGATGGGTACGATGCCGGCACTTCGGGCCATGAGGACCATCGCGCGAATATTGTCCATCGTGAACTCCTCCGAATACGGTCCCGCATTCTCGGCTATATCATTAATACCGGCTAAGATAAGAACGCCCTTGGGCTTGAGATTCACCACATCCGGCACGAAGCGCAGCAGCATCTGTGCCGACGTCTGTCCGGCCACACCACGACCCACGATATTGTTGGCCGCAAAGAATCCGGGGTCTTTTTCGGGCCAGAATTCGGTGATGGAATTGCCCATAAAGACGTATTTCGGAGCGGCCGTGACAGCGGTGTTGTCGGCGGCATAGCGTGCGATCTTGGCCCACGCCTGAGCGTCGGTCTTCTGTGCGGAGCCTGTCAGGGACGACAGCGCGGCAGCCAGTACAAGCAGCAAGGGTATTAATCTCATGGTAAATTGCTGATTATAGCAGATTTGACAGCATCCTAAAATAACGTGTCAGTGTCAAACCGTGAATGTATTGCGAGACTGTGTCAAAACAGCTTATCATACGTAAGTATATCTGTATTTTGACACAGTCTCTTGGAGCAGTTGCATTTCGTCACAACTGCCGATATTCTATTTATTTCACTTCCCAGGTGTCGCCTGCGAGAATCATATCGCGCAGGGTGGAGAAGCCTTTCTTGGCACGCACCTCTTCTACCTGCTCGCTCACACCGGCATCGTAGGTGGGAGCTTCTACGTCGCGGATAACACCCAGAGCGAGAGGGAGTTCGCCGAGGCCATCCATCATAGCAAGCTGCTGGTGGAGGAAGTTCGACTCGGTGTGCGCATCGTGTACGAGCACATCGTCGATGGTATAACCGTCCTCACCGATGGTGACAGCCTTGAGGAGGAAACCGTCGCGCACGAGGCCGCGGTTCTTGTCCTTGCCGAAGATCATCTTCTCGCCATGACGGAGCACGATTGTGCGGTCGGCGCGAATCTCGCGGTCAGTGATGGCATTGTGGATGCCGTTGTTGAAGATGACACAGTTCTGCAGAATCTCCACTACCGAAGTACCCTTGTGAGCGGCAGCGGCGGCGAGTACCTCCTGCGAAGTGGCGAGCTCTACGTCGATGGAACGGGCGAAGAAGTTGCCGCGGGCGCCGAATACGAGTTCTGCGGGGATGAAGGGATCCTCGACAGTGCCGTAGGGGCTCGATTTCGACACGAAGCCGCGCGCCGAAGTGGGCGAGTACTGACCCTTGGTGAGACCGTATATCTTGTTGTTGAACAGGATGATATTGATATCAACATTGCGGCGTACGGCGTGGATGAAGTGGTTGCCGCCGATGGCGAGACCGTCGCCGTCGCCGCTGATCTGCCACACTGTCATCTCGGGATTTGCCACCTTGTAGCCCGTAGCTATGGCGGCGGCGCGGCCGTGGATGGTGTGGAAGCCGTAGGTGTTCATATAGTACGGCAGGCGCGACGAGCAGCCGATACCGGAAATAACGGCAGTGCGGTGGGGCGCTATGCTCAGCGATGCCATGGCTTTGTGGAGGGTGTTGAGGATGGCATGGTCGCCACATCCCGGGCACCAGCGCACGGCCTGGTCGCTCTTATAATCTGATGCTGTATATGTCTGATTTTCCATCGTTTAGTCCTCCATAAGTTTAGTGACACGCTCTACTACCTCGCTCACGGCGAAGGGCTGACCCTGTATCTTGTTGATGCGGAGTATCTTAGTGTCGGGATAGCGGCACTGGAGATAGTCGGCGAACATGCCGGTATTGAGCTCGGCCACGATGACGCGCTTGTAGCGGGCGAGCACGTCGGCGGTATTGGCGGGCAGAGGGTTGATGTAACGGAAGTGGGCGAATGCCACGGGCTTGCCGGCAGCGCAGAGCTCCTCGGCAGCGCTGAGGAGATGACCGAAAGTGCCGCCCCAACCTACAAGGAGGGTATCGGCGTCGGCATCGCCCATCACTTCGAGTGCGGGGATATCGTCGGCGATGCGGGCAATCTTCTCGCGGCGCAGGTGCACCATCTTCTCATGGTTGACGGGGTCGTTCGAGATAGCGCCTGTCACGGCATCTTTCTCCAGACCGCCGAGGCGGTGGGTAGCACCCTCAGTACCACCTACAGGCCAGTAGCGCGACAGATTCTCGCGGCGCAGGTAGGGGCGCCAAGTGCCGTCGGAGAGGAGCTCGGCGGGGACGTCGGGAGTCTTGATGGCGGGGAATTCGTCAGCCTCGGGGATTCGCCATGCCGACGAACCGTTGCCGATGAAAGCATCGCTGAGCAGGATGACGGGTGTCATGTGCTCCACAGCGATGCGGCAGGCCTCGAAAGCCATGGTGAAGCAGTCGGTGGGCGATGCGGGCGCCACTACGGCGAGGGGGCTTTCGCCGTTGCGTCCGTAGAGAGCCTGCATGAGGTCGGTCTGCTCGGTCTTGGTAGGCAGACCGGTGGAGGGACCGCCGCGCTGCACGTCGATCACCACCAGAGGCAGCTCGGCCATCACAGCCAGACCGATACCTTCGCTCTTGAGAGCGAGGCCGGGGCCGGAGGTGGAGGTCACGGCGAGGTTGCCGGCGAAGGAAGCACCGATGGCGGAGCATACGCCGGCGATTTCGTCTTCCATCTGGCAGGCCTTGACGCCCAGGTCCTTACGCTTGGCAAGCTCGTGGAGGATGTCGGTGGCGGGGGTGATGGGGTAGGAGC
>CAMWKV010000037.1 GCA_947174915.1 uncultured Porphyromonadaceae bacterium | reverse complement strand
CGGCGGAGAAAAGAAACCGCGCCTGCCGAAAGAAGAAAGCTCGCCTCTCGCCACCTCCGACAAACCTGCTCCGCAAAGCGCCGCGAAAGCACCCAAAGACAAACAGCGCTCGGACGGCACTGCGGGCTAAAACACCCAAAGACAAACAGAGCGCGGACGGCCCTGAGAGCGCACAGCAGCGAAAGAGAGCAGGCCGCCAGGAATGTGCCTGAAGGCTCATTGCGCGGAGGGGGTACTTGGAGAACAGGGGCGCAGCTAACAAGGAGGGAGGCTTGTATATGGGGATAAAAACCGGCTATTGCTCAAACTCTTAACGGGGTGTGGGTGTTATATTAGCAAAGAACGTTTACAACTAATAGAAAGGATTTTTCTTATGGCTACTCAAGATGACACCTCTCGCCGCACTTCCGATGAAGCTCGCGTGCAGAATACTACTCAATCGCAAACCACTCCCCAAACAGAAGTACCTCCTGTGCTTGATAATGTGCCCTCAACTCCGGGTTTCATCAAATATGGTGCGGCGATCCTCCTGGGTCTTGCGGTGGGTATAGCGACCTACGTCGCGTTCAATGGTGTGCCTTCGTCGCATAAATCTGTGCAGGCTACTGAACAGACGACAAAAAACACCACTGACACTCGTGTTTATGAGCCTATGATGGCTCCCGCGGAGACTCATACCGGTAAGGTACTCCAGGAGGCCGCCAACGCCGAAAGCGTGGCTCCTCTGACTCCCGTTGCGTCAACGGATGCTCAGGAATAATGGAGGCTCTAATGGACGGTCCTGTACTACAGAAAGAGAGCCTGAATGCACCTAACCTACGGCTGAGTCTCTTTTCGGACAGAAACACTACAAAAGCTAAAGCCGACCTGAAAATCAAAAATCAAGTCGGCTTTTTTCGGACAGATACTTACCGAAGTATATAACAAGCGGGCGTGTCACTGAGGCACGCCCGCTGATTGTATTAGGTTGCTTATAGAGCTCAGCCGATGAAGTAGGCCTGCATTGCACTTACGGCAGTAGTATCGAGCAGGTAGGTGTATACGCAACTTGCAATACCGAGGCAGATGATGCCTGCTACGGTAATCCAGAGGCCGAGGCGTTCGCTGGCTGCGGACTTGAATGTTGCCACTACGGGTTCATCCTCGGAGATGTACATAGCCTTCACTACAAGTAGGTAGTAGTAGAGCGAGATGATGGTGTTGATAAGTGCTATCAGCACGAGCACGTAGATGGCTACGCTACCCTGGTTGATGGCTCCGGTGAAGATGAAGAACTTCGAGAAGAAACCTGCGAAGGGAGGAATACCGGCGAGCGAGAACATTGCCAGCATCATGCAGAATGACAGCTTGGGATTCGTCTTCGACAGACCGCGGTAGTCATCCATGCTGACTTTGCCTGTAGCGTTCTCGATGGCGCCGATTACGCCGAAGGCTGCAAGGTTCGAGAAGATGTATACGAGGACGTAGTACATCAGCGCGGCCAGACCCATTGCGTTGAAGGCAATCACACCGAGCATGATGTAGCCTGCCTGCGAGATGGAGGAGAAGGCAAGGAAGCGCTTCATGTTGCGCTGACGAATAGCGAAGAGGTTACCTACGGTGATTGTGAGGATGATGAGTGCGTAGAGCATCCACTCCCAAACTCGGGAGTACACGGCACCGAAGACCTGTGTCATCACCACGAGGAAGGCGAATGCTGTAGCGCCCTTGGAGATGACGGAGAGGTAGGAGGTAACAGAGGTGGGAGCTCCCTGATATACATCGGCGGTCCAGAGGTGGAAGGGTACAAGGGAGAGCTTGAATCCGATACCGGCGATAACGAAGGCAATCGCAAGTACCAGGAGTATGCTCATGTTCGAGCTTACGGCGAAGTAGATGTTCTGAAAGTAGAACGAGCCTGTGAGGCCGTAGACGAAGGACAAGCCCATCATGAAGATGGCTGATGAGAAGACGGCAGTGAGGATGTATTTCACAGCAGCCTCATGGCTCTCGTAGCGGTTCTTATCCAGTGCCACCATGGCAGCGAGGGGCAGCGAGGCACTCTCGAGGCCGATGAAGAACAGGAGGAAGTGACGCGACGAAATCATCAGGTACATACCGAAGAGTGTCACCAGGAGAAGTTCGTAGAACTCACCGCGGCGCATCGACATATTCTCGGAGTTGGTCCACTTGATGCTCTGGATGAGCACGATGACAACGCCAACATTGAGGATATTCTTGATGGCTGCAATCACGGGCGATGTGGCGTACATGCCTGCGAAGGCAGTCTGCTCACCGCCCACACCGCAGCAGTGGGGACACAGACCCAGGAGGGTGATGACGAACATCAGGATAGCAGTGAAGGCGGGAAGGCCCTTCTGTGCTCCCTTCCCCAGGAAGGTGTCGTAGAGGAATACTAACAGGAACACCACAAGGAGGGCGATTTCCTGCTTCATTACTAAAAATTGTGAGTAATCCATTGTGTTACGTTACTGAAGAAGGGTTCTTACTTGCCAAGCACCGCGAAAATCTCCGGGGTGAAGGTTGTATTGATCAGATTGTTGAAGAAGTTCGGGAAGCAACCGATGGCAGCCACGCAGAGGATGAGAGTGATGGTGCTGGTGCGTTCCCACCATGTAGCGTCGGTGAGCTCGAGATGGTGCTTGTCGTAGACCGGTCCGAAGAGGAGCTTGCCTACAACACGGAGGATGTACACCGCAGTGATTACAATAGAGCAGCATGCGATGATGGTGAATACCAGACGGAGCGAACCTTCGCCCGAGAGGTAGTCGGCCATACCTGCCTTGAACGAACCTACGAAGATAGTCATCTCAGCAACGAAGCCACTCAGACCGGGCAGACCGAGAGAGGCCATACCTGCAATCACATAGCAGACAGAGAGGAAAGGCAGAATCTGCATCATGCCACCCATCTGGGTGATTTCACGAGTATGAGTACGACCGTAGATCATACCGATGAGTGCGAAGAAGAGGGCTGTCATAAGACCGTGCGAGAGCATCTGCATGATGGCGCCGGTCATCGCTGTGCTGTTGAGCATCAGGATTGCGAAGAGCACCAGGCCGCAGTGCGACACGGAGGAGTAGGCGTTGATGTACTTGAGGTCGGTCTTGACGCATGCGCAGAAAGCACCGTATACAACCGAGATACCGGTGAGGATAAGGAATATGTAGGAGAGTTCCTGAGCTGCATAAGGCATGAGGTAGATAGCTACACGGAAGCAGCCGTAGCCACCGAGCTTCATGAGCACACCGGCGTGGAGCATCGACACTGCTGTGGGGGCGCAGGCATGACCATCGGGGCTCCATGTGTGGAATGGGAACATTGCACCGAGGACGCCGAAGCCTACGAAAGTCATCGGGAAGAGGAATGACTGCCAGCCGTGGGGGATGCTGTCGCGGGCGGCTATCTCAAGGATGTTCCAGGTAAGCTGGCCACCTTCGGGTGCGCTGTGGTAGTAGATACCGATGAGACCGAGCATCAGGAATGCCGAGCCACCCATAAGCATAAGGGTGAGCTTCATGGCGGCGTAGTTCTTGCGGCCGGAGCCCCATACACCGATGAGGAGGTACATCGGGATAAGAGCTACTTCATAGAACATGAACATTGTGAAGAGGTCCACAGAGATGAAGAAGCCAAACACACCGGTAGAAAGGAGGAGGAGCCAGAGGAAGAAACCCTTGGGCTGAGGCACCTTCCACGAAGCGAAAGAACCGGCGAATACTATAATCGACGACAGGATGAGCATAGCGATGGAGATACCATCGACACCCACTGCGAGGTTGATATTCAAGGGAGCGAACCATGTCCACGAATCGGTGAAGAGCATAGGGGCTGTCTCACCGGCATGGCGAAGATCAAGATATTGCAAAAGAAGTACCGTCGAGAGGGCCATGAGAGCCACCGAGCCGATCACTGCCACAGCACGAATCTGACGGATGTTCCTGCTCAAGCCAACACCCCCGAGCATCAGCAGGGGAATGATGACAAAGTAGATCAATATATTGGAAAACATCGTAATTACTGATTTTAAGTTGTTTGCACCTTAGTTTGGTCAGATGAGGCAGAGGATTGTTATGCCACCGAGCAGGAGAGCGCCGATGAGGTAGTAGAATACATACATCTGTATCTGGCCGCTCTGGAGAGGTTTGATGGCTTCGGATGCCTTGTTGGTGAGGGTAGCGAAGGAGTCCATTGTGCCGTCGATAATATGACGGTCGAACCACGCAAGAGGCTTAGAGATAAGACCGAAGATAATCTTGTGGGTAATGAACTGATAGAGCTCGTCCCAGTAGAAGCGGTGGTAGCACCATGTCCACAGAGCGGGAAGAGCGCGACGCATCTTGGCGGGCAGCTCGTTCTCCTTGCGGTACATCACTGTAGCCAGAGCGATACCGCAGATTGCGACGAGGAGGCTGATTGAAGCTACAGACCAGTCGAAGTGTGCCATGAAGTCGTAGGGCTCACCGTTCCATGTCACCAGATTGCCGAAGGGAATGAAACCGGCAACACATGAGATGGCTGCGAGGATGACAAGAGGCAGAGTCATGGTCCAGGGCTGGTCGTGGGGGGCGTGGTGACCTTCGGGAGTCACATGCTCTTTCCACCAGAAGATGAGGTAGTAGAGACGGAACATATAGAAGGCAGTCAGACCGGCAACGAGCGACATCCACAGATATACGAGGATGTCATACTGACCGCAGGAGCTCAAAATCTCGTCCTTCGAGAAGAAGCCGGAGAAGGGAATGATACCTGCGATAGCAAGACAGCCAATGAGGAAGGTGATGTGTGTGATAGGCATGCTCTTGCGCAGACCGTGCATGGCGGTGTAATCGTTAGAACCGATGGCGTGGATGAGCGCACCGGCACCGAGGAAGAGGAGTGCCTTGAACATGGCGTGGGTGAACAGATGGAACATCGATGCCATGTAGCCGAGACCTTCGTGATACTCAGGACGTGCAACACCGAGTGAAACCATCATGAACGCAATCTGGGAGATGGTGGAGAAAGCAAGGACGCGCTTGATGTCGACCTGCACGCAGGCTACCATAGCGGCGTAGAATGCTGTCAGTGCGCCTACTACTGTGATGATTATCATCGCGCTGTCCTCCATCAGATAGAGGGGGAAGAGGCGTGCCACGAGGTAAACACCTGCTACAACCATTGTAGCGGCGTGGATAAGTGCCGATACGGGAGTAGGACCTTCCATAGCGTCGGGGAGCCAAATGTGGAGGGGCATCATCGCCGACTTACCCATACCACCCATGAAGATGAGCACGAGTGCCCAGGTAAGAACCGATGCACCCATGAAGGTAGGAGCGGCACTGGTGGCGAAGATATTACGGATGGACTCAGCGGTACCGATGTTGACCTGTGTCACGCCGGCAAGACCTTCAACGGGTACCGAAGTGAGCTCGGTGAAGTTGAATGTACCGGTGTACCAGGAGAGTGTGAGGATACCGATGAGGAAGCCGAGGTCGGCGAAACGGGTCACGATGAAGGCTTTCTTCGATGCGGATACTGCCGACGGTTTCTTGTAGTAGAAACCGATGAGGAGGTAGGACGAAGCACCCACGAGCTCCCAGAAGATGTACATCTGGAAGATGTTGGGTGCCACCACGAGGCCGAGCATGGAGAAGCTGAAGAGCGACAGGAAAGCGTAGAAACGCTGGAAGCCGTGCTCGAACACGCCGTGATGGTCGCGCATGTAGCCCATCGAATAGAGATGTACCATGAATGAGATAGTGGTGATGACCACAAGCATCATGGCGGAAATGGGGTCGAGAAGGAAACCGAGCTTGATGACGAGTTTCTCAGTGAACTGCAACCAAGTCTGGTCGAAGACGAGATACTGGAGACGATCGCCTGCTTCGTTGACGAAGATATCAAGACCGCTGAAGAAATATTGGAACGCAGTGAAGTACGACAGCACCAGGACAGAACCCATGCCGAGCGTACCAAGGGTACCGGCCAGTTTATGCGACATCTTCATGCCAAAGAGGCCGAGGAAGAAGAACATAAACAATGGTATGGCCAGAATCAAAATAGGAATGGTAATAGCCATGGCGTTTAAAATTTCATTTCGTTAAGCGAGCGTACGTCGATATTCTTGGCAGCTCGGAAGATGTTGATGATAATTGCTATGGCCAGAGCCGTCTCCGCTGCTGCAATTGCGATAGCGAACAGAGCGAAGAACATGCCTTCCATCTGCTCAGGGAAGAGGAAACGGTTGAAAACCACAAAGTTGATGTCGACAGCATTGAGCATCAGCTCAAGCGATACCAGCATTGCTATCATATTCTTGCGTGTGATGAAACCATACACACCGCAGCAGAACATGATGAGCGCCGGGATGAGATAGTATACGGCTGTTATTTCCATAATTTATCAGCGTTTACGGGCAACTACAACGCCGCCGATAATACATGCGAGAAGGAGCACAGACACAGCCTCAAAGGGGAGGAGGTACTGAGCGTGGCCGCTACCCAGCAGAGTGGCGCCGACAGTCTGCATATCCGGAGCTTCCATCTCGGGCTTGGGGAGGAAAAAAGCTGCACGGGTGATGAGAGCGTAGCCAGTTACAAGAAGCATGGCGATGGCACCTATGACGCCGATAGTACGCGAATGCGATGTGAGGCGGGGAGCATTGTCGCCGGGATGGCTGGTGAGAAGGATGGCAAAGACAAACAGCACCACGATACCACCGGCATACACAGCAATCTGCACGGCACCGAGGAATTCATAGTCGAGCATGAAATACACCACGGCAGCGGCGAAGAGTGTAAAAAGGAGGTAGGTGGCGGCGCGAAGAATCTTACGCGTCGTGACGGCCATCACGGAGAATATTATCATCGACAGAGCGACGATAAAATACATGATGATACTTCCGAGAGAATCCATAAATTACTGATTTTTATTTATTGGCATCGTCGGCAGCCTTCTTGTCGTCGGCAGCGGCGTCGTTCTTGGTTTGCTGTGCGGGCGCGGCGGGTGCAGCGGGAGCTTCGGCAGCAGCGGCAGGAGCAGCGGGTGCTTCACCGGCAGCTTCGCGGGCAGACTTGGCGGCAGCGGCCTTAGCCTTGGCTTCGGCTATTTTGGCCTGTCGTTCGGCCTCGATGCGAGCCAGCTCCTCGGGCGTGGGTTCCGGCTCCTCTTTCTCAGGCAGATAGTTGAGCTGCTTCACGAGCTTGCTGCGAGTGAAGACAGCCTGCTCGAAGTCATTGTCGAACTCGATAGCCGCAGTAGGACAGTTGGTGACACAGAGCTGACAGAAAGTACAGCTACCGAGGTCATAGAAGTACTTGACGAGCTTTTTCTTCTTTGTACCGGCGGCGGTGGTCACCATCTTCGATTCGATGGAGATAGTGCCGTTGGGGCAGTTGCGTTCGCAGCTGCCGCAAGCAATACACTTGTGGTTACCTTCGTCGTCGTAGACAAATTTCAATTGTGCTCGGAAGCGATCGGGCCATTGATGCTGAGTTCGGTTCTCAGGATATCGTTCGGTGAGCTTCGGAGTGATGAACTCCTTGCCTGTCACCTTCATGCCCTTCAGCAGGCTGCGGATACCGTAGCCCAGCGATGAAAAGTATTCAGATACACTACCCATTGTGAGTGATTATTGATTGGCAAATATTTATCAGTCGCGTCGCTGGCCGCCGACAATGTCGAGCAGCTCGGTGGTGATACCTTGCTGACGCAATTTATTGTATTCGAGTTGAAGTTGTTCGAGGAGCTTCTGTGCGTTGTCGTTGGCGCTCTGCATGGCCATCACACGGGCGGCCTGCTCGGAGGCACGGTTCTGCGCGAAGGCCTCCTGCATCTGCGACAGCAGGAACATCGGTATTACCGTGCGGAAGAGTGTAGCCGCATCAGGCTCGAAGATATACGGCTTGTCAGAGCCGTCGGCATCTCCTGCAGCAGGATGTATCGGCAGGAAATCTTCGGCTACGGCATGCTGCTTGCCGGCAGAGATGAAGCTCATGTATTCAATCTGCACCTTGTCGATATCTCCGGCGAGGAAACGCTCCTGCAGCGACTGTGCGAAAGCCTTCACGGCATCGCCGTCGCTCTTGGAGTCGATGCCTTCGGGCAGCGTCACAGTGACATGGCTGTCAGAAGATATACGGTTGACAGCATTTGCCATCTTCTTGCCCACGGGGATGATATCGAAGTATACGTCCTCGCCGTAAGTGCTGCGGATGGCTGCTAAATTGTCGAGCAAAGCCTTGAAAATATTGACATTGTACGCACCGCAGAGACCGTCGTCACTGCCAAGCACCACAATGGCCACACGCTTCACCTCGGCATGATCCTCGGTGAGGGGCGACGACACATCGGCATCGCTGTGGAGCAGACTGGTGATGATGGTGCTCACGCAGTCGCGGAAAGGCGACAGGCGACGCAGGATACCCTCTGCCTTGTGCATCTTGGCCGATGATATCATCTTCATGGCACCGGTGATTTTCTCACTCGATGCCACAGAGCCTATTCGACCTTTGAGTTCACGTAATGTTGCCATTGCAGAATTGTCAATTCAGGATTCAATTGTTGAAGGAGCCGGCCACATCGGCAGCGGCTGCTGTTAGTTTTTCGGCACCATCGTCGGTGAGGGCGCCCTTGGCGAGGTCGGCCATCACGTCGGCGTGCTTGGCGTGCATCAGCTGGAGGAACTGCTTCTCAAACTCAGCCACCTTGTCCAGGGGCACGCTTTCGAGCAGACCGTTCACACCACAGAATATGACAGCAATTTCGTCGCCAACGGCCATAGGATGATACTGAGGCTGTATGAGGAGACGCTCGTTCTTGCGACCCTTGTCAATGACACGGGCGGTGACGGCATCCATATCGCCGCCGAACTTGGTAAATGCTTCAAGCTCGCGGAACTGTGCCTGGTCGATTTTCAGCGTACCGGCAACTTTCTTCATAGCCTTCACCTGAGCCGAACCACCCACACGTGATACTGAGATACCCACGTTGATGGCGGGACGGATACCACGGTTGAAGAGTGCTGTCTCGAGGAAGATCTGACCGTCGGTGATAGAGATTACATTGGTCGGGATGTAGGCCGATACGTCGCCGGCCTGGGTCTCGATGATAGGAAGTGCAGTGAGTGAGCCGCCGGCCTTCATGATGGGACGGAGCACTTCGGGCAGGTCGTTCATCTGCGATGCCACTTCCTGATTGTCGATGATTTTAGCAGCACGTTCGAGCAGACGGCTGTGGAGATAGAAGATATCGCCGGGATATGCCTCGCGACCGGAAGGTCGCTTGAGGATGAGCGATACCTCGCGGTAGGCGACGGCCTGCTTGGAAAGGTCATCATAGACGATGAGGGCGTCACGACCGGTGTCGCGGAAATATTCACCGATGGCAACACCGGCGAAAGGTGCGAAGTAGCGCATGGCAGCCGACTCGGAGGCTGTCGCGGCCACTACGATAGTATAGTCCATAGCGCCGTGCTGGCGGAGGGTATCCACCAGAGCGGCAACAGACGAGGCTTTCTGACCGATAGCTACATAAATGCAGTAAACGGGCTTGCCTTCGTCGAAATTCTTGCGTTGGTTGATGATTGTATCGATAGCGATGGCGGTCTTGCCGATCTGGCGGTCACCGATGATAAGCTCACGCTGACCGCGACCGATAGGTACCATGGCATCGATAGCCTTCAGACCGGTCTGGAGAGGTTGCTTCACGGGCTGACGGTAGATAACGCCGGGCGCCTTACGCTCCAAGGGGAGGCGGAGGAGCTCACCGGAGATGGGTCCTTTGCCGTCGATGGGCTCGCCAAGGATATTGATGACACGTCCCAGCATACCCTCGCCTACGGGGATAGACGCAATCTGGCCGGTGCGACGTACATTCATATTCTCGGTGACCGTGTTGACGTCGTTGAGAAGGATAACGCCGACATTGCTCTCCTCGAGATTCATGGCGACGCCTTTCACGCCGTTTTCAAACTCTACGAGCTCGTTGGCGCCAACATTGTCGAGGCCATATACATGCGCCACGCCATCACTCACCTCGAGGACGCGACCCACCTCCTCAAAGGATACCTTGGAGTTGATGTTTTCGAGCTGCTGCTTTAATACTTGCGAAATCTCGCTGGGATTTATCATTGTATTGTGATCTTGCTGATTATTATACAAGTGTAGGCGTCATGCCATAAGGTGTTGGCGGAGCTGATTGAGTCTGTTGCTCACAGAAGCATCGAGCCGCTCGGAGTTGACAGTAACGGTGAAGCCGCCTATCAGCGCCGGGTCCACGGAATAGTTGAATTCGAGCGTACCCTCGCCGAGATGCTTGGCTACCATGTCGCTCAGTCGCTGTTTCTCTCCATCGCTCAGTGGAGCTGCGGATACCACATCGATGCGGTAGATGGAATTCTCACTGCGATAGATATCCACATAGGCCAACGCAATCTGACGCGCCAGATCGGTGCGGTGATTCTTCTCCAGGAGCTTCAGGAAGTTGATGAAGACAGGATTGTCGGCAGCCTGCGCCGCAGTGGTGAGCAACTCCGTCTTGTCAGCATCACTGACGAAGGGATTGGCCAGCGTAGCGGACATGGCGGGAGTGTCGGCAAACGCCTTGTCGAGCGTCTGCATCACCGTATATAGCTTTTGAGCGTCGCCACTCTCTGTGGCGACCTCATAGAGTGCTTTGGCGTACCTGCGGGGCAACAGTCCTTTGTCCATAGTGCTTACTTGTTATCTTCCATGTTGTCCAGAATCGAATCGACGAGCTTCTCCTGAGCCTTGTCGTTCTGCAGTTCATTGCCGATGATTTTGCCAGCCACCTGCAGGGCGAAGTCCGATACCTGGTTGCGGAATTGCTGCTGTGCTTCTTTCTGCTGCTGCTCTATCTGGAGCTTGGCATTGTCCATCACCTTCTGAGCTTCTGTCTGAGCCGCCGAGCGTGCTTCGTCGATAATCTGAAGTTTCATCTTATCGGCTTCGCGGAGGATGTCGGCCTGCTGACGACGAGCTTCGGCGATGTACTGCTGAGCTTCGTTGCGAGCATTGTCGAGCTGTTCCTTGGCTTGCTGAGCATATTCGACACCTTTGTCGATAAGCTCGGCTCGCTCGTCAACACTCTTGAGGATGACAGGCCATGCGAATTTCCATAGGACCAGGAACAGGATGCCGAAAGCGACGAACATCCAGAATACCAGTCCGAAATCAGGTGTGAATAGTTCCATTTAGCAAAGGATTGATATAATACAGACTGAAGGACAAATTAGAGGAAGAGGCAGAGTGCGCATACGATAACGGCGAAGAGTGCTACACCTTCGACGAGAGCTGCGATCACAATCATGTTGCTTCGGATATCGCCGGCGGCTTCGGGCTGACGGGCGATGGATTCCATGGCGGCAGCACCGATTTTGCCGATACCGATACCGGCACCGATAGCTGCGATTGCGGCGCCGATGGATGCGCCAAGGCCGAGTACAGGGGCGATTTCTGCTAAAAGACCGAACATAATTCTATGGGTTTTATTGGTTTGTTAATTTTGTTGATTATTCGTTTCAGATGAGTGTATCTTCTATTGCTTTGCCCACGTGGCCGTGGTCTTCCTCAAGCTCTTTGTGTTCCTCGCCTTCCTGTGCCAGTCCGATGAAGATGGTCGAAAGCATTGTGAACACGTAGGCCTGGATGAAGCTCACCAGGGTGTCAATCAAGAGCATGAATATGGAGAACAGAAGGGATACCACTGTTGCACCACCGCCCGCAACAGGGCTGATGGCGGAGAAGATAAAGATGAGGAGCGTGAGAGTAATCACAATCATATGGCCGCCCATCATATTGGCAAACAGACGGATTGTGAGAGCCGCCGGCTTGGTGAACATACCGAAAATCTCGATGACGGGCATGATAGGCAGCGGCACCTTGAGCCACAGCGGCACATCAGGCCAGAAGATTTCTTTCCAGTAGTGCTTGCCGGCGAAGACGTTGGTGGCAAGGAAAGTGCAGATTGACAGCACGAGTGTCACAGCGATATTGCCTGTGAGGTTCGCTCCACCGGGGAAGATAACTATCAGACCGAGAAGGTTCATCACGAGGATGAAGAAAAAGACAGTCATCAGATAGGGCGCAAAACGCTTGGCCTGCGGGCCGAGGATAGGCTTGATTACGCCGTCGTAGACGAATGCCACCACTGCTTCGATAGCGCCGAGACCCTTGCGGGGTGCCTTGAAACCATTGCGGCGCTTGAACGAAGCAAGCCAAAGCATAAGGCCGCCTACTACAAGAACGCAGATGAATACTGCGCAGACGTTTTTTGTGATAGAGAAATCCCAGGGACGGATTTCCTCGCCATTGACGAGCTCGACAAGCTTGCCGGGATACTTCGACTCATCTCCACCGACGGTGAATGTTACATCACCATCCTGATATACAGCACCATGATTGAGATGTGCCGATGAGAAGCAGTGCAAGCCATCAGAAGCATAGGCTATCACAGGCAGAGGAATTCGATGGTGGTGATCGAAAGGCACCTCCCAACCGTAGCCGTCGAGCAAGTGCTCGAATATGATTTTCTTGGGATTGATTGCTGACTTTTCCTCCTCGGCAGCTGTTTCTGCATGCTCTTCCGGAGTTACATTCTCCACCGCCGGTGTGGAATCGTCAAGTGCTGCGACGGCCGAGTTGATGCCGGCCACAACAGTACTGTCAGCGTTGTCCGGCACCTTTTCGACAGTATCCATGTCGAAGGCTGTAGCGTGAGCAGCCACCGTGCCGACGAGCACGAGGGCTACGGGTAGCAGGCTGCGGAGGATATTCGCGGTCAAACGATTTAATAGACGCATACCGACACTTCATTATTGTCAACGTCGGCAATACCGCCGGTGACAGGGGTTGATAATTCGGCGCCACCCTCTTCCGTATACCGTATATTGCCGGCACTGAGTGTAGCCAGAAGGGCGGCGTGATTCTTCAGGACGGTGAATTCGCCCATCGACCCGGGGAGGGTCACCGAGCTCACGCTGCCGGTATATAGGATTTGTTCGGCGGAGATGATTTTGAGTGTCATGGTGCAGCTCTCAGATACGGTTTACGATCTTATTTTACTTCAGCGAGCAGACGCTTGCCCTTCTCGATGGCCTCGTCGATAGTACCGACATTGAGGAATGCCTGTTCGGGATATTCGTCCATCTCGCCGGAGAGTATCATCTTGAAGCCGCGGATAGTCTCGCTCAGGGGCACCATCACACCGGGGAGGCCGGTGAACTGCTCGGCAACGTGGAAGGGCTGGGAGAGGAAACGCTGTGCACGACGTGCGCGGGCAACAACGAGCTTGTCCTCATCGGAGAGTTCGTCCACACCGAGGATGGCGATGATATCCTGGAGTTCGTTGTACTTCTGGAGGAGCTGCTTCACAGCCTGAGCTGTGTTGTAGTGCTCATCGCCGATGATATTGGGGTCGAGTATTCGCGAAGTGGATTCGAGCGGGTCTACGGCAGGATAGATACCGAGCTCGGCAATCTTACGACTAAGCACCGTCGTAGCATCGAGGAAGCTGAAGGTAGTAGCAGGAGCCGGGTCGGTAAGGTCATCAGCAGGCACGTAGATAGCCTGTACTGAGGTGATAGAACCGTTCTTGGTAGATGTGATTCGTTCCTGGAGGGCACCCATTTCGGAGGCGAGTGTAGGCTGATAACCTACTGCCGAAGGCATACGGCCAAGAAGCGCGGATACCTCAGAACCGGCCTGAGTAAATCGGAAGATGTTGTCGATGAAAAGGAGGACGTCCTTGCCACCGCTGCCCTGGTCGCGGAACTGCTCGGCTACGGTAAGACCCGACAGTGCCACACGCAGACGTGCACCCGGCGGTTCGTTCATCTGGCCGAAAACGAGTGTGGCCTGAGAGTCCTTGAGGTGCTCTACGTCCACATCGGCGAGGTTCCACTCGCCGCGTTCCATGCCTTGCTGGAATTTCTCGCCGTATTTCATAACGCCGCTCTCGATCATCTCGCGGAGAAGGTCGTTACCCTCGCGGGTACGTTCGCCCACACCGGTGAATACCGAGAAGCCGTCATGACCCTTGGCGATATTGTTGATGAGCTCCATGATGAGCACAGTCTTGCCCACACCGGCGCCACCGAAGAGACCGATCTTACCACCCTTGCTGTAAGGCTCGAGAAGGTCGATCACCTTGATACCGGTCGAAAGAATCTCGGTACCGATGGTGAGATCCTCGAACTCGGGAGCCGGCTGATGGATGGAGCGGAGGTTGTCGCGGTTGAGCTCGGGCAGCTTGTCGATAGCTTCACCGAGGACATTGAGCAGACGACCCTTCACCTGCTCGCCGGTAGGAACGGCGATAGGACGATCGAGGTTGGTCACTTCCATACCACGACGGAGACCGTCGGTGCTCTCCATAGCCACACAGCGGACAGTATCCTCGCCGATATGCTGCTCTACTTCGAGCACGGTCTGACCGCCGTCGGGACGGTCGATTTTAAGCGCAGTATATATAGGCGGTATCTGACCGGCTTCGAAGAGCACGTCGACTACCGGGCCTATGACTTGGGCGATTTTGCCTGTTTGGTCGCTCATATTATTTGGTGCGTATATGGATTAGAAATGCCAGTTGAAGACGATGATGAGTACCATCAGAACGAGGTTCACCAGATTGATGGGGAGGAGGTACTTCCACTCCAGGGAGAGGAGCTGGTCGATGCGCAGACGGGGGAAGGTCCACTTGAACCAAATGATGATGAAGGAAAGGGCGATAGCTTTACCACAGAACCATACTACCGAAGGAATATAGTCCATGATGTGGTTGAAAGATTCCCATCCGGGTATGTGCAGGGGCATCCAGCCGCCGAAGAAGAGGAGCGATGCAACACCGCTGACGATGAAGAGGTTGAGGTATTCGGCGAGGTAGAAGAAGCCGAAGTGGATACCGGAGTATTCGGTGTGGTAGCCTGCGGTAAGCTCACTCTCGGCCTCGGGAAGGTCGAACGGGCCACGGTTGGTCTCGGCAGTACCGGCTATCATGTAGATAATGAAGGCGATAATGGCGGGGATGTGGCCCTTGAAGATGAACCAGAGATTCTCCTGCTCTGCCACGATACCTTCTACGGACATTGTGCCTGCGAGGCACACCATAGTGATGACGGACAGGCCGATGGATAGTTCATAACTTACCATCTGGGCACCGGAACGGAGCGAACCGATGAGGGTGAACTTATTGTTCGATGACCAACCTGCCAGGAGGATACCCAGAACACCGATAGACGACACTGCCAGAAGGAAGAAGATACCGATGTTGAAGTTGAGGACCTGCAGACCATTGCCCCAGGGCAGCACGGCGAAAGCGAGCATAGAGGCGATGATGACGAGGTAGGGAGCAAGCGCGAAAAGGAAGCGGTCGATATGATCGAGATGAATAATCTCCTTGATAAGCATCTTGAACATGTCGGCGAAGCTCTGGAGGAGACCCATGGGGCCTACGCGGTTCGGGCCGAGGCGGCACTGGAAAGCGGCGCAGACCTTACGCTCGTAGTAGATATAGAACAGTGCCAGAAGCGCATAGACAAGCAGTAGACCGATACCGATGAGTACACATTCGGTGGTGACGGCAAGCCATCCGGGCATGATGGACCTCAGGGATATGTTGATCCAGTCGGTGATGAAAGATAAATCTTGCATTGTGCTGTGATATTACTGATTTAACCGATGTGGCTTTTTAACGGTCGATATCGGGTACGATGTAGTCCATTGAACCGCCGATAGTGATAAGGTCGGCAATCTTCTGGCCACGGGTGATATGGTCGACCACGGCTGCCTGGGGCAGACAGGGAGGAGCAATCTTGAGACGGTAGGGTTTGGCGCTGCCATCGCTCTCGAGGTAGAGGCCGAAAGCGCCGCGGCAACCCTCGGTCACCTGGAACCAGCGTCCTACAGGGAGCTTGAGCATCTTGGGTACCTTCACGCAGCACTCGCCTTCGGGGATGTTGTCGACGAGCTGTTCGAGAATCTTGGCGGACTGCTCTATCTCGTGGAGACGGCACTTGAAGCGAGCCATCGAATCGCCTTCGGTAGCGACCACTTCTTCGAAGTCAAGTTCGGGGTAGATGCTATAGGGCTGGAGCTTACGCATGTCGCAGGCCCAACCGGAAGCGCGGCCCGAAGGACCGGTGACGCCGTAGGCGATAGCATCTTCGCGGGAGAGGACGCCTACGCCTTCGAGACGGTTCTTGGCGATGATGTTGCCGGTGAATACGTCGTTGTATTCCTTGAGGTTGGCGGGGAGGGTGGCAAGGAGAGCCTTCACATCCTGCACGAAGTCGGGAGCAAGGTCCTGCATCACACCACCGATGCAATCGTAGTTGAAGGTCATGCGGGCACCGCAGGTCTTCTCCATGATATCCAGAATCTGCTCACGCACACGGAGGGTGTAGAAGAGCATCGTGGTGGCACCGAGGTCCATGCAGTATGTACCGATGAAGAGGCAGTGCGAAGCGATACGGGAGAGTTCGTCCATCATCACGCGGATCACCTGGGCGCGGCGGCTGATTTCGATGCCGGCAGCCTTCTCGATAATCATACAGAGTGCGTGGTGGTAGTTGTGAGCGGAGAAGTAGTCCAGACGGTCCATGAAGTGGAGTGTCTGGGGGTACATGAGGTTCTCGCAGAGTTTTTCAACGCCGCGGTGGATGTAGCCCATGTACACATCGATTTTCTTGATTGTCTCGCCGTCGACAGCGGTGCGGAAGCGGAGCACACCGTGTGTGGCGGGGTGCTGCGGGCCGATATTCACCACGAAGTCGTCCTTCTCAAAGATGCGGCGCTCGCCCTTCACCACCTTGCCGTTCTCGTCGAGAGAGTACACGTCGGTGAAGTCGGACTGACGCTCGCTCTCTATCGATACTGGGTTGAGAGCGGGATCGGCGTCATAGTCCTTGCGGAAGGGATAGCCCACCCAGTCGATATTGAGGAAGAGACGGCGCATATCGGGATTGCCGATGAAGATGATGCCGAAGAAGTCGTACACCTCGCGCTCGTAGAGGCCTGCCACATGCCATACATCGGCCACAGAGGGGATGTAGGGCTGCTGACGGTCACCGGCGGCGAGCACCTTGAAGCCCACAATGGTGTCATATTTGGTGGACATCAGGTAGTAAATGGCGCCGAGATTCTCGGTCCAGTCCATACCTACTATAGTGACGAGGTAGTCGAGAGCCAGGTCGGCGGTATCGCGGAGAGCGACGGCGGTATCGTGCCACTTTTCCTGGGGCACGGTAAATATAGGTACATTAGCCTCTTCCACGGCGTAGTCCGGGAAGAGCTTCTGAATCTTGTCTGAAATATTGCTCATGGCTTTATGATACAGGCGTGAAACAATCAATCGTTAACCCCGTCGACGGGATGAGCTGCGAGGAATTCCTCCTGCTTCTCTTGACGATTGACACCGCCGAAGAAACGCTCTACTTTTACTTTTCGCGAAAGCTGCATGATACCATATATCATAGCCTCGGGGCGGGGAGGACAGCCGGGGACGAATACGTCGACAGGCACGATATCTTCAATGCCCTTGGCTACATGGTAGCTGTTACGGAAGGGGCCACCGGAGATGGCGCAGCTACCGCAGGCGATGACATACTTAGGTTCGGCAAGCTGGTCGTACAGACGGCGGAACACAGGCACCATGCGGAGCACGATAGTACCGGCCACCATCATGAAGTCGGCCTGGCGGGGCGACGAACGCGCTACTTCCCAACCGAAACGCGCCATATCAAAGCGGGCAGCGCCTAGCGACACGAATTCGATACCGCAGCAGCTCGTGGCGAAAGTGAGAGGCCACAGAGAGTTCGAGCGGCCCCAGTTGATGAGCTTGTCGAGTGAGCCTACTACGACGTTCGTACCGTTCTCGCGAAGCTCATTGACGAGCTTCTCAATATATTCATTGTCTTTCCACGCCTCGTAGGGCATGCTTTTGGTAGTTACTTCCATTCAAGAGCTCCTTTCCGCCAGGCATATACAAGACCCAGCACAAGTATACCGAAGAAAACAGCTATACATAACAAACCATCGACGCCGAGCTCACGCATTCTCACCGCCCAGGGGAAGAGAAATACTGTTTCGACGTCGAACATAAGGAACAGGATAGCGAATAGATAGTATCCCACATGGAACTGCGACATACTCTCGCCTCGTGTGGGGATACCACATTCATAGGCTTGGCCTTTCTGAGGATTGAAAGATCTCGGGGAGATAAGTTTGGCAAGCCATAGCGCCAGACCCACCAGGGCAGCACCGGTCAGCAAGGCCGTGATGCCAAGGAGTCCATTATTCTCTATTCCGAAGATGGCTGATGTTATCATATTGTGGTTTATTAATATTTCATCGGTCAAGAAACGTGCGTCGCAAGCGACGACGAAGGAGTAAGGTAAAACATTGACTGAACGCGCAATGCGCCACCTACAGCAGTGGTACAGGTATACTATCCGCCAATATTTTGCTGCAAAGATACGATTTTTCCCTCAATAATTGACAAAATTCC
>CAMWKV010000036.1 GCA_947174915.1 uncultured Porphyromonadaceae bacterium | reverse complement strand
CCAATAAATATTTGTTCCTCCCCCACTCTCATGTCTAAAAAAACACATGACCCACTGAGTGGGGGGGCCGCCGAGGCGCCCCCCGCTTCCGGGCTGCAGCCGGTAGACTTTCCGGCAGCACGTGGTATAGTCAGCGGTCGCTCCATGGAGCGACCCTACGTTCGAGAAGCTATCTTGACACAGCCTCTTCTTTGTTATTAGACCCTGTTTCCCCGGCATTAACTTGGGGGGGCGGGGTCTTGTAAAAGGGATTATGACATGCTGTCGGTGTTAAAGGAGTGTGAAATTATTGATTCAAATCAAAAATAATGCTAATTCACACCACTGAGCCGCATGAAATCTTGGTCGTTAGCAAAAAAGTATTTAACTTTGTACAACTTTATAAGTCTCCCAGCCATCATCTTAGGCCTATTGATTATTTACATTATTTCTTGATCTAAGCTGAGGCAAGCAAGGGATCGTCAACGTCGCGATGACAATCGACCTGCCTTGTGAGATTTTGAAGGATAAGTAAGTATGATATAATCTTGTTAGTAGATGCACAAGTCTATAAAGCAAATTACTTGAATCACAAATCAATGCCTCTTGGCTTAGGTCCCCAATCGTTGTTGAAACGAAAACAGGGACTTTTTTTATGCCCATGCGATAGCTTCCACCCGATATTAGGATAAACAACCTTTCTCTGCGACTCATCACTACCGATGCCATCCTGCACGCAGGTGGTGAGATATCCTTCCGAGCGTCAGTCCGGGCGGAAGGGCGTTGGAGAGGCGAGGGTGGTGAGGCGTTTCACGGTGTCGACGCCGTCGATGGCGGTGATGCTCGAGATGATGGACTGGAGCTCGTCGAATGAGTGCACGCCGAGGCGGATAGTGACGGTGACGATATTGTCGGCTGTGGATGTGTTGATGCTCTCGATGGCCAGGTGGAGGTGGTTGGAGATGGTGTCGACGAGGTCGATGAGGAGGTGGTAGCGGTCGACGGCGGTGACAACAATTGTCTGAGTGTAAAGAGTGTCGTCGGGCGTGTAGTCCACGGAACAGATACTGTCGCCGTGCTGCGAGGCCAGGCTTACGGCGTCCGGGCAGTCGCGGCGGTGGATGGTGATTTCGCCATTGTCGTCGCGGAACCCTACCACTTCGTCACCGGGGATGGGCATGCAGCGGTCGCAGCGGTGCCAGCGGGCTTTCGGGCGCGAGGCGAGGTAGGCGGCGATGGCGGTGCGAGCCTTGTAGGTCACTACCTTATCGAGCCATTCAGGCACGGGGTGTGCCTCGGGGTCGGTGAATACCTCTACCACGTCGCCGCGACGAAGCTGGGCTTTGATGGAGGCGAGGAAGCCGTTGATACGGGCGTACTTGGCTTTTTCGCCGATGACGGGGTCGAGCTCGTAGGCGAAGTCGAGCACAGTGGCTTTCTGTGGCATTACCACGGGGCGACCCGCCGGAGTGAAAATCATGATGTCGTCGTTGTAGAAGGTAGTGACGACCTTTTCGATGAAGTTACCGCTGCCGTCCTGGGCCTGTGTGGCTACCTCGCGGAGGACGTTGCGGAATTTTTCAATCCAACGGCGTATATTGTCGTCGGTGCGCTCGGCTATGCATCCGAGTTTCGAATTGCGTACCATGCGCCGGCTGCTGATGTGTACCTCCTGCCATCGGCCGAAGTCGGCGAGGAGCTTGACGTGGAAGCTCTGGTAGCCGTTCTCCTTGGGCGAGTCGATGTAGTTGATGATGCCGCCGGGCTTCTCCTTGAAGGCGTCTGTGAGGACGGCGTAGACGCGCAGGGCCATTTCTTTCTCGGTAGTGCCCATAGGGGTGTCGTAGACAATCTCGGTGAAGTGGCGGTATTTGAGGTGGTTGAAGTCGTCGCCGTACTTATGCATCTTGCGCCAGATGCTGTAGGGTGGCCGATATTCGATGGTGACCTCGGCGCGTATGCCGGCGGCCATGAGGGTGGAGCTGATGTGTCGGCGGAAGCGTTCGAGGCGTTCGGCCTGGGCCTGCCGGTCGCGCTCGGTGAGTTCTACTATTTCGTCGTACTCGTAGGGGCAGCGGAAACGGAAGCTGAGGTTCTCGAGCTCCATCTTTATGTTGTACAGGCCGAGGCGGTTGGCCAGCGGGGCATAGAAGTAGTCGGTCTCGCCGGCGATTTTCATCTGCTTGTCGGCGGGCATGGCAGAGAGGGTGCGCATGTTGTGTAGACGGTCGGCGAGCTTTACAAGGAGCGCACGGATGTCGTACTCAACGGCTTCGAGCATCTGCCGGTAGTTGTCCACCTGGCCGGAGAATTCGTAGTGCTCCTTTTTCTGCTTCGTGACGGCGCCCACGAGTCGTGCCACGTCGGCACCGAATCGGCGACGTATCTCGTCGTTGGTGTGGTCGGTATCTTCCACCACATCGTGGAGGAGGGCGGCTATGACGGCGTCGACACCGAGCGACATATCCTCGGCCACGATGCGGGCAACAGCCAGCGGATGAAGGATGTAGGGCTCACCGCCCTTGCGCTTCTGGGCAGCGTGTGCCTCGCGGGCCAAAGCGAAGGCGTCGCGCAGGCGCAGCATATCGTTTTCGTCGATTTGTGGTGCCATGAGGGCGAAGAGCGCTTCGGCGCGTTCGTTGATGATGCGGTCGTAGTCCTGTTCCATACGCGTTTTTATTTCATACGCAAAAATACGCATTTATTTTTGATGTAGATAGTTACAAGGTTAAAAATTGTTTGGACGGTCGGACTTTTCTTCGGAGCGTATTGTTATACCGTGGAAATTGTGTAATTTTGCAGCAAGAATCAAAACATATCCCGACATGAATCACGTGGCCCGCATGCTTGCGGAAAAACTCCTGAGAATCAACGCATTGAAGCTTCAACCCGCCAACCCCTTCATCTGGGCATCCGGTTGGAATTCACCTATTTATACCGACAATCGTCGCACATTGTCGTACCCCGACGTGCGCAGCTTCATCAAGATTGAGCTCGTGCGCCTCATCCTTGAGCAGTTCCCTGAGGTAGAAGCCGTTGCCGGCGTAGCTACCGGTGCCATCGCACAGGGTGCTCTCGTGGCCGACCTCCTCAATGTACCCTATGTTTACGTACGTTCGTCGCCCAAGGATCACGGACTGGAGAACCTCATCGAAGGTGACCTCCGTCAAGGCCAGAAAGTGGTAGTGGTAGAAGACCTCATCAGCACCGGCAAGAGCTCTCTCAAGGCCGTTGAAGCCGTGCGCAATGCCGGTGGCAATGTTATCGGTATGGTGGCACTCTTCACCTATGGTTTCCCCCTGGCTACAAAGAACTTCGAAGAAGCCGGCGTAGAGCTCCGCACCCTCTCGGACTACAATGCGCTCCTCGACGTGGCTCTCGATACCCACTATATCAACGAGAACGACATCGCTACCCTGCAGGAATGGCGCAATGACCCGGCCGCCTGGACTCCGGGCCGCAATTGATGCCGCATTGATAAGTACTGACTGATATGGCAACATATACCTCAAAGCCCGTCGCTGTGGCTCTCACTCCGGCCGAACTGTCGGAGAAATTCTCCGACTTCACGGCTCTGCAGACGCGTATGGACGAGCTCCCCTCCGAGCAGCGCGCACAGATAGGCGAGGTGGCTTTCACTCGTGATACCATCGAAATCTCCACCCCGCAGGTGGGCAAGATAGTGCTCCGTGCCACCGAGCGTACGCCCGAAGGTGTGGTGATGAAGGCTGAGAACTCGCCTGTCCCCATGGCTATTGACATCCGTTTCCGTGCCGCCGGTGCGGGTTCGGAAGTGACCTGCGCCATGGATGTGGAGATTCCCATGATGCTCCGCGCCCTCGTAGGACCCGCTATGCAGAAGGCCGTGGATCAGTTCGGCAACCTATTCGCCAAGCTCGCCTGAGCTGCGCCTCATTGGCTACGCTCCGGCACAATACCGAAGCCGATATAATGTGAAAGCTCTAATCTCGACCCTCCTCACCGGAGCCGTCCTTGCGACGGCCGTTTTGACCGGATGCCACACCATCGATGACAATCGAATCCCCGTGGCCCCGGTCAATATCGTCTTTTATTCTGTGGCCGACTGGGACATCTACGGTGTGGCCGGCGCCACGAGCTACCGCCGTTTCATCCGTGATGAACGGGTGCCGTCCAACTTCCCCTACACCGCCACCACCTTCACCGGCTATGGCGGTATCCTTCTTGTGTCGGACGTGATGGGCAATCCGCAGGCTTTCGACCTATCCTGCCCCGTGGAAGTGAAGCAGACGGTGCGCGTGGCCATCGACCCCGAGACGATGCTGGCCAAGTGCCCTCGCTGCGGTAGCACCTACGATGTTTTCTCGCTCCTCGGTTCGCCCGTGAGTGGTATGGCGGCCGACCGCGGCTACGGTCTGAGGCACTATCATGTCAGCCCCTCCGGAAGCGCCTACATGGTGGTGAGTTTCTAATTATCAGTAAGATACCGATGAAAAAACATTACATCCACCTATGGGCTCTGCTTGCGACGGCATTCTGCATCTTCGCCGTCGCTTCGGCGTTCGATATGCCGGAGATTGCCGGTCACACCCTGCGCAGCAGCGGTATTGCCGACGCGCTCCGCCCTTCTGCAGAGGCTACTGTCGACACATCGGCCGAGGCCGAAGCCGACTCTTTGCTTCTGGCCGAGATGGATGCAATGGCTGTCGCCGCCAGTGCCGAGCCGGTATTTCCCATGCCCGTCGACACTGCCTCGCAGACCATCCTTTTCATCGGCGACTCCATGCTCGAAGGCCTCGGCCCTCGCATGGCAGCCTACGCCGACAAGAACGGCCACACACTCTACAATGTGACTTGGTACAGCTCTACCTCCGAGGTGTGGGGCCAGTCCGACAAGCTGCGCGGATATATCAGCCGCCTCAACCCCACCTATATCTTTATCAGCCTCGGCGCCAACGAGTTGTTCGTCAAGAATATAGCCGAAAAGCGCCGCAAGTTCGTAGAGAATATCATCGCCGACATCGACACTATCCCTTACCTGTGGATAGGCCCTCCCAACTGGAAAGACGATACCGGCATCAACGACCTCATCGCCGAGATTACTCCCCGCGGAGCTTTCTTCCTCAGCAACGGCATGCACTTCGACCGCAGCAGCGACGGCGCTCATCCCACGCGCAGCTCGGCAGCTCTGTGGCTCGACTCCGTGATGCGCTGGATGCCACAGAACGCGCTACATCCTATCCGTATGGATGTACCTGATGTCCAGAAGAGTAAGCCCAAAAAGCAGTTTATCCACCAACCCTCCGAACGCTGATCCATGGCGGACTATTGGCACCACCTCGTCGACCTGCTCAAATACGATGCCACGCAGCCTATGCTCTTCTCGAGCGGCACTTTCTGGGCATTGTTCCTTATCTTCATGCCGCTCTACGGCATGCTCAAGCGTCGTTGGTGGCAGATGGCTGTTTTCACGGTCCTCTTCAGCCTCTTTTTCTACTATAAGAGTTCGGGTGTATTTGTAGCGCTCCTTTTCGGCACCTCGGTGCTCGACTGGGGAGTGTCGCGCCTTATGGGAGTGCCGGGGCACCGCAGCCGTACCTTCCGTCGCTGGTGCGTGGCGGTGTCGCTCTGTACATCACTGGGAATACTGGCTTATTTCAAGTACGCTAATTTCTTCTTGTGGAACATCGCCGCCATGGTGCAAGGCAATTTTCAGCCGCTCGACCTCATCCTGCCTGTGGGTATTTCCTTCTATACCTTCCAGTCTGTCAGCTATATAGTGGATGTTTACAAGGGCAGGGTAGAGCCTACGCGCACGTGGTTGGAGTATGCCTTCTTCCTGTCCTTTTTCCCCGCCCTGGTGGCCGGCCCCATAGTCCGTGCCGACTATTTCCTGCCGCAGATTCGTGCCAACGTACACGCCACGCGCACAGAGGTATACGCCGGCCTGTGGCTCATCATCCTCGGCGTGCTCAAGAAGGCAGTGATAGCCGACTATATAGCTCAATACAACGACCTTATCTTCCAGACGCCCGGCGGCTACTCGGGCTTCGAGACGCTCATGGGCATCGCCGGATACACCATGCAGATCTACTGCGACTTCTCGGGCTATTCGGATATGGCCATCGGTCTGGCGATGATAATGGGTTTCAAACTCGCACCGAACTTCAACTTCCCTTATAAGGCGCAGAATCTCACCGACTTCTGGCGCCGCTGGCACATATCGCTCAGCACCTGGCTGCGCGACTACGTCTACATCCCCCTCGGCGGCAACCGCAAAGGTACCGCCCGTACTTATCTCAACAATTTCGCCACCATGCTTATAGGCGGTCTATGGCATGGCGCGGCGTGGAAATTCATCTTCTGGGGCGGTATGCACGGCGCCGGACTGGCCGTACACAAGGCCTCCAAGAAGCACCTCGACCGACTGCCGGATATCTGGCCGGTGCGTGCCGCGTCGTGGTTCGTCACCATCTGTTTTGTGGCTATGCTGTGGGTATTCTTCCGTGCCGACAGTTGGCAGGACTCATGGACAATAATAGCGTCGGTGTTCCGCAATTTCGACCTCGCCTATGCGCCGGCTTTTGCCTCGGCGCGCATGTTGTGGCTCATACTCATCGTGGTGATAGTTGTGTCGCACGCGCTGCCTTCGAACTTCTGGAGCCGCGCCATGGCATGGTTCGTCAGTTCGCCCTGGCTTGTGAAGCTGCTCATCTTCATCGTCACGGTGCAGCTCGTCCTTGAGCTACGTAGCTCCGACGTCGCCCCCTTCATATACTTCCAGTTCTGACACATATGTCAGAAGGGAGTAAAATTAATATATATTAACAAAATCGGGGGGGGTAATTGTTAATTTATTTGTAATTTTGCAGCTCGAAATACCGCACTGATGCGGCTCTGAATGTTTGCAACCAACTATTGTTTATATTAACTATGAAAAAATCTTTACTTTTCCTTGCAGCTGCTGCAATGCTTGCCGGTACGTGCGAGTATGCATCGGCCAAGCCCCGCGAGGCTTCTGCTGTGCGCAAAGCAATGGCTGCCGCCAACCGCAAAGCGGCTTCTATGAGCGTAGAAGACGCTGCACGTTTCTATCGTCCCCAGACTGTCGTTAACGAAGGTTACGATTCTTGGGCAGGAGAATGGATGGGCGGCTTCACCTACAAGTACACCTACAATAAGGCCGGTCAGGTGCTTACACAGACCTCCGATAACAGTGTTATTGAGTACGAGTACGATGAATCCGGCCGACTCGTGAAGGAAACTTCTTACTATGTCTATGATGGTACGAAGGAAGTTTCGTCGGCCTACGAATACACCTACGACCCCGTAGTGAAAGACCTCGTGGTGCGTCGAGCAAGCTATTCTGCCGACTACGAAACAGGTGAGCTGATGCTCAGCTATGTGGACGGCACAGAAATCACTCGCAACGACGACGGTAACATCACCATGGTGCGCGACTACATGGAATATGATGGCGAAAAAAGTTACCAAGATGATTACCTGAAGATTGAATATGGTGCAGACAAGATTGCTTCCAAAATCATCGAGCACGATTCGTATGAGGGTGATGGCGTAGTGATTACCGATATCGTATGGGCATGCACCGACGGCCAGATTGTTACAGACGAATTCGATGACTATAATGGCGATATGTATTTCTCCAACAACCGTATAGCCTCCGCTACAATCAATTCGTATCGCTATCCCAAGCCCTGCAAATTCACTGCTACCTACGATGGCGACAGCTATCACAGCAAGATGATGTGCGGCGATGATATCGCTCTCGAATTCGACTTCAAATGTATTCAGAAATTCCCCGCCCGCGAAGAATTCGATCTCCAGTATAGCTATGACTGCACTTCTTTCGAGGCTTCTTACGAGGATGAGGATGACTCCTACTATATAGAATATACTGACGAGTATGTCATCGAGAATCGTGTGGATGCCTTCGGTATCCAGCTGTTCAACAAAGAGGTAGCTACCACAAAATATCCGAGCCCCCAGCACAAGTATGATGATGAGGTATCGACAAGTGCCTCCAAGACCGAGGTGACATACGATGAGACTTATGGTTACCCCCTCATAGCAGTGCAATACTCAACTCCCTGGGATTCTGATGAGTTCGAGGTTAACTCCCGCACAAGCTATTTCGACTACGTTAATGTAGATCCCGCCGGCGTCGACAAGGTAGACGCAGCAGAGGCTGCCGCTGCCGAATACTATACCCTGCAGGGTGTACGCGTTCAGGGTCAGCCCGCTCCCGGCCTCTACATCTCCCGCAAGGGCAGCACCGTATCGAAAGTCCTCGTACGCTAATAGTTTTCTCGCATACTTTTTGAACCAACCATCCCATAAGGGCCGTGTCCACGACACGGCCCTTTCTATTGTCCGCCCGACGATAGCGAACCTACGTCTGCAAAGCTCTTTAGACTGCGGCGGCGGGAACTTTTGGGGTGGTCGGGGTGTTAGAATTAGTACTCACTCTAAACTACTGCTATTATGGACATCCAGGAAATTCTCAAGGAACTCACCTCCAAGTTTGGTGACAGCTTCGACATCTCGAAGGTGACTGACGTATTGAAGTCAATCGACCTCAAGAATCTATCTTTCAGCGACATCGTGTCGAAACTCGGTGCCGACGGTCTGCTCAAAAACGTAGACCTCGACAGCGTCAAGGGCAATGTCGTAGACGAACTCAAGGACAAAGCCGGCGATATGCTCGGAGGCATCTTCGGCAAGTAACTAACTGTCAAACAATACACAAACAGGGTGCACCCGACCGGATGCACCCTGTTTTGTGAAAAAATATCAACAAATTTTTTGCCAAATGATTCCAAAATACTAATTTTGCATTGTATACCGCCGAGCAAGGGCCCTTTGGGGGTTAAGTGAGGTGGGTTATGCAGACATAGAAAGCGTTTACAAGCGCTCTTTCTTGACTTATCGAAATCTGACAGTTTCTTTAATTGGAGTCAAGGATGAGGCGACGGTGGACGCCTTGTGTAAATATGTATACATATATGGAGGTGGTACGCGAGTATCGCCACTGTCTACATATTTTGCGTGAGGCCCTTGCATCGTTGCTCGTTCAACTCCAATGGGCAATGTCAGAGCCTCGATAAGTGGGACGAGCATCCGGTACAGACTCTCACGCTTTTTTTATTTATTACCGTTGGATTGTGAGTCTTCCAACATCGTCACAATCCAAAATGAAAAAAGCTATTTGGAGTCGACTTTCATCCATTCTCTTTGTCGTTGTCCTCTGTACAATATCTTTCGGTTGTTCGAATTCGAATGACTATGAGATTTACGGCTCTATTCACGGGTGTATCACTGATCATACTGATGGTCAGCCACTCGAGAATGCCACTGTGTTGCTTTCTCCATCGGGTATCACCAAGCAGACAGATATCAGCGGTAACTATGACTTCATAAATCTCGAGTCGCGGCAATATACCCTGACCGTACAGAAGCAAGGATATCAGCCGAACCGCAAGACCATCACTGTAATTACCGGAGAGAATCTTCAGGTTGACATACAACTCAGCCCCATCCCTCAGCAATAAACCATCATTTGAATGTACTAAAAACAAACTTGTAATGAAGAATCTATCTATTTTCTTTGCAATGCTGTTGGCCGTACTGCTACCTTTCTCGTGTTCTTCGGATCTGAGTGAGGACGTAGAGTACGGTACGATAGTAGGCAGCGTGTCCGATGCCACCACCGGCGAACCTGTCGCAACAGTCAATGTGCGCCTTACTCCCGGGGGCAGTTCTACTGTTACGGGCTCCGACGGATCGTTTACTTTCAGAAATCTTGATCCGATGGAGTATACCATCGAAATCAGCAAAGAGGGCTATAAAGCCAATACGGCCAAGGTATTTGTAAAAAAAGGCGAGCCCACGGCCTCCCATCTTCTCATCGAACGTATTCCCGATATTGTCACTGCAGACCGAGATACACTTGACTTTGGTGATAATCAGAGCCTTAACACACTCTCATTCAATATCGTCAACTCAGGATATGAGAATCTGGATTGGGAGATAGAAGAGCGCTGCGACTGGATAACAGAAATCAAGCCATCCAAAGGCACTCTTGCTTACGGAAAGACCGAAGGTATCGTCGTGGTAATTGACCGAGGAGAGCTTAATGATGGTGAAAATAAGGCTGTAATTGTAATACGCTCATCAAGAGGCAGTTCTCAGATGAATGTCACCGCAGTCGGATTCACTGATATGATAAAGCCTGATAGAGAAACACTGGATTTCGGCGATAATCAGAGTCTTAATACTCTATCGTTCAATATCGTTAATTCAGGTAATAAAGATATGGAATGGGAAATTGAAGAGCGTTGCGACTGGATTACAGAGATTAATCCGTCAATGGGTACTCTTGCACACGGTAGGACCGAAGGTATTATAGTGAATATAGATCGAAACAAATTGAATGCAGGGGAGAATAGGTCGGTTATTATTATTCATTCGGCCAAAGGTACCTCGCAGATGGATGTAATTGCCGTAGGTGAAGAAAGGAGCACATATGTCGTCAATACCTTACCCGTGACTAGTGTACAATATACAACAGCAACATTTAATGGTGAAATAGTGGAGTGGGGTACTCCGGCCTATACAGAGCGAGGTTTTGTCTATTCGTTAATGTCGAATCCGACCTTGGATAACGCTGTGGGAAAAGTTGTAGCTCCTATTAATAAGGATAATCAATTCTCGGGAACTGTCAAGGATCTTGAACATAGTAGAACCTACTTTGTCCGTGCCTATGTAGTCAACAAGGCTGGTACTGCTTACAGTTCGAATGAGATTAAATTCAATACGGCAGTACCAATGCCGAAGGTAACTACGCTTGATGTAACGAATATTGATTTATCTTCCGGAACGGCTACTTTCAGAGGAGAGATTACTTTTGTCGGTGAGCCGCCTTATACAGAGCGAGGATTTGTATACGGGACTACAAGTCAGCCTACTATATATGATAATAAGGTTGTGTCTGATGGCATAGGTGTGGTTGGTACATATAGCAAGTATGTGACCGATCTGCCCAAGTCTACTTATTATGTCCGATCCTACGCTACTTGTATTCATGGTACTGTTTATGGTGAGGAAAAAGTTGTTAGCACTGAATGGATTGAAATTCCTTCTGTTGGAATTGCTGTTCAGACCAAGGATTTAGGCAGAGTAGATTGGTATACAGCAAATTCCATGTGCGAAAATTCTACAATTGGAGGCTATAACGATTGGCGATTACCAACAAAAGATGAGCTAATGATTCTTTATAACAATCGTCAGAATATAGGAGGTTTCAATGAAGATCGTTATTGGAGTAGCTCTAAGTCTAGTGCAGGGTATTATTATTATATTTCTTTTAGTGATGGTACAATTGGTGGCTACAGGAGTGACCAAAAATTATATGTCCGAGCAGTAAGGACTCTAACGAAATAGGAACCAACAAACAAATATAAATCAATTAATTATGAACAAAATTATTGTCTTTGTGGCAGTTGTAGCCACACTGCTTCTGACTTCTTGCGGAAGTCAGAAGCCCGCTACCTCGTCGGCTCCCAAGAGTGCTGTCAATTCGGCTATCGGTCAGGCTCTCCCCGATGAACCTTGTATTACCCTCCAGGAAGAAGCTCCCGCCATCCGTAAGTACGGCAACGGCGTGCACTTCAAGGAGGCTACTGCCCGAAGTCTGGCAGAGGCACAGGCCCGTGCTGCCTTCGCCCGCTCTATTGCGGCTGCACTTACAACTGCGACAGAAGAAATAGGCGTATCGCTGGAGAAATACGCCGGTGATGATGCCACAGGTCGCTCTGTCAGCGATCAGTCGGGCGAATCTAATGACTTCGTGATGAGCATTGCACAGGAAATTGTCAAGAATACACATCCCATCAAGACTTCGCGCTATCTGAAGCCTAACAACCAGTACAATATATATGTGTGCCTGGAATATATGGGTACTGAAAATGAGATGGTCGATAAGGCAGAGGGCTCGCTGAAAGATAAAATTTCGGCTGACGACCGTGCTAAGCTCGAGAAGCGTCATGATGACTTCCGCCAGCGTGTACTTAATACTCTCAAGAAATGAGGAAAGCGTTGATAGCGACCATTTGTGTTCTTCTGGGCTCAGGCATGTGCGCCATGGCTCAGAAGAGCACAAATCTTCGTCCTAAATGGGTGGGAAATGCGCCGAAAAGTCCGGCGGTCGAGTACTACTTCGTAGAGGTTCACTCAGATGCAAGCAGTACCTTGCCCGGAGCTCGCTCTTCGGTAAAGCAAGAGATAGCATCCAACGTGGAACGGACAGACAAGGTGACTGTCAGCGAGGTATTTGAAGACAAGTCAACACAGCGATATGACGCTATCGGCAACGCGAGCATGAATTCTACTGATTCGTATCAGTTGCAACTGAATGTTCAAGGCGACGCTCGTCCCATAAAGTCGCGACGGATAGATGAATACTGGGAGTTAACCGAGCGCGGCGGTAAGAGTGTCCTGGACTATCATGCCTTGTACGCCGTTGAGCGTAACGGTGCCAACGCGGATTTTTCTCGCATATCTAGTGTTTCGTCCTATGGAGTACATAGCCTTTGGCGCTCAGCGATTATTCCCGGTTGGGGTCAATTCTATAAGGGCAGCAATCTGAAAGGCGGCCTTATCTTGGGCGGTGCTGTTGTATGTGCCGGCGGTATTATATATACGGAGAACATGCGTCAGGACTATATGAACAAGATAAAGAAAACCCACAACACAGAGAATATCCGCGCCTATAAGAACAAGGCTGATAACTTTGCATTGGGCCGCAATATTTGTATAGGTGCTCTGGCGGCTGTATATGTGTACAATATCGTTGATGCAGTCGTAGCTCCGGGGGCCCGCCACATTGTCATAAAGAAGAATACCGATGGAAGTGGCTATGCTATTCTACCTTCAGTAAGTGCCGACGGCGCAGCGGGTGTATATGCTCAAATTACTTTCTAAGATGTAGCTGATGAGAGTATTACTTGATGTAATGCGACACTATAGAGTGGTTGTGACAGTGATAAGTTCGACTATCTATAGTGCCGCTTTTTCGCAGACTGACTTTGATGATTATTTGCGGGAACGGAACCGGCAGTTCGAGGAATATAAGGCCTCAAAAGTGAAGGAATACGAGGTGTACAGGAATCGGATAAATAAGGAATATTCGGACTTCATGCGCACCAAGTGGGAAACATTCACGGTAAGTCCGGAGATTCCGATTCCTCTCTTTTCGGAACCTATAGAGCCGCCGATTGTCGATCCGGAGGAGCCTCGTACAGAGGAGCCTTTGCCCTTTTCGCAGATTAAGCCAGTTCCCGAGGCTCCGGTGCCCGCAGTACCGTTGCTACCATACGTGGAACCTGACAAACCGACAGCTCCCATGACGCCGTCGCTGCCGGAAATGACTCCCGGTCGTGATAGCGAGCCTTCGTCGAACCCGAATGATATCTCGTTCAATTTCTACGGCTGTAAATACAAGGTGCGGTTCAGCCCTGAACTAAGATTCAGTCTGCCTGACGTAAAAGAGAATACTGTTGCTGATGCATGGAGCATGCTTTCGAAGGATGAATCAGTGGAACTGATAGAGACCTGTATCAATCTGCGCAATGAACTCGGATTGTCCGACTGGGGCTATTTAAGGCTGCTTCAGAATTTCAGTAATGAGGTTTATCCCCGGAGTGCCAACGAAGCCACGTTGCTGCAAATGTTTATATTGGCTCAGAGTGGATACAAGGTGCGACCGGCAAGGAGGGGCGAGAAGCTCATGCTGTTAATTCCGAACCGTGAGCTGCTGTATTCTTATCTATACACTACCATCGGAGGTGAGAATTATTATATCATAGACGATGATAAATCTACTGGCGATGTGCAGCTCTACAATAAGTCTTTCCCAAACGAGCAGTCATTTACCTTGGAGCTACAGCGGATGCCGCGACTGGGTTATTCGGCAGACAGCGAGAGGCAATTTTGCTCCAATACCGGCGACAATCTTTGTGCTACGGTGTGCGTGAATACGAATCTGATTGATTTCTTCAATGACTATCCGCTGAGTAGCTATTGGGATGTCTATGCCAACGCATCTCTAAGTGATGAAGTGAAATCTCAGCTGTACCCTACATTGCGGACAGCTATATCCGGGAAAAGTAAGAGTGAGGCTGCTAATATACTTCTGCATTTCACGCAGAAGGCATTCAAGTACAAGACGGATGGCGAGCAGTTCGGGTATGAGAGGCCTTTTTTTGCCGATGAGACCTTCGCTTATCCGTATTCTGACTGCGAGGACAGGGCTATCTTGTATTCTGTCTTAGTGCGGGATTTGCTTGACTTGCCCGTGGTATTAGTGCATTATCAGGGACATTTGGCGACGGCTGTTATGTTTGATGAGGATGTGGCAGGCGATTATTTTGCTCTTGATGGGGGGCGATATGTTGTTTGTGATCCTACATATATAAATGCCGATATCGGCATGGCTATGCCTATGTACAAATCTGCATCGGTGGAGTTGCTGAGGTTGAAATAAAAATCCGCCCGGGGCTCACGCGCCGGGCGGCAATCATTTATGTATGTCTGTTTCAGTACCTAATGTCCTGTTTTTGTGGGGCGTTTGCGGGAGGCGTTCGCCTGTCGTGCCGGGGCTGTGGCAGGGCTTTAGTCGAGGAATTTGACTTTACTCATGCCGGAGGTGTCGGCGCGGATGCCTTGCGGGCAGGTGATGGAGGAGCAGCCGGAGGCATCGGCGGTGCCGCCGGTGGTGGATGCCTTGCAGGTCACTGAGGAGGCGCCGGAGGCGTCGAGTTCTACCTTTCCGGCGGTGCCTGAGAATACTGTCACCTTCGATGCGCCGGAGGCGTCGCACTCGGTCTGTGTGCTTTCGAGTTTGTCAACGGTGACGGACGATGCGCCTGAGGCCTCGAGGTCGGTTTTGTTCGCCATGAGGCGGTCTATCTTGATGGATGAGGCTCCGGAGGCGTCGCAGGAGAATTTCGTGCAACTGATCTCGGGGGCCTTGAGGCTCGATGCTCCGGAGAGTTCGACTTCGAGTTCGGGGACGATGAGCTCGTTGAGGATGGAGATCGAGGAGGCTCCGCTTGCTTCTATATCTTTGAGTGCGGGGCAGGAGAGGGTGAGGGTCGGACGCGCGTCGTTTTTATTAATATTGCTGATGTTATCTTTCAGGTCCACTTTGAGGGTAGTGCCTCGGAGGGTGACATGGTAACTGTCCTTGATGACCTCGGGGACGACGAAGGTTGCCTTTACTTCAGGAGATACGGTGTATTCGACGTTGCAGAACTCAACATCTATCTTTTCGATGTTGGTGGCGGTGATGGTCTGTGTGACAGTGCGACCGGCGGTGGCGGCGGTGGTGAATTCGGGATTGGATTTCTTCGCATCAACGAGGATTTTTGTCACGGCAATAGCTGCGATGGCTACTGCGGACAGGAAGATGCAGAGGAGTATGACTTTTTTCATAGAGGGTAATGGATTGGTTTGATTGTAGATTCTGTATATTAGACGTGCGAGGGGTAGAAATAATTACATCGCCCGGCAAAAATTTTTGATTTTTTTGCCGGGCGTGTGTTTAGGAGCGATAATCGAGCTGCCCCGTTGCTTGTGGGGCGCTGTCAGTACCACTGTATGCCGTTGGAGAGGGATGAGCGTTTGTCGTACTTGAGGTCGGAGAGCATGGACGACTTGACGGCGATGTGGAAGTTGTAGCTTTTGTAGGGTCCTACGGGTACGAATGATGCAGACATGGCGAAGCAGTGGAGGTCGCGTGAGATGTTGCAGTTCATGTAGGCGAGCTTGTGAGTGTCGAAGTTGTACGATGCCGAGAATGAGAAATTCCAGCCCGGGGTGGGGCGTATGTTGCCGCTCAGGGACAGGTTCTGCGTTATCTTTCCGTCGTACTCCAGTTTCTGATAGTTGAAGGCTCCGTAGCCGTAGTTGACAGAGTAGTTGAGAGTGAGGCTCCAGGGGACTTGCCAGATGGCATATCCGTCCTTGCCGTATTCGATGTCGTCGGAGTGAGTTGCGTCATTCATTTCGTCTTCGATGTCCTGCTCCTGCTGTGCGCCGCTGTTGTTGCTGTTGTTTTTGTTAGGGTCGTCCTTGGGCTTCTTGCGGCGGAAGGTGTCCTGGTTGAAGGTGTAGGAGAATGATGTGCCGGTGCGCATGAGACGTCCCCAGCCTTTGCCGGCCTGCAGACGTGTGCGGTTGACCTTGACGGGAGTGCCTGAGGAGTTGAGAGCGTAGGTGTAGGGATCCCAGGTGGCGGAGAGGTTGAGGTTGAAGTTCTTGGCCAGTCGCAGGAGGATGGAGGTACTGATGTCGCTCCATCGTAGAGAGTCGGCCACCATATTATAGCTCTGCTGGATGTTGAGGTTCTCGATTAGTGATATTTTCTTCTCGCCGGTGGAGTCGTTGTCGGATACTACCTTCATCTCGAGGTTGTTCGACAGCGATACGTCGATGGAACCCGTGGCGCCCTGGCCGGGCACGCCGAAGAGGGAGTTGGGGAACTTGCTGTACTTGCGCATCTGCTGCTCGCCGCGGGTGTCGGTGTAAGTGTACGAGCCGTAGTAGCCGAAGAAAGGTGAGGCGAAGTCCGGCGCACCGTTGAAGCTGACGGAGGGTGTGAGGACGTGGCGTATCATCTTCACCTTCTTGCCCAGGAATCCGAGGGGCTGGAAGAAACCGTAGATTTTCGTGTCGAGCGACACTGAACCGCGGAAGTCCCACACGTTGTAGAAGCCGTAGGTTGTGTCCATCTGCTCTATGCCTTGCTCCTGATTCCAGGTGCGGTTGACCTTGTTGGTGTACATGCGGTCGGTGAGGTTGATGGACGGAGTGACGTTGATATAGTTGAAGATGTTGAATGTGGCGGAGATGGGCACTTTGTGGCTCATGCCGTTGCGCCAGTCTTTGACGAGGCTTTTCTTGAAGAACTCATCCTGCTTGGAAGTGAGGGAGTTCTGCAGCAGGCCGGTGTAAGATAGTTTGATTTTCTCGTACCATTTCTCGGCGCCCACGGCATGCTTGCGTTTGAAGGGATACACTTGTGAAAGTGATGCGGTGATGTTCGGGAAAGATACGGCGAGAGTGGAGTCCTGCGAGCGCTGTGTCACGTTGAAGGTGGTGGAGAGGCTCCACTTTGTATTGGGGATGCGGTATGAGAGGTTGATGGTGGAGCTCTTGGTGTTCTCGGTGAATGAGGGAGAGTAGTATGAGCCGAGGTCGTTGCGGGAGTAGCCTGAGGTCGAGAAGTTTACGCTGGCCGATAGGGACATGTTCGGATTGGCTTTACTGTCCTGGCTGTGGCTCCACTGCACCTGGAAGTTGGTCTGTTGGGAGTAATCCGGATCGCCTTTCTCGCCGAATATGGTCTTGAGGTAGTTGATGTTGAAGTTGCCGGAGTACTTGTAGCGCTTGGCGTAGGTCGAACTTGCGCCGATGCCCCATGAGCCTTTGGTGTATATCTCGCCGGTGAGTGCGAGGTCGATGTTGTCGGAGATGGCGAAGTAGTAGCCGCCGTCGCTGAGGTAGAAGCCACGGTTGTAGTCGTCGCCGAAAGAGGGTACGATGATGCCGGAGGCGTATTTGTCAGTGAACGGGAAGTAGCCGAAAGGCACGGCCAAGGGGAGCGGCAGACCTTCGACTACCATGTAGGCGGGGCCGGTGACGACGTTTTTGCCGGGGCGCACCTTGGCTTTGGTGAGATGGAAACCGAAGTGTGGGTGGTCATGATGGTCGCAGGTGGTGTAGAAGCCGTCCTGGATGTAGAATTCGTCGCCGATGTCTTTCTTGGTGGTGCCTCCGGTGAGGTAGCCTTCGCCCTGCTGGGTCACAACATTGGTGATGTAGCCCTTCTCGCTCTTGAAGTTGTAGCGCATGGTAGCGGCCTCGTAGTCGGTGCCCTTCTCGGTGAAGATGGGTTTGCCTATGGTGGCGCCGGTACTGTCGGGCACACCGACAGCGAAGACAGTATTGTCGTTGAGGTCCATCTCGATTTTTGCGGCTTCGAGGCTGATGTCGCCATATTTCACGCTGCCGCTGCCGTACATGAACGCTGAGTCGCGGCCGATGATGAGCATGGAGTCGGCGGCGGAGAATTCGACAGGGGCGTCGAGGTCGACCTTGGTGTATCTCATGCGGCTCGGTCGCGTCGGTGTGGCCGGTAGCACGAAGTCGGAGTCGGCGGTCGCTGAGTCGGGGAAAAGCAGTACAGGCTCAAGAGCCGCTCCGTCGGGAACAGGCAGGTCGGCGCCGGTGTTGAAAGTGCTGTCGCCGTCGGTGTCGGAGGATGCTGCGGCACGACCCACTGTGGAGAATAAGCACAGCAGGCTGAATATCAGCATGATATAAGCGACGAGCGATTTCACGGGAGTGATAATGCGGTTTGATGATGCAGCGATGGTGCAATCAGTGAGCAAAATTACAAAAAAACTCCCATACGCTGCCACATTTACGGCAATTTAACGCAGAGCGCCTCGCCCTACTCTCAACTGACAAGTGCAAAATTAGCGATTAGTCGGAAGAAAACCTTCT
>CAMWKV010000035.1 GCA_947174915.1 uncultured Porphyromonadaceae bacterium | reverse complement strand
AAGATCGTATACAGAGAGGGGACGATTGTGAACATACAGGCGAGGCTCGGTCAGAGTATGCTGCCCATTTTGGTAGGTTGCATAAGCAGGTTCGGAGTTGATACAACCGGGTGCGGTAAGATATGCACCAACGATGAATCGATGAGCATTGCTATCGGAGCGGTTTACATTATAACTATTGGAACCGGTGAGTTCTATTGTCCCTGCAAAATCTTTGTTCAATTCGGATTCGTTGTAAGAAGTATAGTGAACCGTGCAAGTGGCAACATTACTATTTGTTGTATTCGCCAGCTCAAACCAATGGTTCGAGCCACTAACACGATGGGTTACAGCCGGCGGGAGGAGCTGATAGAGCTCTACGTTGAAAGCAGCGTGTCCTTTGGGGGCGTAGTACTTGGTGTCGCCGCTGATGACAACAGCCTCGAGCTCGAGCATCAGTGAGCTGCAGTTCTCGTCCAGGAGGGTGAATTCGATACCGTTCACGCCGTCTTCCTCTTTGGTAAGTTCCTTTACTTCACCGTTGTAGGCGATATCTTCAAGCTGCATGCTTTCATTGCCCACGAAGGATACGAGGCTCATCACGCCGGGTACGTCGTTCGGGTTGATGATGCGGATCTTGCTCCAGTTCGTCACGGTGAGGTCCATCAGAGGATTGCCGTCAACTTCCACGTAGGGTGCTTCGAGGACTTCGTCGGCAAGGACGAACTTCACTTCCATAGGTTCGGGGAAGTCGAACCACTCGGTCTTGTAGAAGGAGCTATGGGGCTTATAGCCTACGGAAAGAGTGTGCTCGCCATAGTCGGTGAGGCCATAGAGACCGAATTCGGTAGAACTGCTCTCGTACTCCATCTCGATGCCGTCGATGTACACTACAGGAACGATAGGACGGGAAGAACCCATAGAGAAGGGCATCTTGTTGGATCGGTTGGTATTGATGATTTCGATGTAGCCTTCATAGCTTACGAAGGGTACCGTATCATCTTCGGGATAGTAGTCTTCGCCGTCGAAGATGAGTTCCCATTCGTTGGCCTTCCACTTCACTACATTGACAGTGGTGCTGACGGGTGCGGGTGCTCCTGTGAGTTCAGCGAAGTCCTCGGATACCTCCATACCTATGGTGATGGTGTATTCGCCTGTGCTGTCGCCTACGAGGAGGTTCATGCTACCGTCGGCGTCAAGCTCGGGTTCGGTGCCACCGCAGAACTGTGCCAGGGGTACTTCCTTGCCGTCCTTGGTGATATTTACGGTTACGTGGCCGGCTTCGGCAGAGTTGTTGTTGGTCACCACGAGGGTAGAGCCCATATATACATCATCGCCTTCCTTCACATCGTCTCTACTACCGAGGGTGGAGAGTGTGGGCTCCTTGAGTACCTCGGCCTTGGGGGTGATGGTGTATATCACCCTGTTGGTCGCCACGGAGGGATCGTCCTTGCGGGTGAGGTACATTACCAGTCTGATCTCTTTGTTGGGCTCAGCGCTGAGCACGAAGGTGTCCCATTCGGGAGCGTTCATGCCACCGCCGGGGAGCACGTGGTGGGCCTGGCTACCCTCGAGCATGATGGCGGCAGGGAAGGTGTTGGGCGCGGTGGGCTCTTCACCCTCGATGTCGCAGTGCCAGTCGTACTCCCAGTCTACGTTGTACAAGAAGTTGTTGTACACGTACACTGTCGAACCGATAGCGATGTTTTGTTTTAATTTCAAACCGGAAGTTTCACCGGTAGTGGAGACTACCGGGAAGTAAGGGTGAAATTTAACTGTATATGCTTTCTCAATGCTTTTGAACGCTGCAGAGGCATTACTCCTGACAGTATGGACTGCAGTATAGTCAACGGAAGTGGGGTTTGGATATGTAAGTTCAGATTTGAACCAGTCGAGCTGATACTTACCTTCTTCGATGTTCTTATAGTTTGCCGAATTTATTGTCATATCATCGACAAAAGTCTTGGGGAGAGCTTCTACGCCGTCATTGGTCACACCGTAGTAGTAGTTGGGATCCTCGACAGTAAGTATATCACCGGCGTAGACGTAAGTACTGTTACTGATTTCCTTGCCGTTGCAGTATATCTTCGCACCCTGGAGGGCGTAGGGAGCCTGTCCGTTGAGGCGGGTGAAGACTACATTGGAGCTCTTGTAGCCCTCGCCGTGGAGGAAGGCTGCTTCGATCACATCATTATTGCCGTGCACATCGGGTTCGGTGCCGTCGTCGGAGGGATGGTAGTCGTAGCATGCGGTAGCCTTGTTGACGCCGTTGGTGATATTGGCGCGCACCACATTGACACCCGGTATGCCGTAGGCCTGACCGGGCTGTACATCATACCATTCACCCTTGATGGAGAATACGGGATCGGGCAGCTGATCGGTGGTAGTGAAAGTGAAGGACTCAGCATTGGGAAGCTCTTCAAAACAGCTTGACTGATTCTCATTGGTAAGCATCAGCGAGAGAAGGATGGAATGTGTAGTGCCATTTTCGCCACCCACTTTGAATGTCATATCACCGGTGGTAGAATTGTAAGATGGTTTTTCAAGCGCGAACTCATTCCAATCTGTAGTAACTGTATTTAGTAGATACAGGCAGCTCTTGTCTCCGCTACCAAGTTTAAAAGTATTGGGGTTAACTGTCTTGATTTCTATGCCGCGAAGGATTGTTTTACCACTTTCTATCTTAGCACCACTGGCAGTTGACATCACATACGGAGTCTGCACCGGCCGCGGTACAATTTTGAATTGGAAAGACTCTTTCCGATATATATATTTTTCTGCGGTATTATTAGATACATTGTAACCGCGTTCTGTACCTATATAAATTGTAGCGAAACCATCCGTTGGTTTGCCTGCGTACATAGAGACATTACCGTTATAGGTATCAATTGTAATTTCTGAAGAGCCGAGGAATGAATATGGAGCCAGACCAATTCTACGAATATTCACATTTGTTTCATTCTCACCTGCGGCTACGTATGCCAACACATCCGGCCAGTCATATACGTCAGGCTTTTCTGTTTGATATGTATTAGGATTGCGGAACTCTATCTTGCTGCCGGAAACGATGGTGCAACCGCTTTCCATTTTTTTACCATCTACATAAAGAACAGGCAGCTCGGTGTGTATACCGCCCTGGAAATAGAATGGGCAATATTCGAAGTCAACATCGAGATAGTCAGCAGTTAGATTCCAAAATGTAGATATATTAACGCCATCAGGGAAATCCCTATTGACAGTAAATTCAACAGTATTCTCATCATCGTTATATGCTATTGAGCCGGGCACGGCAATGTCCGTTATATTAACGGTATGTATGTCGGAAGACTCAATTAGCATGGCCGGGCGATATCCGGCTCCTTTATATGAATTAGAGTTGGTGAGTTTGATCTTGGAACCGGTTGCTATGTTTATATTGTCAGGATTGCCCGCGGTTACAGCTACACCGTCTACTTCCATTCCGGGTGCTTTATTCAGAAGGGCACGTACAGTAACGTCGAAGTATGCGTCAGTATAGTCGGTTTCCGGAGTACGAAGCCAAGGATGTGCAGCAATGGTGTACGTCTCGCCCACTTTTCCGGCAACGGTAAAGTAAGTATTGAAAACATCATATTCACGCGTATCCCAACCCTGAGACTCCGGAACCATCAGCTCTTCCGGTATATTGACGCGGAGGCCATACAGTTTGCCAGGGAGTGACTGAGAGTGTGCTATGGTAATCTTATCGCCGGCGTATACAATAGCGCCGGTTTCAGAAGCCTTATTATTGATGGATACGTTGGGGATGAGATCAACATCGGCTGCAGAAAGATATAGAGATCCATGCGTGCCTCCCTGGATATCTTCTGTTATAGAATTGACGCCAAGCCAGAATCGCTTGTCTACCACTTCTTCAGTAGGTGTATATATGAATTTCACACTTTTATTAGGTGTGATGAATTCAGGATTGCTATTCGGCACGATGGATGCAGAATAGCGTGACGCCATGGTTGCTAAGTTGAAGTAATTCGACCAGTTGTAGTTATCGCTACATACGAAGGGATAAATCTTATCCTCGTAGCCCTCAGGAACCTCGGTCTTGTTATATAAGTAAACTTCTTTCCCGGGTTGGATGGCGTAGTGTGTGTTATAAGCAAGGCGCATTCCGTTTACCTGGAGATAAGTCTGTTGCATTGTGACCTCGCTCGGAGACGAAGGTGCTTTGAACACCGGGGCTTTTGAGAGTGCGGCGGCGGGGTCGGAGACATGTTCCAGAGCATAGCTTACTGCTACTCCGGCACCAACCAACACGCCCGCGGCAGCAAAGAGCCGTATGGGTGTTGTAAATAATTTTTTCATACTCAAGTGTTGAAAAAAGATTAAGTGATAGTAATTTGTTTATTGATTTATTTTTCCTTTTGAAGTTGAATGTATTGCCTTTCAATTGAGGCAACTGCATGGTAATTGTTTATTTGATGAGGACCTTGCGGGCATCTCCGTTCTCGATGATGATGTACACTCCTGCGGCAAGATTCTCGACGTGTGTCACCTTGACACCGGTGAGGGTGTATATCTCCATGTTGGCATCGATATCGGCTGCCGACACTTCTTCCACACCGGTCTGTGTACCGGGGTCTATGGCGAAGGTATAGGTCTTCGGCGCCCCGGCGGCAAAGGCGTTGGTGTGAGCCTCGAGAGGTGTAAGCGTGGATGTGAAGGAGATGGTGGGCAGGTCGGCGGGCGCACGGCGGGGTGCATCGCCCTGCTGCGCGGCATATGCGCGGGCGGCTTCTACGCCGTAGGGTATGCGGATGGTGTAGTGTCCGCTCCAGGGCTCGTAGTCGATGGATTCGGGTTCTACGTCGCCACCTACGGTGAGGGTATGTTCTACAGGCATATGCCAGGGTATCTCCTCGCCGATGCTGAAGTTGTACGGGTTCTCCACGGTGATGACATCGCCGGGACTCAGTACAGCGCCTTCCTCGAGGGGACGGTGGTGTACATACAGGCGCGGTGCCTTGGTGGTGTGCTTCTGTCCCATCCAGTAGATATATGAAGGCTCGGATACCTCGCAGCCGGGGGCTGTGATATATGCCACTGCTATGCCCTTCACGCCCGATGCCTGGCTGAAGACAGTGGCGGCATTGGCGTCGGTGAGAGGCATGGTGCCGGTGTCCTTGACCTCGAGGGCATCGGAGTACATAGCATAGTGAAGTGTACGGTCGGGCACATTGATGTCGGCAGCGTCGGAGAAGGAGTAGAGCACCTTGGCGGCAGATATGCGGCTGGAGCCTACCGGGGGAGTGAGGCGGTGCTCGCGGATGGTGAAGGTGAATGTTTCATCTTCGCTATCTTCCACACCGGCGACATCACTGGCGGCAGTGGCGGCGAGTTGCAGGCTCACGGTAGTGTGGTCAGCGGAGAATACCGAGAATGTGCACTCATTGTCATCGGCGCTTATGTCGCCATAGACAATATCTTTAAGACTGTTTATGTCGAGTGCGCTGTACGATAAACGAGAGAGCTCCTTGCCCGAAGAATCAGCGACATTATTGGGATTGACTATACATACACGGCTCCAGTTGTCGATCTCGCAGCCGGACTCTACACGTACACCGTCGACGGTGACATATGGCGCCTGCAGACGGTTGGTGACCGGCGTGAAGGTGTATTCGGCTTTGTTGGTGAGCAGTGTGCCGTCGGCATCGGTGACGTAGAGCTGCAGGGTGACGGGGGTGTCGACCTGAGCGGATAGTACGAAGCTGGTGCCTGCGGCAGAGTCCTCGTGGCTTACCCCCTGGGAGCCGTCGAGCAAGATACCGGCAGGTACGGTGCCGGGCGCCGAGGGGGCGCTGTCCTTGATGTCCATATGCCACTGCGCTCCCGGCGTGGAGGCGATGTCGTAGCAGAAATCGACAGCGACGGCGCTGCGTACGGGTATGGAAGTGCCGCGAGCATACTCTGTCCCTGTGCGTGCATTGCGTACCAGAGGTGCTGCGAGGGATATGAAGGTGACGGGTTTCATCTCCGGAGCGAAGAATTCCGTAGAGCTTGTGGTGAGACGAGGCTGAATGGTGTAGGCGCTTCCCGGGGTGGCGGCAAGTTCAAATGACACCTGTCCGAACTCATCGGGACTTGCGAGAGACCCCGCTGCCGCTATATCCTTGAACTCGGTGCGCGAGTCGGAGAACACTGCCGATGCCGACTGGTCCGGTAGTGTGTTGGGGTTGACAAGGGTCATCACGGATCCGTTGTATAGTGCCATACCGGAGCGTAGCAGCTGGTCGCCGCATGTGAAGTACACTTCTTCAAGCTGTGTCTCGACGAAGAATTGCTTGGTGAAAGTGGCATCGCAGAATGCGCCGAGCGAATTTTTCTTCACCACATATTCCATGTCCATGGATACCATGCCTCCGGTCTGCTCTGAAGGTATGGTGAATGCGAACGTGCCCTCGGGGGTGTCGGTGTGCCACTCGGAGTTATATACCGGCAGCATATCGGCTACATAATACTGCGAGTATGATCCGATGGTGTACCAGTTGGGGTTCGTGGCGGATACTATATCGCCTGGGCGCACATGCTGTATGCCGTTGAAGTCGACATTTTCGCCGTTGATGGCATATACAGGTGCTTTGGGCGTCTGTGGAGCTATGCCGCCAACGCGTGTGAAGGTGACGTCGGACGTCACAAAGCCGTCGCCGTAGAGGTACGCCCCGTAGAGCGTGTTCTTGGACCCGTCGATATACCCGTCGTTGTCCTTGAAGTAGTGGTATTCTCGGTCCGGCGTGGACTTGCCGGGGGTAAAGTTGGAGCGTACTACGGTGACGCCGGGTGTGCCTTCGGCATAGCCTATCTCTACGAGGAATTTCTCACCGGTGATGGCGAAAGTAGGATCCGGCAGGGTGTCGGTGATGGCGAAACTGAACTCCGAAGCCAAAGGCAGGGTGTAGTCGTCGCTGTCGCCCATTACCACCATGTCCAATATCAGGCTGTGTGACGTACCGGGAGTGCCGGCGACGGTGAAAGAGCTGTTGCCTGTCTTGCGGTCATTGCTCGGACGGCCGGTGGCCCAGTTGGTGTAGGATTCGGTATAGACCGGCCATACCATGGCTACCGAGTTGCCGTCCTCGCCGCGGAGATCGCTCGTGTTGACTATCACTACCTGAGAGCCGTTGAGAACCTTTGTGCCGGATTCTGCCATGCGGCCACCTATTGTGACGTATGGCATGCCGAAAGAAGCCTTGTAGTTGGTGAACGTGAAAGCTGTCCCTGCGAAAGACAGGTAGTTGGGGTCGTTGATTGTGTAGTTAAAGCCGAAGTTACATTCTCCTTCATTGCCATCGAGGACGAATTCCACCGAGCCGTTGTCGTGGCGCGTGACGCCACCACGGGCGATGGCATCGAGGCCGCCGGCGATGTCGCAGTCGATATCAAGGTATACCGATACGCCGCCCTTGGGGGCAGCGGAAGTATTGGCATTGGGATTTGTGATGGTGATACGGCTACCAAGGGGAATTGAGGTGCCGGAAGTGACTTCTACACCGTTGACTTTGACAACAGGCGCAGCCGGTACAAGGCATTTCGACGTGTAGAGGGACATGACGATAGGCTCCGCAGATACGAAGTTCTGCAGAGGCGCGCCGGCGGCATCGAGTGCCTGGAAAGAGTCGGTGAATTTTACTTCAGCACCGGTGGTAGCGGGAAGATTGAATGTAACAGTACCGTCGTCCTCGACCTTGTTGCTCACCGTACCGGAGGTGACGGTGAAGGCATTCCGGCCTACAACGAAAGATTTACCCTCAGCGTTCGGGGGGGGGTAAATTGCTGCTAATGAGGCAGTTACGATTAGCAATCCAGGTGCTGCTTTCATGATGCCAAAGTGATAGGTGTTATATTTAATTAGTTTTAAAGCCTTGTGTAAGCTGTAATTTGAGGTACAAAATTACAAAGAATTTCTCGTCAAAGCAAAGAAGCACCCGAAGCGAGGTGGTGATTTAACTCATTTTAACGCCGCGTCACAGCAAGCGATAATACGTGACCGTGTGTCAAAATATAGACCGTTTGTCAAAATATATGTGTCAAAATATAGAGGTAGCTAACGACGTAGGGTCGCTCCATGGAGCGACCGCTTCCGGGCTCGCTACCAAGCGCCCATCCGGTTCGGACAAAGCGGGTCAGCGGTCGTTCCATGGAACGACCCTACGTGCTTGGCCTTCCCGCCGCGTGCGCATGCGGAGCAGGTTTGTCGAAGGTGGCGAGAGGTGAGCTACCTCTTTATTAGCTTGGAGAGGAGGAGGGTGAGGGTGGCGGTGCCGTCCATGGTGGGTTCGTTGGTGGAGTAGTCGCTGTAGTCGTCGTGGTAGACTGCTACCGGTCCTTGGTAGGCGGCGAAGGCGTCGGGACGGCGCAGGTGTACGCCCCAGAGTTTGTTGAAGATGGTGGCGTAGACAGGTCCGTCGACGAGGCCGCCTATGAGCCAGTCGCGGCCGGGTCGGCGCCCGACGGTGAGGTCGGTCATGGCGGAGTGGGGGTCCTGGGGCGACGAGGCCACGGAGCCTTCGGGCATGATGATCATGGTCTGACCCCAGGGGTTGACGCCGAAGAGCCAGTCGCGGGCGGCGGTCTCGTACTCGATGAAGGAGGTGTCGCCGGTGAGTTCGCGGTAGAGCATAGCCTGGGTGACGAAGGCTACGGTGAGGTTGTTGGAGCACCAAATGAATGGTACGCCGAAACGGAAGCTGTTGTCGCTGCCGCGGCGTGCGACGGCTTCGAGTCCCTGTCGCATATATTCCACTGCCTCACCGGTGTAGGTGGTGTCGGTGGCGGCGAGGATGGGGTGGCCGAGGTTGATGAAGGGGTACCACTGGTAGTGGTTGGCCGTGTCGGCGCCCATCCACGGTGTGACGGGTTCGGCCATGGCGTGAGCTGCCGCTTCGGTGAGGTATAGACGTCGTCCGGTGAGGCCGTGGAGGGTGGCGGCGGCGAGTTCCATGTCGTCGTGCCAGTTGTCCTCCTCGTAGAAGTATGGCGATATGCAGGGGGCAGTCTGTGCGGCGCCGGGGTGCTCGCGGGCGTAGTCGTAGGCCACCACGGCGCGGCGGCCGAGGTCGGAGGCGAAGGCACTGTCGCGGCCGGCGAATACTTTGCTGCCCAGGGCGAAAGCCGAGGCAAACTTGGCTACCGACGATGCTTCGCCGTTACTGCGGTTGAGGTTGCCCCTGAGTCCGTAGGGCCGCCCGCAGACGGGGTAGACGGGTCGTGCGCCGCCGTGGCCCCAGCCGTAGTCGATGGAGTCATTCTGCGGCACGCCTACATAGCGGTGGTCGCGGTCGTCGGCTATCTGGTTGAGGTAGAGGGCGTCTTCGGGGTTCATGCGCTGCATCCATTCGAGTCCCCATCGAGCTTCGTCGAGGATGTCGGGGGTGCCGTTGGCGCCCGGGCGACCCGTGGCGTCGTATTCGTCGGCCCATACGTCGGGCGTCTGAGCGTAGGCGTAGAGGAGGTGGAAGACGGTGTTGGCCGACGTGGGAAGGTACTGGAGGTAGTCGGAGGCATCGTGCCAGCCGCCGCGAACGTCGATGTGCTCGCCGTCGCGCTCACCGGACAGTACGAGGATGCCGTCGTGCTGATGGCATAGGGCATCGTGGACGGGGTTGTCGCCGCAGCGCTGCTGGCGCAGGTAGTTGAGGGGCAGCTCGTGGATATTGAGGCGGCTGTAGGCGTCATCACCTATATATATAGGGGCGACGTCGACGACGGTGCCTGTTGCGGCGTCGCGGACGGCCATGCTGTAGCGGCCGGGGGTGGTGACGGAGCTGAAGTAGAGTCGTGCGGCGTGGCTGAAGGGTGCCTGGGCGGTGACGGCAACGACGCTGTCGAGGGCCACGGTGCCGGCGTCGGGCGACGTGAGTTCGAAGCTGAGGCTCTCGACGGGAGCGGGGCCTGCATAGACGGCGGCTTTGAAGTCGTCGGAGAGGTAGCCTACATGATTGACGCGGAGGGTGGACTGGGCTGACACCGCCGTGGCGGCCGCGAGGAGGGCTATGGTGATAAGACGCATGGTATTAATGTTGATGACAGGTGATTACATACTCAAGGCGTCGAGCACCATGAGGTAGAAAGCTGTGGCGGGAGCGGCGAAGAGGAGCGAGTCGATACGGTCGAGGATACCGCCGTGGCCGGGGATGATGTTGCCGCTGTCTTTGATGCCGAGGGTGCGCTTCATGAGCGATTCGAAGAGGTCGCCCCAGGTGGAGAAGGCGCATACGATGACGGACATGATGCCCCATGCTGCGGGCGACATCTGGCCTATCAGTCGCCACGCCGCCATGCCGGCGCCGATGCAGAATATCATGCCGCCGACGAAGCCTTCCCAGCTCTTTTTGGGCGAGAGACGCTTCCACATGGGGTGTTTGCCCAGGAGCGAGCCGGTGCAGTAAGCGCCTGTGTCATTGAGCCATATCATGACGAACATTGCCAGGGCGAGCTGGCAGCCGCGGGTGCCGATGGTGCAGATGAGGTTGAGCGACGCTATGCCGATGCCGATATACATCACGGCGAGGGCCGAGCGGGCGGTGTCGGCGAAGGCTTCGCCGCGGCTCTGGAAGAGGGCGACAGTCATACGGCAGACACCGTAGAGGCAGATGATGGCGATGATGGCCGCCATCAGGCCGATGGGCAGCGAGAATAGCAGGGGCGCCCATGCCATGGACACTATCATGATGGCGTCGAGGCAGGCGGCGACGGTGCCTGCCGCGCCTGCGCCTGCGCCGACGTGTGTGATGTGGCGGAATTCGAACAGTGCCACGATACCGAGGAAGGTGAATAGAGTGAGGGCATAGACCGGACCGGCGATGAGGGCACCCGCTATGAGGGCCACATAGATGATGCCGCTGAGGCTGCGCTGCAGGAGGTTGCTCATGATGAGGTATAGGATTTTTCGGAGTTATTTATGTTAATTGTGCAAAAGTAATGAAAAAATTCGTCGGGTTAAAAAATTATTTGTAATTTTGGCAACAAATCCCTCCTCCCGGGAGCCATCACACTCCCGCCCGACTACGGAAAAAGTACACAATAATAAATATAAACCTAAAATCACCCAACATGAAAAAACACTACTTGACGGGTCTCGGACTGCTGCTTGCTATGATTCCTGCCGCAGCCCAGGTACGTGGTGCATCTCAGCCCGAGTTGCTCCTGAGCGCCCCTGTGGGCATGATGGCCCCCGTGTGGTCGCCCGACGGTGCTATGATAGCCACCACCTCCGACAACTATGCCGGTATCTACGTGGCCAATGCTGACGGCACTGACCTCCGCATCGTCACCACCGCCCCCGGCGCAGGCTACAAGATGGCCTGGAGCGCCGACGGCAAGAGCATCAACGCTCGCGTGAACCTCACCAACTCCGGCGCTATCGAACGCCAGATGCGTCGCTACGACGTCGCCACCGGTAAGTTCGAAGCCCTCGGCCAGCGCTGCCGCACCGCAGCTCAGCCCGGCGCCGACGCCGCCACCGGTATCTTCGCCAAGATGATTTCGGCTCCCGCTGAGGCCGCCAAGAGCGTTAAGGCTCTGGCACAGTTCGCCGGCAAAACCGTCATCAACCCCGCCCTGTCGCCCGACGGCTCCAAGATAGCTTTCCAGATTCCCGGCAAAGGTATGTGGCTCATCAACGCCGACGGTACAGGCCTCAAGAGCCTCGGCACCGGTTCGCACCCCGCATGGTTGCCCGACAGCCGCACCATCGTCTACACCATCGTAGAGGACAACGGCTCTGAATTCACCGCCTCCACCATGATGTCGGTTGACACCGCCACCGGCGCCACCGCTACCGTCCTCGCACAGAGCGGTATGCTCCCCATGACTCCCGCCGTTTCGCCCGACGGCAAGCGCGTGGCTTTCGAGAATGCTGCCGACGCTTCCATTTATGTAATGAACCTCAAAAAATAAGCAGCCATGAAGAAGACACTATCACTGATAGCGCAGGGCGCTATTATCGCCGCCGGAGCTCTGGTGGCTATGCCCGCAGCCTCGGCTGCTGAAGTAGAAGGCTGGGGTCAGTTCAAACTCTACCTCGACCCCGGTCATGCAGGCCATGAAAACGGCGGTCTCTGGGGATACTCCGAGGCCGAGAAGACGCTCCGCGTAGCGCTCAACGTCCGCGACTTCCTCCAGACATATACCGATATGCCCGCAGACTGCATTAAGCTCTGCCGCGAGACCGACAACGACCAGATATCTCTCGAAGAACGCTCCGACGAGGCAAATGCCTGGGGCGCAGACTTCTACTACTCAATCCACTCCGACGCATCCGCTGTCAACAACACCATCGTGACTCTCTTCGGCGGCTGGACCGTCAACGGCGTCAACGTAGAAAAGACCCCCAACGGCGGTAAGGCCTACGGCGACTTCCTCGAGCCCAACCTCAAGAGCGTGATGCGCGTAGGTTCGCGTGGCAACCGCTACGACCGCGACTTCTACATGCCCACCACCGGCACTCACGACAACCAGTACCCCTACCTGTCCGTGAACCGCCGCTCCAACATGCCATCGCTCCTGAGCGAAGGCGGCTACCACACCATCGCCGAGCAGCAGCAGCGCAACCTCAACGACGACTACAAGCGTCTCGAAGCTTTCGCCGCTTTCCAGTCAATCCTCCAGTACCGCGGCCTCACTCGTCCCGACCAGAACTTCATCACCGGTATGGTGTACAACTCTGAGAACGAGCAGCCTATCAACGGTGCTACCATCACCGTATCGGGCGAAGGCATGGAGCCCCGCACCTACACCACCGACTCCTACGAGAGCCTCTTCAACAAGTACTCCAAGAACGAGAACCTCATCCACAACGGTTTCTTCATGTTCGAAGGTCTGCCCAAGGGTGTTGACCTCACTCTCACCTACGAGTGCCCCGGCTTCGATACTGTCACCAAGACCGTACGCGCTGCCGAAGGCGGTGATACTTCCGACAAGTACATCACCTTCGCCGACCAGGCCATGACCAACAACATGCCTGCTGTCGTTGCCACCATCTCCGCCGACAACCTCGAGGCTGTAGAGAACTACGATCCCCTCACGCTGACCTTCAGCCGCAACATGGATCGCGCTTCCGTAGAAGCTGCTTTCTCCATCGACAACGGTGGCGAAGTAACTCTCTCATGGGCAAACGACTACACCCTCCTCGTCGATATCAGCAAGCTCCAGCCCTACTGGTCGTACACCATCACCATCGACGCTTCCGTGGCAAAGAACAGCCAGACCGGTACCGCACTCGACGGTGACAACGACGGCGTTGCCGGCGGCGACTATGTACTCGAATTCACTATGGCCGAACCCGACACCTGGGCTCCCGAAGTAGTGAGCACATATCCTGCCGAAGACGGCGAGGCTATCTACTGCCAGCGTCCCCCCATCCGCATCATGTTCGACGAAATCATCCAGTGGAACTCCGACGTCAACGAAGACTGGTTCGAAGTGAAGGACTCCGACGGTAAGATCTACCAGATCGGCCACACCACTCACGCCATCATCAACAACGCTTCCGTACTCCACTGCTACCTCGCCGAAGACCTCGCTACCGACAAGGCCATCCTTGTGAGCCTCAAGCCTGTAGTGGACCGCGTAGGCAACGAGAGCGAGACATTCCACTTCCGCTTCCTCAGCGAATACCGTCCCTGCACCGGCACCACAATGATCCGTCAGCTCGACCAGCTCGGCGAATTCTGGGCCCCCGAAGGCTCCGGCTCTTCCGAAGGCTTCGTTGCCGACAGCAACTCCAACAGCGTCATCGCCGACTCGCCCTTCCACGGCATCAACGGCAGCTTCGGTGTCAACTACTGCTTCGACGAACTCGCCGCCAATCCCCTCTGGCGCCTCCGCGTTCACGACAAGACCGGTGCTGACGTAAGCCTCCGCGGCGCTGAAGGCATCGTGACAATGTGGGTTTACGGCGACGCTTCATACAACTATGCCAACGTCCTCTTCCGCGACGGCTCCTCCAACGCCCTCTTCAAGCGTACCGAGAATATGCTCGTAGACTTCCTCGGCTGGAACCTCTACGTGATGGATATGACCGCGACCGACACATACTCAGAGGTCCTCACAAACAATAATCCCGACCAGCTCCTCAAGCGTGCGTGGTACCTCGACGCTCTCTATATTGAGCACCTCGATACCGAAGACCTCGATCCCTCCGATCCCGAGTACGCACGCTGGGAAGGCACCATCGGCTTCAGCACACTCCAGCACTCCACATGGGGCACCGCCGAGCGCAAGGCCGACATCGAAGACGTTCAGATTCCCGCCGACGGCGTACAGAACATCTCTGCCGGTGCTCAGGGCGAAGTTGAATACTTCAACCTCCAGGGCATGAAGGTACAGAACCCCGAATCGGGTCTCTACATCCGTCGTCAGGGCGACGCTACAAGCAAGGTAGTAATCCGCTGATAACCCTCACATCTACAATAAAAATCCCCGCCCCGCGGGGATTTTTTATTGTTAAGCGATTGAAAGCATGATAGGAACAGACAGACTGATACTTCGGCCCTGGCAATTGTCGGATGCCGAAGCTCTATACAAATATGCCTCCGAGCCGCGAGTGAGCGAGCTTGCTATGTGGCCATGCCACACATCGGTGGAGATGAGCCGCAGTGTGATAGAGTCCTTTTTTATCCCCGCCGAGCATACATTCGCCATTGTGTTGAAAGAAACTCAGGAGGCCATCGGTTGCATAGGTCTCGTGCCTCGCGGCGGTGAGCATCATCCCACCGGCAACAACGAGCGCGAGGCCGGATACTGGGTCGGCATGCCCTACTGGAATATGGGCATTACCACAGAGGCATTAGCCGCGCTCATAGAATATTGCAGGGCACATCTCCGGCTGGATTCCTTAATTATCACCACCGACCTCCGGAATATCGCCTCACGGAGAGTGGCTGAGAAAGCCGGCTTTTCTTTCATATCATATATAGATGTCGAAGATATACCGTCCACCCTGTACCGCCTATCTTTCAAGTGACAATAAAAGAAGAGAAGCCGTGTCAAAACGGCTTCTCTTATGTAATGGCGTTCCACGGATCTACCGTTTCTACGCGCTACCTATGCATTCTTACACAGCCTCTTGTGGCTTTTCAGAATAGGTCGGATGTCCCAAGCTATTCTTACTTAGTACATTCCTTATCGCAGGCTTTGTCGCAAGCCTTGGTGCAGCATTCGCCGGCGGGAGCGCACTTGAGAGCCTCTACATAGTAAGTAGAGAGATAGTTCTTGCCTTCCTTGGCACAGCGCTCGGCGATGCGTGCGCGGTAGTCCTCCATGCGTGCTGCGAAAGTGCTGCAGCTATCCTGACCGGCAGCCTTCTTCTCCGTGTCGCAGCCTTCGTGAGCCTGTGCGGCGCTGTCGGCAGCGGCATAGCGAGCTTCCATGGCCTCAACAGCGGCGCTGTCAGTACGCTGCTCGCGTACGACACCATAGACACATAGCTCGGTGCCCTTGCAGTCGAGGGGGAACGCACCGCCCATCTCGGCAGTAGCCTGGCAGCGGAGCAGCGCACTGTCGGCACCTACGAGGAAGGCCTTGGTGGCGCCGTGCGAACAGAGGTGGTTTACAACACCCTCTACACATACGGTGTCACCAACAAGCGCATCAGCATTATTGAGCAGAGAATCAACGGTGTAGGGCTGGCAACCGCTCGCGCTCTCTTCTTTCTTGTCCGAGCAGGCAACTACGGCTGCCATGCAGAACAATCCTGCAACGGCAGGAAGAATCATTTTCATTTTCATCTTGGATTGATTATTTTAGATTGATTATTTATGGTTGTTGTGATACATTTCACGCTTGAGCCGATATTTTTTACAAAGTTAGCACATTTTTTTTATATTCATCCGCTACAGAGATATATGCCACATTAAATGCTGTTAATTGCACATTTATGCCCGAGAATTTGGCGGCGCGGAAAATTTAGCGTAATTTTGCCCTGAATATGTCTGCATGAGTTGCCGTGGAGGCAGCTCGAAACATTAATCCGATTACAAAGTAACAATCTTATAACATTCTGCAATGAACAAGACAGTCATCACAGGCATTTGCGCCCTCGCATTAGCCGCAACGAGTTGTTCGGACTTTACCGGACAGTTCGGTAGCGGTGCCGGACGCATTGCTCCGTCGATAGGTGTCGACACAGAGGCAGTAGGCGACAAGGGTGCCATATCACGCGCCGAATACAGCGACATCTCCGCGGCCGACCTCTCTATGTCTCTCACTAAGCTTGACGGCTCTTACAAACACACATGGGATGCCGTCGGCGAATTCCCGCTCGATCAGCAGTTTACCGTGGGTGACTACTTGATGGAGGCTTTCTACGGTGACCCCGCAGTACAAGGCTTCGAATGTCCTGCTTTCTACGGCTCTCAGTCCCTCTCCGTAGCCGATGGTCAGACTACCAGCCTCGCTTTGACGGCTCAGCTCGCCAACTCGTTCTTCACCATAAAGTACACCGACGCATTCACCAAGTACATGCAGGACTGGAGCGCATCATTCGCCACAGCCGCAGGTACTCTCGAATACCCCGCCGATGAATCGCGCCCACTATATGTAGCTCCCGGCGACGTGACACTCAACGTCACCGTCGAGAAGCCCAATGGCCTCAAAGCCGCCTTCGAAGTAGCCAAGCTCACCGTACAGCCCCGTTACAACTACGTTGTCACCGTTGATGTCAACAACGGCAATGTCGGCGACGGCACTCTCAGCGTATCTTTCAGCGAGAATATTGACGTACAGGAAGTTGTAATCGACATCTCCGACAAGGTGCTTTCCGCTCCCGTCCCCGTGGCTACACCGGCAGGCTTCACCCCCGGCGAAGCTGTCGTTACCGTCACCGGCAGCCCCGCCGATGATACCCTCTCCATGGATATCGCCGCTATGGCAGGCCTCAAGGAAGTACTCCTCCACACCGAGTCAACATCACTCATCGCACAAGGCTGGCCCGAAGAAATCAACCTCCTCGCCGCCACCCCGGCCCAGCAGGCTACCATGACAGCACTCGGCCTCGAGACCCTCGGCATGTGGCGCAACCCCGACAAGATGGGCATCCTCACATTCACCAACGTATCCCGATTCATCAAGCCCTCGGCCGGCGATAATCTCAACACCTTCACAGTCACCGTCAAGGACGCTCTCTCGCGTGTCAGCGAACCCGTCGCTCTGGTGCTGAATGTTGAAGATATCCTCCTTGACCTCGAAGCCGACGGCGTGCGCTTCTTCCCCGGCGACGATTTCAATGTCAAGGTCGTATCCAATGGCTCCGCCCTCGATGCCTCCGACATCACCTTCGAGTATCTGAACGTAGCCGCCGGCAACAAATGGCGCGCACTCACCCTCCTCGACATTCAGCCCGCTTCCCGCTCCCTCACAACATATAATGCCACCGTGCTGGCTCCGCAGGTGACCGGGCAGATGACCATCCGTGTACGTACATCCTCCAAGGTCAGCAACGAAGCCGTACTCCTCGAGAGCCATTTCGCCCTCGCTGCCGAGGCTGCCGACGTATTCGCCACACACGCCTATCTGACAGCCGTCGCCACCGATGAAGTCGAAGGCTTCAGCATGGCCGATGCAACAATGTATCTCAAGGACTCCTCCGGCGATTTTGCTGAAAAAGACTTCTCTGTCGAAGGCAACTATTTCAACATCAGTGGCCTCACCCCCGCCACCGAATATACAGCCTACATCACTGCGAATGGTGCCAAGTCCAAGAAACTGACCTTCACCACCGAGGCTGCCGACCAGCTCCCCAATGCAGGCTTCGAGGAGTGGGCTCCCGCACAAAAGGGCTCAAGCTACTGGAGCATCGAGTTCCCCGAAGGCTGGGACACCATGAACCGCCTCACTACCTCGCAGGGCTCCACATCGAACGGTATCGCCTCGGCTGCAGGATATGCAGCAAAGTCCGGCACACGACAGGATAGCAATAAATATCCCGGAAGCGAAGGTGGCTATGCCGCTGTCGTTCAGACAGTAGGCTGGGGTAGTGGTAACACTGCCTGGCGCAACCAGATTGCCACCGGTGGCGGTCTGATACCCAATGGCGGCAAGTGCCAGAACCTCACCGTCGGTGAGCTCTACCTCGGCAGCTACGACGCCGACGCCAAGGCTCCCGTCTACTCCGGCAAGGACTTCACATCCCGTCCCGCAAAGTTGACATTCTACGCCATGTACTCACCCAAGAACCCGGCCGACTGGGGCACTGCATATGTGCAGCTCGTCGCTGCAGACGGCTCCGAGATTGCAGCCAAGAGCTGGGAGATTACATCGACCGAATATACTGCCTACACGTTCGATATGCCTCAGAATCAGGGCGTCAAGAAGGCTGCCAAGATTTTCGTCACCTTCCGCTCAAGCGGCAACCCGGCTTGTCAGACCATCTCCAACGACAACCTCAGCTCGCCACCAAGCTCTCAGACCATGACTTCGGTAGGATACGAAGGCTCAAAGCTCTATATCGACGACATCGTTCTCACTTATTAATCCACGATTATCATGAACTCCAAGATATTAACCATAGCTGCCGCAGCTACAATCCTGGCATCCGCCTGCGACAACTGGACTCCCCCCGTCAGCCCCGACGGTAAGGCCGACCTCAGCTCTGTTGCTATCACCAACGACGATGCCGTCAAAATCATAGCCAACGACCACGTAGGGCGCGCCGACGACGTGGACCTTTCTCAGTACATCGTTCACGTCTACTCCGTCGACGATCCCGCCACACCGCTTTATACATGGACCTACGCCTCTATGCCGGAGGTGATTACCATCCCCGCCGCCACATATCGCATCGGCGTCGAATCGCACTCGGTGGCAAAAGCCGAGTGGGAGCGCCCCTATTTCTACGGCACATCCGACGCTTTCACCGTAGAGGCCGGCAAGATTGCCAAGGCCGGCGATGTCGTCTGCACATTTCAGAGCATACGCGTATCTGTCCGCTACGATGAAGACGTACTCCCTCTCCTGGGCGACGACGTAGCAGTCACCGTCAAGGCCAACGATGAAGGCTCACTCGTATTCACAGCCAATGAGACCCGCTCCGGATACTTCCAGTTCGTAGCCGGATCTACCACCATGGCCGTCAATTTCCACGGCACCATTGACGGCGCTCTCATCGACAACGACTTCACCTTCACCGATCTCGCGCCCGGACAGCACCGCATCATCAGCATACACCGCAAGCTCAGCCCCACACCTCCCGAACAGACCGGCGACATCAACCCCGCATTCGGTATCGACCTCGGCGTCACCACAGAGGATATCGACGGTAACGTCACCATCGAAGAAGAGAGCCAGACCGTGAAGAACCCCTTCGAAGAAGGTCCCGAACAGGGCGGCAGCACAGACCCCGACCCCGGTAAAGACCCCGTTG